>CAMYMQ010000116.1 GCA_947259335.1 uncultured Alphaproteobacteria bacterium | reverse complement strand
GCTTGCCGGCGGCGAGGCGCTCTACCGCGAGGCGGGCCTGTCGCGGCCGAAGCAGCGCACCCTGCTGGCCCTCTCGGCGGCCGTCGCCGGCGGCTTCGACCTGCACCGGCTTTGCGCAATCGAGGCCGGTGAGGCCATGGCCGAGCTGACCGCCATCCCGGGCATCGGCCCGTGGACGGCGGAGGTCTATCTGCTGTTTGCCGCAGGTCATCCCGACATCTTCCCGGCGCGCGACGTCGCGCTGCAGAGCGCGGTCGGCCATGCGCTCGGCATCGCCCCGCGGCCCGGCGAGAAGGAACTGATTCGGCTGGCCGAATCATGGGCGCCTCACCGGGGGGTAGCGTCCCGGCTTTTCTGGGCCTATTATCGCGAGACAAAGGGAATGGAGGGCGCGCCGCCTTCGTAGACGCTGACAAGATGTTGCGTTTTGTGCAGTTTTTCCGGCTCGTGGGCTCCACGAGACGCTTCACATTCCTGTCACCTCCTGCTTACAATATCTGCGCCGATCGCTTTGTGAGCCAAGGAGGACATCGCAAGTGACTATCGCGGTATCTCCAGACGGGCTCCCTGCACTGGTGTTGAATGCGGATTACCGCCCGCTAAGCTACTACCCGCTCTCGCTCTGGTCCTGGCAGGACGCGATCAAGGCGGTGTTTCTCGAGCGCGTGAACATCGTCGCCGAGTACGACAATCAGGTCTCGTCGCCGAGCTTCTCGATGCGCTTGCCGAGCGTCGTCAGCCTCAAGAGCTACGTCAAGCCGTCGCGCCACCCCGCCTTCACCCGCTTCAACGTGTTCCTGCGCGATCGCTTCCAGTGCCAGTATTGCGGCACGCCGGAAGACCTGACCTTCGACCACGTCATCCCCCGCCACAGCGGCGGTGCGACGACGTGGGAAAACGTCGTCGCCGCTTGTTCGCCCTGCAATCTCAGGAAGGGCGGCATGATGCCGGCGCAGGCCAAGATGTGGCCGCTGCAGAAGCCCTACAAGCCGTCGGTCCACGACCTGCACAACAACGGCAAGCGCTTCCCGCCGAACTACCTGCACGAAAGCTGGATGGACTATCTCTACTGGGACGTCGAACTGGAGCCATAGGCTCCAGGCGTCATTTCCTGGCGAAGGCGCCGCGGAAGGCGACGACGGCCAGGATCAGGCTCGCGATTGCGTTCCAGCCGGCGAAGGACAGGCCGAGTACCCGCAGCGCCGCCTTGTCGCAGGACGGCGGAACGAAGGCGTCGATTGCATCGAGAACGCCCTTGCCGCCGGTTTCGGCCGGCGCGCTCACCGCGCCGCAGTCGGTCGGTCCGGCCCACCATCCCCACTCGACGCCGGCATGGCGCACGCCGAGGAACAGGCTCCACACCATCAGCAGCGCGCCGATCAGCAGCAACCCGCGGGTTACGGCGGCAGGCCAGCGGAGATAGGTCGCGAGGGCGGCGAGCAGCATCACCGGGACGCCGATATAATAGGGAATGCGCTGGCCGAGGCAGAGCTTGCAGGGGATGTAGCCGCCAATATGCTCGAAGCCGAGCGCGGTGCCCACGGTCGCCGCCATGGCCAGCGCCAGGAAGATGGCGACATTGGTCTGGAAGCGGTCGGTCGGGGCGGTGAGGGAATTCATGAGCGTCGTCCGGTTGAGCGTGCCGCGGTCATCGGTCAGGCCGCCTGTCGGTCACATGGCATATCTGACCAGGATATAGAGCAGAATGAGGACAACGGCTCCGGCCGCCGCGATCATCCCGAGGCGCTTCTCGATGAAGTGCCGGATCGGTTCGCCGTATTTCCGGAGCAGCCACGCCAGGAAGAAGAAGCGGGCGCCGCGCGCCACGATCGCCGAGGCGATGAACCAGCCGAGGTTGAAGTCGATGGCCCCGGCAAGGATGGTGACAACCTTGATCGGTGGCAGATGCGCGATGCCCGACGTCACCAGCATCAGAAGGATGAAGCCGTCGCCCGAGGTTATTTTCAGGGTCTCGAAGGCGTCGAGCTTGCCGTAGAACTCCAGAACCGGCTTGGCGACCGCCTCGTAGGCGTAGTGGCCGAGAAACCAGCCGGCGATGCCGCCCAGCACCGATGCGATGGTGGCGACCAGCGCGTAGCGATAGGCCCGGTCGGGCCGCGCCAGCGCCATCGGCAGGTAGAGAACGTCGGCCGGAACGAGAAATACCGAACTCTCGATGAAGGCGATGATCGCCAGCCAGTATTCGGCGGATTTGCGTGCCGCGAGCGACAGGGTCCAGTCATAGAGTCGTCGAAGCATGGGCATCCCCGTGGACGGTCCCGGCGTGTTTAGGAAGATTTTGCGCAGTGCACAATGGCCGCTTTGGCCGCAGGCCCGTGACGGCCGCCCCGGAGGCGGTGCCCGGCCGGGCGAATTCGCCGGGAATATGTTGACGAGGCAACGCCTCTCCGTATAGTCCCCAGCCGTTCAGCCCGTTTGCGGGCGGCGCCCCTGTGGTGGAATTGGTAGACGCAGAGGACTCAAAATCCTCCGCCGCAAGGCTTGTCGGTTCGAGTCCGACCGGGGGCACCAGACATTCGCGGCGTAGCGGAGACCACCGTCCATGCTCGAACGGCGCGACACCTACGACGCCCTCTACAACGACTTCCGCTGGACCATTCCCGAGCGTTTCAACATCGGCGCGGCTGTCTCCGACCGCTGGGCCGCAGAAGCGCCTGACCGCGTGGCGCTCTTCGACTACAGGATTGACGGCGCACCAGACCGGCTGACCTTCGGCGAACTCTCGGCACACTCCAATTCGCTGGCCAACGGGTTGCGCAAGCTCGGCGTCCAAAGGGGCGACCGTGTCGCGCTGCTCCTGCCGCAATGCTTCGAGACGGTCATCGCCCATGTCGCGATCTACAAGCTCGGGGCGATCGCGGTGCCGCTGGCGCTGCTGTTCGGCGTCGAGGCGCTCGAATACCGGCTTCAGACAGCGGGCGTGAAGGCCGTTTTCACCACCGCCGCCGGCCACGCCAAGTTGGCACGCATCACTGGCCGGCTGCCGGGGCTCGAGCACATCGTCGTGATCGAGGGCGCGGCTGGCGGCGCCGTTGGCTTCCATCAACTGGTAGCCGACAATTCGCAAGTTTTCGACGTCGAGCCGACCGGCCCGGAAGACCCGGCGATGATGATCTTCACCTCCGGCACCACAGGACCGCCGAAAGGCGCCCTGCACGGCCACCGCGTGCTGCTCGGCCATTTGCCGGGCGTGCAGATGCACCATGAATTCCTGCCGCGGCCGGACGACCTGTTGTGGACGCCCGCCGACTGGGCATGGGCGGGCGGGCTGCTCAACGTGCTCCTTCCCGGCCTGTTCTTCGGCGTGCCGGTGGTGGCGGCGCGCTTTGAGAAATTCGATCCGGAAGCGGCGCTGCTGCTCGCCGAGAAGATGCGGGTGCGCAACGCCTTCATCCCGCCGACGGCGCTGCGCATGCTGAAGGCGGTGCCGGACATCGCCCGCCGTTTCGACCTTGGCCTGCGCACCGTCGGCTCGGGCGGCGAGTCGCTCGGCCGCGAGACCTTTGAGTGGGCACGCGCCGAGTTCGGCCTCACCATCAACGAGTTCTACGGCCAGACCGAGTGCAATCTCGTGCTGTCGTCCTGCGCTGCCATCGGCGTCAGCCGCGCCGGCGCGATCGGTCGCGCCGTGCCGGGCCACCGGGTCGCGGTCATCGACGGGGAGGGGCGTCGCGTGAAGTCCGGCGAGACCGGCCAGATCGCCATTGCGCGGCCCGACCCGGTCATGTTCCTCGGCTACTGGCAGAACCCGGAGGCGACGGCGGCCAAATTCATCGGCGACTGGATGACGACCGGCGACCAGGGCGTCGAGGACGAGGACGGCTACGTGCATTTCTTCGGCCGCGACGACGATGTAATCACCTCGGCCGGCTTCCGCATCGGCCCGACCGAGATCGAAGACTGCCTGTCGGGCCACCCGCTGGTGTCGCTGGCCGCGGCGGTCGGCAAGCCCGACCCGCTGCGCACCGAGATCGTCAAGGCCTATGTCGTGCTGAACGACGGTGTCGAGGGCAATGGCGAGCTCGCCGAGGAGATCAAGCTCTGGGTGCGCGAGCGGCTGTCGGCGCACGAATATCCGCGCGAGGTCGAGTTCGTCGATTCGATGCCGCTGACCACCAGCGGCAAGGTCATCCGGCGGATCTTTCGCGACCGCGCCCGGCGCGAGGCCGGCAGCGCTTAGCGGCCGCGCAGCAGGGCGCGCACACGGTTGCGCACGAGCCGCGCGAGGTTGCGGGTCTCGCGGTAGAGATGCAACTGCGAGGCGGCCTGCCGCGTCAGCCGGTCGGCGCCGGGCGTCATGCCGATCACGAGCGTGCCCATCGGCTTGCGCTCGCTCCACAGCCGCGTCATCACCGGATGGTCGGGCACCGCGCAGGAATCCGTCAACTCTATGTTGGGATCGTCGAGATGCTGCTTGGTCACCTCGATCATCAGCAGCGTGCCTGGCGAATAGGCGGCGAACGCCTCGTCGTAGGTGGTCTTCCAGGTATAGGCGACGCCGGATTCGACGAAGACGATCAGCGAGGCGATGACCCTGCCGTCGAGCGTCAGCGAATGCACCCGGCACATGTCCTGCTCGGCAAGCCCGTGGACTGCCTCGCGGGCGAAGGCGGCGCGGTAGCGATCGACGGCCATGGCCGTGCGACGGCGGCCTTTCCAGCCCGACGCCTCGAGTGAAAGGAAGGATTCGATGGCGGGACGGATGTCCTCTGGCCCGCGCGCCACGTGATGCTCGAGCGCGCCCTGGTCGGCGAGGCGACGCTTGAGGCGGCGGAATTCGCGGTGATGGTGCGAACGCAGCGATGCCTTCAGATAGGCGTCACCCTCGAGGTCGCTTTCGAGGAAGGCCCGTTCGTCGCGGCCGGACGAGACGAGCGGCAGGCCGCGCGCCTCGGCGACGCTTGCCAGCACCGTCGCGACGGCGCCGTCGAGCCGCATGTCGGGCAGGACCAGGACCTTGGGCAGCTTGAGATGCGGCCGCGACAGCATGGCGAAGAAATCCTCGATCACGCCCTGCGGGTCGTCGCGGTCGACCAGCGGTGTGCCGAGCGGCCCGTACGGGTTGGCCCAGCTGCGCATCACCGGCACGCCGATCGGCACGGCGGGGCGCTCGATCGAAAAGGGCACCAGCAGCCGCAACCGGCTGCGGTTTTCATCGCCGTCGCGGATCACCGCAAGCCGTACCTCGCGGTCTTCCAGCCGCGGCATGGCCGGCGCCAGGAAGCGCGGGTTGAAGAAGACGTTGGGCTCGATGGTGCGGTTGCAGAGATAGTCGAGTTCCTCGACGAGGTCGAAGCCTGCCGAGGCCGGATAGATGGCCATCTGCCGGCGCGGGCGGTGGTTGGCCAGCAGTTCCACCTGGGCGCGGTCGGGATGGCTGTCGGCCACGCCGGCAAGGCCCGCAATCAGCGTGCCGGACGGGCCGCCGGTCATTTCCTCGAGCAACGGAACGGCAGCCATCAGCGGTGGCCTCCGGCCAGTGAAGGCGGTGCGAAGATCAGCATCACGATGCCGAGCCTGCGCCACACGGTGAAGGACAGCGCCATTGCCTCGAAAAGCATGGCGCCGGCGGTGCCGATCGCAGCCCCCCAGAGCCCGAAGACCGGGATCAGCGCGACGCTGAGCGCGACGTTGACCACCAGCGTCAGCGCATAGACCAGGGCGCAGACATTCTGGTTGCCGCTCATCGTCAGCAGGCTCTCGCAGGGACCGACAGCCGACCTGGCCACGACGCCGATGACCAGCAGGAAGAGCAGCGGATAGCCGGCCTCGAAGCCGGGTCCGAACAGCATCAGCATGGGCTCGCCGAGCGCCAGCACGACAAGCGCCATGAAGAGCGACGGCCAGAAGGTCCAGGCGACCGTCTCGCGGGCGAAGGCGGCAAGCTTCTCGCTCTCGCCATGCGTATAGGCGGCATAGCGCTGCGCGACGCCGGCCTTGACCGCGAAATAGACGAAATGCACCAGCGCCAGCGCCTTCACGGTCGCGAAGTAGACCGCGACATCGTCAGGCTGCATGTAGAAGCCGACCATCAGCACGTCGGCGTTGGTGAGCAGGAAGAAGAAGCTCTCGACGAGGAAGATCGGCATCGACACGGCGAACCACAGGCCGAAATGCAGCTTGCGCGGGCCGGCCGGCAGCCTGCGGTCGATGCGCGAGGTGACGCCGACGAACTGCGCCAGCGTGGTGACATAGGTGGCGAATATGGCGACCAGGATCGCCGTCTGCGCATCGGCCGGATAGCCGGCGAGAATGGCCGCCGCCATGAAGACGAGGATCAGCACAGGGCGCACGAGATAGGTGGGCGACAGCGCAAACAGCGCCCAGCTGTTGGCGCGCGCCAGACCCTGCAGCACATCCGACAGGGCAATCATCGGCAGGCAGATGAAGCCGAGCACGAAGGGCACGACGTAGTAGGTCTCGATATGCGGCGCCAGCAGCCAGACCGAGAGCGCGCCGAGGCCGGCGATTACGGACGAGGCAACCAGCACGAAGAGGCGGCTCGCCACGAGTATGCCGCGCAGTTCGGCCATCATGCCCTTCTCGCGGTATTCAGGGATGAAGCGGATGACGGAGGTGTGGAAGCCGAGGCACGAGACGTTGCCGGCGATCACCATCATGACCCAGACAAGCACGAAGATGCCGTATTCGAAGCTGCCCATCCAGCGCGCCAGAAACACCTGGCTGACAAAAGCGATGGCCGCCGAGACGATGCGGATGACGAAGGCGATCAGCGACATGCGGCCGGCTTCGCCGCGCTCGTCGGCGGCGGACAGCAACGTGTCCAGGCGGCCAAGCAGCGGCCTTGCCCGCAGCGCGAGACGCTCGGGCAGAAGCCTGTCGGCCGTCGTTGCCGCGGAAAAGCGCACTCACTAAACTCCGTCTTCCGTGCGGCCCTGGGAAAGGCGTTTCATATCGCCGGCACCCTAGGCAAGACTGTTTAAGAAACGGTTGGATAAGGCCTCTGTTGCGGCGAGGGAATCGGCTTTGATCGAACATGGTGAACGGCAAAAGATGCTGGCGGCGCACTCGATCGGCCCGACGATGGTCAACTATCTGCAGGAGATCGGCATCGAGAAGCTGTCCGACCTGCGCGGCGCCGACCCGCACGAACTGGCGATGCGCATCGACATCGCGCTCGGCCGCCGGCACATCAACCGGCAGGGCGTGGCGGCACTCGCCAACCTGATCGAGCTTGCCGAGAAGTCCTGAGCCCGCGGCACCCGCCCGCGGCCGCGGGAGGCATCGGCGGGCCCAGGAAGATGATCACTCAGCCGGGACGGCGGTCCTGCGATCTTCGGCGGTGGGCTCGCGGCAGGTGCCGTGCCTGACCACCATCCAGACGAACATCGCCATCGAGGCCAGCGCCAGCACCGAGCCGATCTTGGCCAGGATCTCGCCCGCGCCAGTAAGGGCGAGCACGATGCCGGGCGTAATGACAACCACCGCCGCGGTGGCCAGCACGTAGTGCAGACGCGCCATCCGGCTCGCCGCCGCCGATGGCGACAGCGCGTAATAAGCGCCGAACACCGACAGGGCGACGAAGCCGATGAGGTTGAGGTGCCCATGCGCCGGGGCCAGGCTGTGGTCCTGGGTGGCCGACATCTGGATGCCCCAGGCCATGCCGCAGAGCGCGAAAATCCCGGCGGTGGCGAAAAACCATGTGGGAATGGAACGCATGTCCTGTCCTCCTATGCGTCGGTCAGCGGTGGGCCGGTAAAGGTGAGGTGATGCCTGGCGGCACTGGCCTCGATCGCCGGCATGTCCTCGGGAATGCGGAACCCGCCTTCGGCCATATCGGCGAAGAAGCCCTCGAAGCCGCCCGGCGTCATGATGACGAGATGGCGGCCGGGCACGTCGCTGACGACCCGGAACGTGTGCTCCTTGCCGCGCGGCACGAAGACCGAGGTGCCGGGACCGCAGGTGAAGCGGTCGCCGTCTAGCCATAACTCGGTGTCGCCGCTCAAGAGCACGAAGGTCTCGTCCGCGTCGTGGTGGACATGGCGCGGCGGGCCGGAGCGCGGCGGCGACACGGAATCGACGATCGACATGGCCCCGCCGCTCGCGGCGGTGGTCAGGATCGTTCGATAGTGAACGCCGAGCCACTCGATGGCGTCGGGACCAAGAATTGAATGTTTCATCGCTTCCTCCAGAAGTTTCGGGTCGGAAACGAGAGCTCTCGATGCGCAGACCATAGCGGCGCGAAGGTCATATGAAAAATCGATTGATCGTATAAACTCTATTTCCATGGTGAATTTCTCGACCTTCGACCTCAACCTCCTGCGCGTGCTCGACGCGTTGCTGCGCGACGGATCGACGGTCGCCGCGGGCCGGCGGCTCGGCCTGTCCCAACCGGCAGTATCGGCCGCACTCGGCCGGCTGCGCAGCGCGATCGGCGAGGAGCTGTTCTTCCGCCGCGGCCAGGGGCTCGAAGCGACGGAATTCGCACGGTCGCTAGAAGGGCCGCTGCGCGAGGCGCTCGACAAGATCGAAGCGCTGCTCAGCGGTTCCGATCGCTTCGACCCCGCGAACTCCGACGCCCGCTTCAGGATTTCGGGCAGCGACTTCTTCGCCGAGATGCTGATGCCGGCGCTCGCCGAGCACCTGGCGCGCATGGCGCCGTCGATCCGCGTCCATCTCGTCGACCTGGTGCCCGACAGCTATGTCGATACGCTGGAGCAGTATGAGGTGGACATCGCGCTGATCCCGCGAACCGCCCTGCCGGAATGGGTGCAGAGCCAGCCGGTCTTCACCTCGGGGTTTGCCGTGGTTGCACGCAAGGATCATCCGCGCATCCGGCGGGCGAAGATCGCGCCCGGCGACACCATCCCGATAGACCTGTTCTGCGACCTTGGGCACGTCCTCTTCTCGCCCGAGGGCAATGCCCGGGCCATGGGCGATGCGGCGCTGGCAAGGATCGGTCGCGAGCGCCGCGTGGTGATGACGCTGCCGGTGTTCTCGGGCGTCAGCCGGGCGGTCGCCGGATCCGACCTTATCGCGCTTCTGCCGACGCAGCTGGCGCACCATCTGGCGCCGAGCGTCGGGCTGGAAGTCTTCCGGCCGCCGATGGCGATCGAGGCCGCGACGATCGATATGATCTGGCACCGCCGTTTCGCGTCGAGCCCGGCGCATGTCTGGCTGCGGGAACAGATCGCGCAGCTTCTGTCGAGGCTTTAGTCGCCGGCTGCCATGCTCGACCGTCGGGATCCGCCCGCCGGGTGCCCCTGCGGCAGTGGCGCTTGAGGAACGGGCACATACCGTGCCACAATCGATCCGGGTCCTTTCGGCGGTGCGGGCGGCGCCGGTGAATGCGGGTAGCGTTGCCTTCCATGCGTATCGGAGATGGCATGCACGAGGAGCGGGTTGAGCGGAGGCTTGCGGCCATCCTTGCCGCGGACCTCGTCGGCTACAGCCGCCTCATGGAGGCCAACGAGGAAGAAACCCTCAGCCAGCTTCGCCGCCACCGGCGCGAGTTCTTCGATCCGACGGTCGCGGGCTATGGCGGCCGCATCTTCAAGGTGATGGGCGACGGCTTCCTCGTCGAGTTCGGCAGCGTGCTCAACGCGGCGCGCTGCGCCGTCGATATCCAGCGTGGCATGGACGAGCGCAATGAAGGCGTGCCAGAGGACCGCCATTTCCGCTTCCGCATCGGCATCAATCTCGGCGACCTTATCGTCGACGGCGACGATTTCTACGGCGACGGGGTCAACATGGCCGTGCGCCTCCAGTCGCTCGCGGGGCCGGGCGGCATCGCCTGCTCGGCGGCGGTGCGCCACGAGATCGGCAACAAGCTCGACCTCGGCTTTTCCGACCAGGGCGACAGGCGGGTGAAGAATATATCCAGCCCGGTGCATGTCTATTTCGCTGACTGGGGCGGCGGCGCGGCATCGGCCACGGGCGCGCGGCCCGGAACGCCGGTGCTGCGTCCGGCAAAGCCTTCGGTCGCAGTCCTGCCCTTTGCCAACATGAGCAACGACCCGGAGCAGGAATTCTTCAGCGACGGCATCACCGAGGACATCATCACCGACCTGTCGGACGTGTCCGGCCTCTTCGTGCTCAGCCGCCACACCGTCTTCGCCTACAAGCACCGGGCGCAGGACCTCGAGCGCATCGCCGGCGAGCTCGGCGTCGAATATGTCGTCGAAGGCAGCGTGCGCAAGGCCGGCAACCGGGTGCGCATCAACACGGAACTCACCGAGGGCGCAACCGACGGGCACATCTGGGCGGCGCGCTACGACCGCGACCTGACCGACATCTTCGCTGTGCAGGACGAGATCGCCACCACCATCGTGCGCCAGCTCAAGGTCAAGCTGCTGCCCGAGGAGCGCAAGGCGATCGAGCAGGCGCCGACCGCCAATGTCGATGCCTACACGCACTATCTGCGCGGCCGCGAATACTACCACATCGCGTCGAAGGCCAATCACCTGATGGCACGGCAGAGCTTCGTGCGGGCGACCGAGCTCGACCCGCTCTATGCGCGCGCCTATGCGGGCATTGCCATCTGCGACGTTCGGCTGCAGTCGAACTATGGCACGGCGATCAGCGTCGACGACATTCTGGCCACCGCCGAGAAGGCTATTG
Organism: uncultured Alphaproteobacteria bacterium; assembly: GCA_947259335.1. Lineage (GTDB taxonomy): Bacteria > Pseudomonadota > Alphaproteobacteria > Bin65 > Bin65 > CAMYMQ01. Next base: position 6,240 of record CAMYMQ010000116.1, on the reverse strand, counting down.
CAATCGACCCGAAACTGCCCGAGGCACATGCGGCGCGCGGCTTTGCACTGGCGCTGGCGCTGCGGCGCGAGGAGGCTACCGCCGCCTTCGAACAGGCGCTGGCGATCGATCCCGACAACCACGAGGCCAATCGCTACTACGCCGAATACTGCGTCACCACCGGGCGGTTCGAGATGGCGGCGAAGCTGTTCATCCGCGCCACCGAGATCAAGCCTTCCGACTACGGTTCGCCGCTGATGTTGATCAATGTCTTCCGCTCGTTGGGCGACGAGGACAAGGCGCGGCGCTATGCGCGCATGGCGATCCGCAAGGCTGAGGAAGAACTCCGCCTGCATCCGGAGAACGCCAACTGCTCCTGCCTCGGCGCCACCGTGCTGGCCTATCTCGGCGAGACCGAACGCGCGGCGGATTGGCTGGCACGGGCGCTGGCGACGGATCCGGGCGACCTCAACATCAAATACAACGCCGCCTGCACCTACGCGCTGCTCGGTGAGGCCGAACATGCGCTCGACCTGCTCGAAGGCTGGGTGCCGCAGGTCGGCGCCGAAATGCGGCTGTGGTTCCACAACGATTCCGACTTCGACGGCATCCGCGAACATCCGCGCTATCACGTGCTGGCCGACTTCGTCGTCAAGATGCAATCGGACCGCGAGGAATAAGAAAAATTCTACGAAAAGTCGAAGAATAGAAAGTCTAGTCTGCCCGACTGCGCTGCTCTCGCCAAGCAAACAAAAATAACATATGCTGCGAAAAGCGATCAGGGAGTGCCCGTTACATGGCTACCCGATTCAGTCTCTTCGTTCAGCCGCCCTTCGAGGACACACGGTCCCGCCCTGAACTCGTCACCGTCACGTCGCCGGCCGGAAGCGTCGGCCCCGGCCCCTCGGACGAGCGCATGTATGTGGTCGAGCCGCTCGGCAAGACGCACGCCTACGGGCTGAACCGCGGCCCGCTCGGCACACCCTATCTCTATCTGCCGGCCTGGGCCGGGCCCGCGGCGGCGCCGGCGGTTCCCGACGCGCGGGGACATTTCGACCATTATCGCCCCGGAGAACCGGGCTTCATGGCCGCGCACGCCTTCGGCTGCGTCCGCTTCACGCTCGACGTCTGGGAGGACTATCTCGGCCAGCCGCTCGAATGGCATTTCCGCGATGGCTACGACCGGTTGGAGATCTCGCTCCTGCCGCAATGGAACAACGCGCAATATGGCTATGGCTTCCTCGAGGTCGGCAGCCAGGAGGACCCGTTCGGGCAGCCGCTTCCCTTCGCGCTCGACTTCGACGTCATCGCGCACGAGGTCGGCCACGCGGTGATCTACGGCGTGCTCGGTACGCCGGCGCCCGACGCCGAATATCCGGAATATCTCGGTTTCCAGGAATCCTTTGCCGACTGCGTATCGCTGATCGCCGCGATGCACTTTCCCTCGGTCATCGATACGGTGCTCGTCGAGACGCGGGGCAATCTCTACCTCGCCAACCGGCTGACCCGCTTCTCGGAATCGGCGCCGCACCGCCAGCTGCGCTCGGCCAACAACACACACACCATGGCCGAGTTCGTGCATGGCTGGAAGAACGAGCACGAGCTGTCGCAGCCGCTGACTGGCGCCGTCTTCGACGTGCTCGCCGACATCTTCCACGAGAGCCTGGTCGAGCGCCGGCTGATCCCGCCCGAGGTCGAGCAGCTTGCCGACGTGGCGGAGATCGACGCTCGGGCCATGGCGCCGCTGCAGGACGCCTTCGACGCTGCCTTCGCGCGCGATCCCGGCGGTTTTCGTGAAGCGTTGCTCGACGCGCGCGACCTTGTCGGCGCGCTGCTCGCCGAGACGCTGTGGCACCTCGACGCCGACTATCTCGACTACGGCGCGGTGGCGCGGGTCATGCACGCCGTCGACGCGGCCGAAACCGGCGGCCGCTACGGCGCCATCATCGAGCAGAACTTTTCACGCCGGCAGATCGGCGAACTGCATGCCGGCCCGCGCATCGTGAAACGCAAGCAGGGTTCGCGACCGTCGCGCGAGCTGATCCCGCGCGACGCGGCCCGCCTGCCGCGCATGAGCTATCGGGAGCGGATGCTTTTGGCGTGGACGGGGTGATCAATCGATCGTTTGGAGGGAAACATGGCAGACGAAGAAACACTACTTGGTGCATCATCTGTTCATTTGTTCGGAAGAACGTTGAGTGATGTGATAATTCGGGGTGGCGATTTTCACAATAACGTCGGTAATCCCTCGATTGGCAGGAACCAGTTTCTCAAGAAGCAATTCCTGAACCTGGAAGGCGACAAAGTTCCTGACGTTTTTCTAGCAAGGATATTTGCGTTTGCTTATGAAGGATGCCTCTACGATCTGAACAGACCTGCGCTCTTTCTCGTTCATGGCGCCGGCCTGGAACCGGACGATCCTCCGCCCTACAACGAAAATGGTGCTGCCGAATACGAACGGCTCTCGCGTTCGCCTGGATCGAGCGCCCGCAGCGGAGTGGGATTGCAAAGCGCTTCATTCTCGAAAGATATCCGGGTCTGGATTTACGACAAGGGTGATTTCTCGATGCGCCTCGAGGTCGAGACAGGAACCCTGGACGACATCCTTCTTTCGGCTGAATCCTTCGATTCTCAGGCAGTGGCGAGCGGCGGGATGGGAAGGTCTAGTGGCGGGAGATCGAGCGGAGCCATGGGGCGGTCGAGTGGTGCCATGGGCCGGTCAAGCGGAGCCATGGGCCGGTCGAGTGGATGGATGAGCCGCTTCAAAGGCGATCCAGACTGATATCCAGACAAAAATTCTGACAGGAGGCTTGGATGGCAATCTCGATAAATGGATTGGACCCCGACCCGGTGAAGGTCCCGATAGGTTCTCCGACCGCATTTTTGATACTAGGAAAAGAACTGAGGACGAAAGGGTTGGAGGTGAAAGCGGTCAAAGACACTGGGGGGACGCCGGTCGATAACGTAACGCTCAGCATTGATAAAAACAGCGCTACAGCAAACAACAGGCTGCCGGTGGTTGCGCTGGCGAACTTTGGCGCGATTCCAGGAAACTACCTAGTTGCGCTGTTGCTGGACGGCACCATCGAAGACACTCATCCGGGCCTTATCGTTCAGTAGCGCATTTTTCTGGAGTGGCGGCCCCGGCTACCAGCCGTAAACCGCCTGCCGCGCCGCATCACCCAAACGCGCCGTGGCAGTGCTTGTATTTCTTGCCTGAGCCGCAGGGGCAGGCTTCGTTGCGGCCGACCTTGCCCCAGGTCGACGGATCGTTGGGATCGCGTTCCTCCGGTGCCACGGTCCGGTTGTCGGCGATGACGGCGACCGAGGCGCCGCCGAAATCGGCGTCGGCAAACTCGTCCTCGCCGGTCGAGCCGTCGAGGTGGTGGCCTTCGCCCTGCGGCGCCTGCGGCGGCGGCGCTTCGGCGGCCTCGCGCACCAGTTCGACGCGCATCAGCTGGGCGGTCACCGCCTGGCGCAGATTGGCCAGCATCGCCTGGAACAGCTCGAAGGCCTCGCCCTTGTACTCGTTCAGCGGATCGCGCTGCGCATAGCCGCGGAAGCCGACGACGGAGCGCAGGTGGTCGAGGTTGACCAGGTGCTCACGCCACAGATGGTCGAGCGTCTGCAGCATCACCGAGCGCTCGACATAAGTCATCACGTCGGGGCCGAAGCGCTCGGCGCGCTCGGCGGCCGCGGCGTTGGCGGCCTCGGTCAGTCGCTCGCGGATATCGTCCTCGGCAATTCCCTCTTCCTTGACCCATTCCTCGACCGGCAGGTCGAGGTTGAGGTTGGTGCGGATGCCCTCCTTGAGGCCCTCGGCATCCCACTGCTCCGAATAGGCATTTTCGGGGATGTGCTTGGCGACCAGGTCGTCGATGACGTCCTGGCGCATTTCGGCCACCGTCTCGGCGAGGTGCTCGCCTTCCATCAGCTCGATGCGCTGCTCGAACACCACCTTGCGCTGGTCGTTCTGTACGTCGTCGTATTTGAGCAGGTTCTTGCGGATGTCGAAGTTGCGCGCCTCGACCTTCTTCTGTGCCTTCTCCAGCGCCTTGTTGATCCAGGGGTGGATGATCGCCTCGTCTTCCTTGAGGCCGAGCTTCTGCAGCATGCCGTCCATGCGCTCGGACCCGAAGATGCGCATCAAATCGTCCTGCAGCGACAGGAAGAATTTCGAGCGGCCGGGATCGCCCTGGCGTCCTGAGCGGCCGCGCAGCTGGTTGTCGATGCGGCGCGATTCATGGCGTTCGGAGGCCAAGACATAGAGGCCGCCGGCGGCGATGGCCTTTTCCTTGAGACGCTGGATGTCCTCGCGGATGGCCTTTTCCTTCTCGGCGCGCTCTGGACCCTCCGGCATGTCGCCGAGCTCGTCGGCGATGCGCATCTCGGCATTGCCGCCGAGCTGGATGTCGGTGCCGCGGCCGGCCATGTTGGTGGCGATGGTGATGACGCCGGGCTTGCCGGCCTGGGCGACGATTGCCGCCTCGCGCTCGTGGTGGCGCGCGTTCAGCACCTCGAAGTCCTTGATGCCTTCCTTGCGCAGCCGCTCGGCCAGGAGCTCGGACTTCTCGATCGACGTGGTGCCGACCAGGATCGGCTGGCCCTTCTCGGAGGCCTGGCGGATCTCGCGCACGATCGCCTTGTATTTTTCCTCGACCGTCCGGTAGACCTCGTCGTCCTCGTCGATGCGGCTGACGGGCATGTTGGTCGGCACCTCGACGACCTCCAGGCCGTAGATGTTGCCGAATTCCTCGGCCTCGGTGGCCGCCGTGCCGGTCATGCCGGCCAGCTTGTCGTACATGCGGAAATAGTTCTGGAACGTCACCGAGGCCAGCGTCTGGTTTTCCGGCTGGATCGGCACGTGTTCCTTGGCTTCCAGCGCCTGGTGCAGGCCCTCGGAATAGCGGCGGCCGGGCATCATGCGGCCGGTGAACTCGTCGATGATGACCAGCTCGTTGTTGCGGACGATGTAGTCCTTGTCCTTCTGGAACAGCCGGTGCGCCTTCAGCGCGTTGTTGACGTGGTGGACGATGCCGACATTCTCGACGTCGTAGAGCGAGGCGCCCTTCAGGTGGCCGGCATCGCGCAGCAGGTTCTCGAGCTTCTCGGTGCCTTCCTCGGTAAAGGTCGCGGTGCGCTGCTTCTCGTCGATCTCGTAGTCGGCCGGCTCGAGCTGCAGGATGAAGGCGTCGACCGTGGAATACATTTCCGAGCGGTCCTCGAGCGGACCGGAGATGATCAGCGGCGTGCGCGCCTCGTCGACCAGGATCGAGTCCACTTCGTCGACGATCGCGTAATTGTGACCGCGCTGAACCATCGAGGCGAGCTCGTACTTCATGTTGTCGCGCAGATAGTCGAAGCCGAGTTCGTTGTTGGTGGCGTAGGTCACGTCGCAGGCATAGGCGGCGGCGCGCTCCTCGTCCGACAGGCCGTGCACGATGACACCGACGGAGAGGCCGAGGAACTTGTAGACGCGGCCCATCCATTCGGAGTCGCGTGTGGCCAGGTAGTCGTTGACGGTGACGACATGCACGCCCTTGCCCGACAGGGCATTCAGGTAGACCGGCAGCGTTGCGACCAGCGTCTTGCCCTCGCCGGTCCGCATCTCGGCGATGCTGCCTTCGTGCAGCACCATGCCGCCGATGAGCTGGACGTCGAAGGGCCGCATGCCGAGCACGCGGCGCGCCGCCTCGCGCACCGTGGCGAAGGCCGGAACAAGCAGGTCGTCGAGCGTCGCGCCATTGGCGATGTCGTTGCGGAACTGTTCGGTGCGCGCGGCAAGCTGCGCATCCGTCAGCGCCTGCATCTCGTTTTCCATCGCATTGATGGCCTCGACCCGGGGCCGGTTGGCCTTGATGCGGCGATCGTTGGAAGAGCCGAAAATCTTGCGGGCGATGACGCCGAGACTGACCATCCAGTGGTCCTTTCAATCCGTACGTTGCCGGCGGGGCGCCGACTGAACCCGTTCCAGGTTCTGGGGCAACAGCGAAAAGCGCCCGGAAAACGGTTCTGGACGCAAAGTCGAAGGACAGATAAGAGGGGCCACAAGCGATGTCAACGCGCCACAACGCGCCCAACCGCGCCAAATTCCGCCACAATCGGGTGGGCTTGAAGGCGTCCAAGAATCCCCATTGGAGAGTTCGTATGTTGTTTTCCTTCCACCATGGCGGCGTCGCCAAGCTCGCGCTGTCCGTCTGCCTCGCGGCGATGCTGGCCGGCTCCGCGCACGCCGAGGACGCGGCCCCGGCGCCGGCCGGG
>CAMYMQ010000115.1 GCA_947259335.1 uncultured Alphaproteobacteria bacterium | reverse complement strand
CTGGCCGAGACCGCGCAGCGGCTGCGCGCCGACGACGGCAGCGCGCCGCTGACCATCACCGTGCTCCATTCCTTCGCGGCGACCTGGCTGGTGCCCCGCCTGCGACGCTTTCACGACCGGCACCCCGACATCGACGTGCGCATCACCACCAGCGAGACGCTGGTCGATCTCGTCCGCTCGGACATCGACGTCGCGATCCGCTACGGCCTGGGCGACTGGCCGGGGCTGCACATCGAGCGGATGATGGCGGAGGACCGGTTCCCCGTGTGCAGCCCCGAGCTGGCCGACGGCCCGCCGCCGCTGGAACGGCTGGAAGACCTGCGCCGCCAAACCCTGATCCACGACGACGACTTTTTCGGCTGGCCCGAATGGCTGGCGGCGGCCGGCGTGGAGGGGGTCGACGTGAGCCGGGGGCCGCTCTACAGCAACTCCAACCTGGCGGTGGACGCGGCGATCAACGGCGACGGCATCCTGCTGGCGCGCAGCGTGCTGGTGGAGGACGCGCTGGCGAGCGGGCGGCTGGTCAAACCGTTCGACGTCTCCCAGCCGGCGCGCATGGCCTATTATTTCGCCTGTGCCGAGCCGGCGCTGAGCCGGCCCCGGGTCACGGCCTTCCGCGACTGGCTGTTCGAGGAGATCGGACGGGGCGCGGACGGGGCCGTCGCCGCCGGGCGCTAGAAACGGGCGGAACTAGAAATAGGCTGGCCTAGAAAAAGGCGGGCCGGCAGGCCGCCCCGGGCGGGGCCGCTTCGGGAACGGAGGGCGGGGACAGGCGCCGGGACGCCGGAAAGGTCACCGTCGCTTGCGTGCCGTTGCCGGGACGGCTCCTGATCTCCAGGGTGCCGCCGTGCAGTTCGACCATCGTCTTGGTGATGGGCAGTCCGAGTCCGGTGCCCTGGTGCGAGCGCGAATACACGCCCTCGATCTGCACGAAAGGCTGCAGCGCCATTTCCGCCTGCTCCTCGCTCATCCCGATCCCCTGATCGGCGACGACGACTTTCAGGTCCCCGTCCTCGCCGTCTGCGACCGTGAGCCGAACCGACCCGCCGCCGGGACTGAATTTCACCGCGTTGGACAAGAGGTTCAGCAGGATCTGCCGAATGCGGACCTCGTCGCCGCGCAAAAGCGCCGGCGGGGACGTGGCCCCGTGGAGCGCCGGCCGCTGGATGCGGACGCCAGACTTGGTGGCCAGGGGGTCGATGAGGCCGACACAGTCGTCGACGATCTTGTAGATGTCGACCTCGTCGTCGTTGATCTCGATGCAGGCCGCCTCGGCCTTCGACAGGTCGAGGATGTCGTTGACGAGGTTGAGCAGGTGTTGGCCGCTGTCGTGAATGTGCCCCGCATATTGCCGTTCCCGGGTCCGGCATTTCGAGGCCACCTTGCCGTCCTTGAGCATTTCGGAGAAGCCGAGGATGGCGTTCAGCGGCGTTCGCAGCTCATGGCTCATGTTGGCCAGGAAGGCCGATTTCGACCGGCTGGCCTCCTGCGCGGCCACCAGCGCGGTCTCGAGGCGGCTGATGATCTCGGCACGGTCGAACCGAAGCCGAAAGGACATGCGCATCGCGGCATGATGATTTCGCCCGACGCTGATCAGGTAGGCGCCGTAGACGATGGCGAGGAAGCCGACGACCTGGAGCGAGGTCTGGATCTGCAGGAAGGCCGTCACCGACAGGGTCGCCATGAGACCGCCGATATTGGTGAGCATCGCCGGGCGATAGGAGGACAACAGGATCGTGCCGCCGCCCGCGACGCCGCAGTCGATGGCGATCAGCAGCGCCTGGTTGTGCGGATCGAGCTCCCCCAGGAAGGCGACCGTCGCGCCCATCCAGATCATGATCGCGGCAAAGGCATGGGCATGGAAGACATGGCCCCAGCGCCGGTGGTTCCAGGGACCGGCGGAAACCCGCTGCCAGCGAAGCCACAGGGCGATCCGGCTGAGATACATCACCAACGCATACACCGCCCAGGCCACGAAGGTGTCCCGAGGCAGGTCGGCATAGACCGCGGCCCCGAAAGCCACGGCCACCAGAGGCTCGACGATCGACGACGTCCCGTAGTTCCGCCACGTGACGGCGGTCAGTTCTCTTTCGACGCGCTGAACCGTCCCGGTATCCTCGAGACCGGGCGTCTGGACAATCTCCACGTCCCGTCACTCCCCACTGCACCTTGGGGAGATCATGATTAGTGAGAGTTAGCATAGAGTTAACGTGCGGCCCGCTGCCGCTGGCGCCTCAATCGGCGGGCGTATGGGAGCGGACGGGCGGAGCGCGCTAGTAGACGACCACGGCCGCATGCCAGCGCGGCCTGATCTCGCGGAACCGCATGCGCGGGGGGAAGGCGCCGATCGGATCGTTGATGTGCAGGACCGCGCGGGCGCCCCAGGTCGTCCGCACCCAGGTCATACCGGTGAGCACCACGACATGGCCGGTGCCCGGACCGTTGCGCAGCGCCAGGATGATCGGGCGCCCGGCGCGCAGGGCACGATAGAGCACCATCGGCCCGGACGGCGGGCGGACCTCGGTGACGCGCCGGCCGAAGTTGCGGATCAGGCCGCGGATCTGGGCCATCGTGCCCTGGACCGCGCAGCGCGAATAGCCGGGACAGCAGAAGCCGGGATAGCGGCCCTGGGCCATCGCCACCAGCGCGCATTGCGGCGGCGACTTGCCGCGTTTCTTGTGGATGATCTGCTGCGCGACCGCGGCCCAGCACCAGACCTTGGTCTGCTGGCGGATGTTGGGGATGCCGAGGTCGACGGACGGCGGCAGCGCCCGGTCGGCGGGCGGGAGGTCGGTGGGCGGGTGGTCGGCGGGCGCGGGCTCGAAGCGCGAAAAGGCCGGGCCCCGGTCGTCCTCGAGGTCCGCGTGAACCGGCGCCGAAGCCAGCACCCACAACAAGGCGGTGATGAGTGCCCGGACGGCCATGCCTCTCCCCTGTCGAATGCGCCCCGAGTATACGGCAGCGGCGACCGTTTTCGTCCACCCCCTAGTCGGGCGCGCCATCCTTTCCGTTCGGGGCCTCGTCGCCCGACGCACGCGCCGCGAACTTCCGCGCCGTGCGCGCGAAGCCGTCGAGGGTCGCGGCGACCCTGCCGTTGATCGAGTCCTCGGGCCACTCCCCGTCGGGCCCGGGCTCGCCCGCCGGCACACCGGTCAGGAGCTCGATCCCCTGGTCGATGGTGGCGACCGGATAGACGGCGAACTTGCCCGCCTTCACCGCCTCGACCACGTCGTCCCGCAGCATCAGGTGGGCGGCGTTGGAGGCCGGGATCAGCACGCCCTGGTCGCCGGTCAGCCCGCGCGCGGCGCAGATGTCGAAGAAGCCCTCGATCTTCTCGTTGACCCCGCCGATCGCCTGGACCTCGCCGGCCTGGTTGACCGAGCCGGTGACCGCGAAGGACTGGCGGATCGGCACGCCCGAGAGCGCCGACAGGAGCGCGTAGAGCTCGGCCGACGAGGCGCTGTCGCCGTCGACCCCGCCATAGGACTGCTCGAACACGAGGCTGGCCGACAGGGCCAGCGGCCGGGTCTTGCCGAAGCGCGCGCCCAGGAAGCCGGTCAGGATCAGCACGCCCTTGGAATGGAGCGGCCCACCCAGGTCGACCCGGCGCTCGATGTCGACGACCTCGCCCCGGCCCAGGCGGACCCGCGCGGTGATCCGCGACGGCTTGCCGAAGGAGAAGCGGCCGAGCTGGAGCACGGACAGGCCGTTGACCTGGCCGGCCTCCTCGCCGGCCGTGTCGATCAGCATGATCTCGCGGGTGATCTGCTCGTACATCGCCTCGCGGATGCGGTCGGAGCGGCGGACCTGGGCGGCCAGCGCCTGGTCGACCTCGGCCGCCGTGACCACCGCGCACTTGCCCTGGCCGGCCCAGTAGTCGGCCTCGCGCAACAGGTCGAGCACGAAGCTGATGCGGGCGGTCAGCCGCTGCTGGTCGCCGGCCTCGCGCGCGGCATATTCGATCACCCGGGCGACGGCGCCGGCATCGAACGGGCACAGGTTCTCGCGCTTGACGATGGTGCCGATGAGCTTGGCGTAGAGATGGACGCTGTCGTCGGACCAGGGCATGTGGTCGCTGAACTCGGCCTGGACCTTGAACAGCGACAGGAAGTCCGGGTCGTGCGCGGCGAGCAGGTAGTAGAGCATCGGCTCGCCGACCAGCACGACCTTGAGGTCGAGGGGGATCGGCTCGGGCTCCAGCGTGACCGTCGTCGCATAGCCCATCAGCTGGGGCAGCGACTCGATCCGGATCTCGCGGTTGAAAAGCGCCCGCTTGAGCTCGTCCCAGGCATAGGGCTGGGTCAGCAGCTTGCGCACGTCGACGATCAGGAAGCCGCCATTGGCCTTGTGCAGCGCCCCCGCCTTGATCAGCGAGAAGTCCGTGACCAGGGTGCCGAACCGGGCGGTATGCTCGATCCGGCCGACCAGGTTGGTGACCGCCGGCGCGTCCTCGGTGACGACCGGCGCGCCCTCGGCATCGCCGTTGTGGACAAGGACGTTGATCTCGTAGCGCCGGAACGAGGCCGGCTCGTCCCCGCCGGTCAGCTCGTTGGTGTTGCGCACGAGGTTGGCGACGGCCTGGCCGCCCTGCCCGGTCGGATCGGCCGCCGCGCGCAGGAAGTCGTAGACGTTGTCGACGACGTCGTCCTCGACCCGGCCGAGGAAGGCGACGACTTCGGGCAGGTCCTCGAAGGCGGCGCGGACCGCGCCGATCAGGTGGGTGACAACCGACCGGGCGACCTCGCGGTTCAGCTCGACAAGCTTCTCGCGCGCCTCCTTCTCCCAGGCGGGCGCGCGGCGCATCGTCTCGGTCATCCGTTCCTGGAGCGCCTCGATGTCCTTCCGGAAGCGGTTGCGCTCCTCCTCGGGCAGCTTGTTGAAGACCTCGGGCTTGATCGGCTCGCCGTCGCGCCCGGGCGCGAACATGAAGCCGTTGGGGCTGCGCAGGATCAGGATGCCCTTCTCGCGGGCGATTTTTTCCAGTTCGCCGAAGGCCTCCTGGTGGCGCTCCTGGAAGGCCTGCTCGATCGCCGCGCGGCGCGACTGGTACTCGTCCGCCTCGAAGGCGCGCGGGATGCCCGCCCGCAGGTCGCGCAGCAGCTGGTTCATGGCGGCGCGCAACGGCACCGCGCGGCCCGACGGCAGGCGCAGGGCGATCGGCTTGTGCGGCTCGTCGAAATTGTGGACGTAGCAAAGGTCGTTGGGCTTGGGCATGTCGGCCGCCGCCCGTTCCAGGAAGTCGCGGACGATGCCGTGCTTGCCGGTGCCGGCCTGGCCCAGGCAGAACAGGTTGTAGCCATGCCGCCGGATGCCGATGCCGAAGCTCACCGCCTCGACGGCGCGCGGCTGCCCGACCACGGCGTCGGTCGGCTCGATTTCGTCGGTCGTCTCGAAGCCGAGGCTGGCGGGATCGCACCGTCGGCGCAGGGCGTCGGGCGCCAGGGATGTGAGGGGGGCCATGTCGCTCCTTCGCGGGAAAGTCAGTCCTGGTTCTCGATCCTGTCCATGTCCTCGTCCGAGAACCCGAAATGGTGACCGATCTCGTGAATCAGCACGTTTCGGACCACCGCGTCGAGAGGGGCCTTCGTGGAACGGGCATAGGCGATGATGGGCTGGCGGTAGAGGAAGATCATGTCGACGCCGCCGCGCGGGGTCGCCGGGCTCTGATTGCCGATCGGCACACCGCGGTAGAGGCCGAGCAGGTCCCACCGCGTCTCGCACCCCATCTCGTCGAGGGTGTCACTGTCGGGCCACTCGTCCACGCGAATCACCACATCATCGACATGGCGTCGCAATTTCGCCGGAATCGATCCATAGCTTTCGATCGCAAGCGCACGGAATTGGTCCAAGGTCGAATTCCCCGCTTCTCGCGACATTGTTCACCAAGACCCTCTTCGTGTCGGCTTCGGATGCACGATAGCGTCTGGTCCCGGACCGGCCAAGCGCCGCCGCGCGACCGGCGGTCGGGCGCTGGGTGTTTGCGAAAAATTAACGTATCTAGGACGAAATCTATGGGAGCGGGACGCACCGCATGATCGCAAAGCTTGCCGGGGAGGAGCGCGCCGACGCGCTGAGCGCGCTCGAGGGCTGGACCGAAGTCGGCGGCCGCGATGCGATCACCAAGTCGTTCACCTTCAAGAATTTCAACGAAGCCTTCGGATTCATGACGCGAATTGCCCTTCACGCCGAACGCCTCGACCACCATCCGGAGTGGTTCAACGTATACAAGCGTGTCGACATTACCCTGACGACCCACGATTGCGACGGCCTGTCGGAGCGCGATATTCGCCTGGCGCGCCTGATCGACGCCGCCGCAGGAGACGCCCGATGACCCGTACCCACCACCCGATGGCCCCTCTGCTGTGCGGCGCGATCGCGCTCGGCCTCGCCGCCGGGCCGGTCCAGGCCGCCGAGAAGAAGGCCTTCGCGCACACCACGCCGCCGACCCCGACCGTCG
>CAMYMQ010000114.1 GCA_947259335.1 uncultured Alphaproteobacteria bacterium | reverse complement strand
GGGCGTGGACGCGGGGCGCCGTGGCGCTTTAGCGCGGCCGGGCGAACGGCCCGGCCTGAAATCGCCCCATCCGCTCCCAAACTTAGGCCACATTTCCCCCCGAGTGTCCCGGCGACCACGGATCCGGTCCCCCATGACCGGATTGGATGGCCTGTTTGGCAGCCGTCTAGGGCCTATGTCCGACAGCCCCGCATGGCCTATATACAGAGGGCGAACCGGTCGCTGCCACAAGCCTTGGAAAGATGACGACACTGACTTCTGACGTAACCTCCGCCGCGCCCGCCCGCCCCGTCGTTCTGTGCATCCTCGACGGCTGGGGCGTGAGCGAAACGCGCGAGAACAACGCGATCGCCCTTGCCCGCACCCCGGTCTGGGACCGGTTGATGGACAATTGCCCGCATGCCCTGCTGGACGCGTCCGAGCACGAGGTCGGCCTGCCGGCCGGCCAGATGGGCAATTCCGAGGTCGGCCACATGAACATCGGCGCCGGCCGGATCGTCCTGCAGGATCTGCCGCGCATCGACGACGCGCTCGACAAGGGCACGATCCCGGACCTGCCGGCGTTCAAGGAATTCGTCGCGGCGCTCAAGGCGAGCGGCGGCGCGGCCCACCTTATGGGCCTGATGTCGCCCGGCGGGGTCCATTCGCACCAGCGGCATTTCGCCAAGATGGCCCGCCTGATCGCCGCCGAGGGCGTGCCGGTCGTCGTCCATGCCTACCTCGACGGACGCGACACGCCGCCGAAGAGCGCGGCCGGCTATCTCGAAACCTTCCTCGCCGCGATCGCGGGGGTCGACGGCGTCTCCTTCGGCGTGGTCAGCGGCCGCTACTGGGCCATGGACCGCGACAAGCGGTGGGAGCGGATTACCCTCGCCTATGACGCCCTGACCGGGGCGCAGGCGGACCAATCCGCAGCCGACCCGGTCGCCGCGGTCGAAGCAGCCTACGCGCGCGGCGAGACCGACGAATTCGTCAAGCCGACCGTGATCGGCGACTATGCCGGCATGGCCGACGGCGACGGCCTGCTGATGGTCAACTACCGGTCCGACCGCGCCCGCGAGATCCTGACCGCGCTGCTCGATCCGACCTTCGACGGCTTCGAGCGCAAACGCGTCGTCCGCTTCGCGGCGGCGCTCGGCATGGTCTCCTATTCCGAGGCGCTCGACGCCTTCATGACCGCCCTGTTCCCGCCCGAGAAGCTCGACGCCGTCCTCGGCGCGACGGCGGCGGCGGCCGGGAAGACCCAGTTGCGCATCGCCGAGACCGAGAAATACGCGCACGTCACCTTCTTCCTGAACGGCGGCGCGGAAGAGCCGTTCGAGGGCGAGGAGCGGATCCTGGTGCCCTCGCCCCGGGTCGCGACCTACGATCTCCAGCCCGAGATGTCGGCGCCCGAGGTCACCGACAAGCTGGTCGCGGCGATCGAGAGCGGACGGTTCGACCTGATCGTCTGCAACTATGCCAACACCGACATGGTCGGCCACACGGGCGATCTCGACGCCGCGATCCGCGCGGTCGAGACGGTCGACCGCTGCCTCGGCCGGGTCGACAAGGCGGTCCGCGAACACGGCGGCGCGCTGCTCGTCACCGCCGACCACGGCAACGCCGAGCAGATGCGCGATCCCGGCACCTGTCAGGCCCACACCGCCCATACCGGCAACCCGGTGCCCCTGCTCCTGTCGGCCGACGGGACCGCGCGGGTGGCCCTTCACGACGGCCGGCTGGCCGATGTGGCGCCGACGGTGCTGCACCTGATGGGGCTGGCCCAGCCCGAACAGATGACCGGTCGCTGCCTGATCGAGCCGGCGCCCGTCGCGGCGCGGCACGGAGAACGCCGTGCGGCCGCCGGCTGACCGCCGTCACCCGGGACACCGTCTCGGCGTGATCGCCGCGACGGGTGTGCTCGCCGTCGCCGCGATGGCCGCCGTGACCGTCGGGGCGGCGCTGGGGCAGGACAAGCCCGACCGGTCGGTGCTGGAGAAGCTGGAGCGCAACCTCGACGCCAGCCGCGACCGCGGCGCCAAGCTGACCAAGCGCATGGCCGCCCTGGGCCAGGCCATCAAGGCACTGCGCGAAAAGATGGTCGGCGCCGCCGAACGGGCCCAGTTCCGGGAAGCCGCGCTGCTGCGCACCGAGATCGAGCTGGCCGAACTGGAAGGGCGCGAACGCAAGAGCCGCGCCGGCTTCGAGGAGGCGCAGCGCCAGTTCGCCCGGCTCGTCGCCGCGATGCAGCGCATCCGCCGCCACCCGCCCGGCGCCTTCGCCATCCGATTCGACCGGGCCGACGACGCCATCCGCAGCACGGTCGTCCTGCGCGCGCTGATCCCAAAGATCGAGGAGCGCGCGGCGATCCTGCGCGGCCGCCTGCGGACCTTCGCCGAACTCAAGACCCGCATCGGGCGCCGCCAGGCGCTCCTGCGCGAGCAGCAGACCGGACTGGCCGAGGTCCGGGTCCAGCTCGCCGCGCTCGTCGACCGCCAGAGCGAGCTGCTGCAGCAGACCCAGCAGGAGCGCGACACCAACGCCGCCCGCATCACCGAACTGACGGCCAAGGCGCGCTCCCTGCGCGATCTGGTCGAGCGGCTCGACCGGGAGCACGACAAGACCGAGCCCAAGGCCCCGGCGCCCCGCGCCGATGCCCTGACCCGCCCGGCGCTGGTGCGCCCCTTCGGCAAGGCCCGCGG
>CAMYMQ010000113.1 GCA_947259335.1 uncultured Alphaproteobacteria bacterium | reverse complement strand
GGCTTGCGAAGCGTCCCCCGACGGCCGATCCGGGGGCGCAGGGGTCGCGGGCCGAGAGGCAGCGCGCGGTCCGGCGCTGTGGGCCCCGGCTCTCCACTACGCTCCGGCCGGGGATGCACTCAGACAGGGACGTCCTCTGGCGGAAACGGAGGAATGCGGCCGCTAGACCACCGCCCCGGCGGGCTCGCGGTCGCCGGATGTGGCGCCCGCCTTCTTTTCCTTGAGCAGCTTGCGCAGGATCATGTTGCGCTTGAGCGCGCTGATGTGGTCGACGAACAGGATGCCGTCGAGATGATCGATCTCGTGCTGGAGACAGATCGCCAGCAGGCCGTCGGCCGACAGCTCGCGGATCTCGTCCTCACGGTCGAGATAGCGGACCTTGACCGCCGCCGGGCGGGTGACCTCGGCATAATGCTCGGGCAGCGACAGGCAGCCTTCCTCGTAGATCGCATCGTCGTCGGAGGCCCAGACGATCTCCGGGTTCGCCATCTGGAGGGCGAGCGGCGGCCCCTCGCGCTTCGACACGTCGAGCACGACGACGCGCTTGCCGACCCCGACCTGGGGCGCGGCAAGGCCGATGCCGGGCGCGGCATACATCGTCTCCATCATATCGTCCATCAGGCGCCGAACGTCGTCGTCGACCCGCTCGACCGGCGAGGCAACCTTTTTCAGGACCGGATCGGGCGCCGTGATGATGGGCAATACAGCCATGATCGGGCTCGCATTTTCGCCATTTCTTAACCCGGACTAGGTAGGACCGGCAGGCGTTTCGGTCAAGCGACACGCGCAGGAACGTAAAATGAACAGTGACCCGTTCGGCGGGTCGTGATACCAAGGCGGACCATGGACAAACTGACGGCCGACCCGGCTTTTCTCATCGGCATCGGCGCGGCGGCGATCGTCGTGCTGCTGATCGTGTTCGCCATCCTGCGCTCGCTGCGCGGCCAGTCCGAGATCGGCAGCCGCATCAAGTATCTGGCCGAAAGCCAGGAAAAGGTCCAGGAAGCCTTCCACAAGCGGATGATCGACCAGGAGCGGGCGCTGAACCAGCGGCTCGACGTGGTCAGCCAGCGGGTCGGGCAAAGCCTGGAACAGACCTCGACCAAGACCCGCGAATCGCTCACCAAGCTGGGCGAGCGGCTGGCCGTGATGGACGAGGCCCAGAAGAACATCATCGACCTGTCGAACCAGATGGTCAGCCTGCAGGACATCCTGTCCAACAAGCAGGCGCGCGGCGCCTTCGGCGAGATCCAGCTCAAGGACCTGGTCGAGAGCATCATGCCGCCGGGCTCCTTCGCCTTCCAGGCGCCGATCGGCGAGAACCGCCGGGTCGACTGCCTGCTGCAGCTGCCCAACCCGCCCGGGCCGATCGCCATCGACGCCAAGTTCCCGCTCGAATCCTGGCAGCGGCTCCAGACCGCCGAGACCGACGCCGAAAGGATTCAGGCCGCCCGGGACTTCTCCGCCGACATCCTCAAGCACGTCCGCGACATCCGCGACCGCTACATCGTGCCGGGCGAGACCGGCGAGGCGGCGCTGATGTTCCTGCCGTCGGAGGCGATCTACGCCGAGCTTCACGCGCGCTATACCAACGTCATCGAGCAGAGCTTCCGCGAACGGGTCTATATCGTCTCCCCGACGACCCTGTGGGCGACGCTCAACACCGTCCGCGCCGTCTTCCGGGACGTGCAGATGCGCGAGCAGGCCCATGTCATCCAGAAGGAAGTCGAGGTCATGCTGACCGACGTCGGCCGGCTGGACGAGCGGGTCGGCAAGCTGGTCTCCCACTTCGCCCAGGCCAACCGCGACGTCGAGGCGATCCAGACCTCGTCCAAGAAGATCACCCGGCGCGGCGAACGCATCCAGGAACTGGACCTGGCCGACGACAAGGACGACCACGACGACGTCCTGCCCGCCGCCAAGCCGGCGCCCAAGGCGGCGCCGTCGATCCAGGAACACGAGAGCGCCTTCGCCTTCACCCAGGACGACGCGCCGAAACGCTAGGCCGAGAGGCGCCGGGGGGCACCGCCCTCCGGCGCCCGGCCCGGCTCCGGAACCCTAGAAGTCCACCCGCACGCGGTAGGTCAGCTCGGTCTTGCCCTTGGCCGGCACTGCGATCGTCCATTCGGCGCGGTGGGCCGACACCTTGTTGTGGCTGTGGCTCTCGGCGACGATCTTCCAGTCGCCGGGAATCGGCTCCGAGACGATGACCTTGACCGGGGTCCGCTTGGCGTTGCGCAGGGTGATCCGATACGCCGTCTCGTAGGTGTAGCGGGCCAGCCCTTCCTTCTTGAAGTCGGTCTGGACCCGTTCACCCGACACGTCGAAGGCGCGGCCGACGCGCATCCGCACGGTCTCGCCCTCGGCGGTGTGGCCGATGTTGGCCTCGCCGATGAAGATCGCCTTGCCGGACGCGTCCTTCTTGTAGGCGCGCACCGTCCCACGGGGCAGCGGGATGCCGAGGTTGGACTTCTTGGTGTTGTTGAAGATCAGCCAGACATTGGCCTTGGTCGGCCGCGGCGAGGAATAGCGGTAGCGGTAGTAGGCGCTGCTGCCGGGCAGCCGGTACTGCTTGATCACGTCGACGCCGCCGGCCTTCAGCAACGCCACCTGCTTCTGCTGGTTGTTGGCGATCGTGGCCGGGCGCTGGAGCGAGTAGACGTGATAGTCGAACAGCGCCTGGCGGGTCATCCGCGGCGCCTCTTCGGCCTTTTTGGATTCGCGGCGGAGCCGCGCCACGGCCAAAGGCCGCGAGACCTGGGCCACGTCGCCGGCGACCAGCTGCAGCCGCGCATTCCGGTAGGTCGTGCCGCTGCGGTTGTTGAGCGTGACCCAACCGTTGAGGTCGAGCTTGTCCTCGGTGTCGTTCAACAGCGCGACATAGTCGGCGCGCCAGGAGAGGCCGCGGGTGAGATAGGTCAGCTCGATCGGCGCGCTCACCGTCGCCTTGGCGTTCAGCGTGACCACCAGGGTCGGCCGGGCGCGCAGATTTTCCGGCACCCTGTCGAAGACCACCCGGCCGATGTGGCCGGTGTAGATCTTGCCGTCGATCTCCCAGACCGTGCCGCCGTTGGTGCTCAGCACCTTGGCGCGCAGCCGCTCCTCTTCCTTGGTGCGGGGATTGGTACGGACGATGGTGACTTCCTTGCCGACCGACTTCTGGAGCAGCTTCTGGGGGCTCAGCAGGTCGTAGTTGAAGTCCTGCTCCAGCAGGTCGAACGACACGTTGTTCGCGCTGGTCAGGATCGCCGTCTCGGGGCGCATCCGGCCGCTGACGTCGACGAAGCCCAGCTTGTTCTCGCCGAGCTGCAGCTTGACCCGGCGGTAGTCGCGCACCATCGCGAGATTGTTGTTGTAGATGGTGACCGCCAGCGCGGTCTGGTCATCGAGGGTGACGCGCTTTTCGTCGGCGGCCCGGGCGGGTGCCGACGACGCGAGCCAGGCCGGGGTCAGGGCAAGGGCGAGCAGGGCCGCGGCGGTGGCGCGGCTTTCGGGACGGACAGACATGCTTCCTCCAGATGATCGTGGCCTCTCCGGCGGTCGGCTCCCCGGCGACAGCGGAAACGGGCAGGATAGTTGCCATCCAATTGGGGCGTCCCCGTGGCACGAAACCGGCCCGAAGAAGGGCAATTGCGCGGCACTTTCAGACGCTTCGCCGTGCCTTGAGCGCGGCCGTCAGGGTGCCGTCGTCGAGGTAGTCGAGCTCGCCGCCGACCGGCACGCCGTGCGCGATGGCGCTGACCGTGACGCCGGTTTCCGCCAGCCGGTCGGTGATGTAATGGGCGGTCGTCTGGCCGTCGACGGTGGCGCTGTTGGCGAGGATGACTTCCTTGACCGCCCCTTCGCGCACGCGGGCGACGAGCTCACCGATGCGCAGGTCCTCGGGCCCGACCCCGTCCAGCGCGGACAGGGTGCCGCCCAGCACATGGTAGCGGCCGCGAAAGGTGCCCGTGCGCTCGATCGCCCAGAGGTCGGCCACGTCCTCGACGACGCACAGGATCGTGACGTCGCGGCGGGGGTCGGTGCACAGCGCGCAGGGGTCGGCGGTGTCGACGTTGCCGCAGGTCGAGCAGGTGCGCACCTTGGCCGCCGCCTCGCCCATCGCATGGGCCAGCGGCTCCAGCAGCGCCTCGCGCCGCTTGATCAGGTGAAGCGCGGCGCGCCGCGCCG
>CAMYMQ010000112.1 GCA_947259335.1 uncultured Alphaproteobacteria bacterium | reverse complement strand
GGACGTGCATCGGCTCGCCGCTGTGCGAGCCGCAGGCGAGCGCCAGTTCCTCGGCGGAGGCCTTCCAGCCGTCGGCGGCGCCGGTCTCGACGAAGGGCATCGCCTGCAGCGGCTTGACCGCGGAACGCGGGAAGACCGGGGTTTCGACGTCGCCCCAGGCCATCACCGGCGTGCCTTCGGCGTCATAGACGCAGGCCGCCCCGCGATGGCGGCTCTCGACCGCGCCGCCGCGCGTGACCTCGACGAGAACGGGATTGATTAGGGTGTCGTTCATCCAGAAGTTCCTTGCTCCTCTCATAGAGGCGCGGCACATTCCTGTCCATGCGTGGCTATTTCGGCATCGGCGTCGAAGGACTCTCCAAGGCGATGAATGCCGGCAGTCTGTTCAGGACGGCCCACGCCTTCGACGCCAGTTTCGTCTTCACCGTCGGCGCGGTCTATTCGCGCCGCGAGGTGGAGAAGTCCGACACGTCGAAATCGTCCGCGCATGTGCCGCTGTACGCGTTCGATACCTACCGCGAACTGCGCCTGCCGTATGGCTGCGCGCTGGTCGGCGTCGAACTGCTGGACGACGCCGTCGAGTTGCCCAGCTTTACCCATCCGATGCAGGCCGCCTACGTTCTCGGACCGGAACGCGGCAGCCTGTCGCCGGAACTGACCGTCCTGTGTGACCATGTCGTCAAAATACCGACGAAATTCTGCGTCAATGTGGGGTTGGCGGGCGCGCTCGTGATGTACGACCGCGTAGTATCGATGGGACGATTCGCTCCCCGCCCGGAAATGCCGGGCGGGCCGGCAGCCGCGTTGCCGCCGCCGCGTTTCGGCCCACCGCTTTGGGTGCGCAAGCAGAAGCGCCGGCAACGAGAGGAAACGAAATCGGGGACCCAATGAAACGAGTCATTCTCACCGCCTGTATCGTCGCCCTGGCCGTCCTGGCCGTTCCGGCTGTCGCGACCGGTCCGGCCGCCGCCCAGAAGAAGAACGCAAATCACGACTTCCTGGGCCGGTTCAAGGACTGGGAAGCGCACAAGGCGCGGATCGGCGGCGAAGAGGTTTGCTATATCGCCAGCCTGCCCAAGAAGTCGGAGGGCAAGTATACCAAGCGCGACGAGACCAGCGTGCTGGTCTCGCACTGGGCCAAGCGCAACGTGTTCGGCCAGGTCGAGGTGCGCGCGGGCTACACCTACCGCAAGAACAGCAAGGTCAAGTTCGACTCCGACAAGGGCGACTTCGAGCTGTGGACGACCAAGGACACCGCCTGGGCCAAGGACAAGGCGGCGGACGCGAAGATCGTCGAGGCGCTGAAGAAGGGGCTGAAGCTGGTCGTGATCGGCTATTCGACGCGGGGCACCAAGACCACGGACACCTATTCGCTGCGCGGCTTCTCCGACGCCTACAAGAAGATCACCGAGGCCTGCAAATAGGGCTGCCGGTATGACCCTGCGGGTGCGGCTGCGCGGCGTTTGCGCCGCCGCCCCGCCGCGGGACTATTCGCAGACCTTGTAGATGCCCGGGACCAGCGTCCGGCGGGCGCACAGGATGCCGCCCCACTGGAAGCCGGTCCGGTTGCCGCGGAAGCGGATCCGGAACCAGCGGTAGTTGTTCCAGACGACGCCGGTGTCGGCCAGGATCGTCACCGGCTCGCCCTCGCGCAGGGCGCCGATGCGGGCCGACGACCGGCTCGGGCCGGACCGCACGATCCCGCCATAGGACTGTCCCGCGACCGGCAGCGCGCCGTCCGGGCCGCTCGGCGGGGACTTGCTCGTGCCGCCGCGCGTGCAGGTGACCTGGCCGCCGCCCGGGAAGGACATGACCGCGTTGGCGCCCTTCTCGTGGAAACGGATGCCGCCGCCGGCATAGAGCACGCCGGAGGCCGCGCGCCGGGGCAGCAGGGTGTAGGTCACGCCCTTGCCGCTGAGCACGAGCCGGTCGTTGTCGTAGATCGCGGTGTAGCTCCGGCCGTCGCTGCACGACCAGAGATCGGCTTCGGCGAGGGCGGCGGGCGCGCCGGCGGCCGCGAGGACCAGCGACAGCGGCAGAAGTCGTGAAAGTCGAGGCATCGGGTCCGGCATCTCCATGAGGGGAGGGACGGGTACCCTCTCAGAACCCATTCGGGCGCGCAACCTCCGGGCCCCGGGCCAGGCGGCTTGATCGCGCCGCCGAACACATTAGGCTGTCTCGATAGTCCACCGGGCCGTCGGGCCCGCGGCACCGGGAGAGAGCAATGGTGAAACACGGCTTCAAGGCGATGATGGCCGAGGCCAACGCGGTTATCGAGACGGTCTCGGTCCACGATGCGCTGGCCCTGGCCGGGGACCCCGGCGTCGTGTTCGTCGACGTGCGCGAGACGGTCGAGCTGCAGAACGGCGGCACCGTCGCCGGCGCCGTGCATGCGCCCCGCGGCTTTCTCGAATTTCTCGCCGACCCCGAAAGCCCGATGCACAAGGCCGAGCTGTCGAGCGGCAAGCGCCTCGTGCTGTTCTGCGCCTCGGGCGGCCGGTCGACCTTCGCCGCCAAGACCCTGACGGACATGGGGGTCGGGCAGGTGTGCCACATCGCCGGCGGTTTCTCCGCCTGGAAGGAGGCCGGGGGGCCGATCCAGCAGGTCGGCTGAGCGCCCGGCCTGAAAGTATTGGGGCCTCGAATTTACGGGCCTCAATTTTTCGGGTCTCAAATTTTCGGGACTGGGCCGCCAGCCCCCCCCTGACTCCGCGCACGCGAACCCTACCTTGTCTGCAGGAACGATCCGCAGCGGGAGGCGAGCATGACCGAGACCCCACCAAGGCGCGGCGTGCGTGCCGTCAAATTCGAGGACGGCTGGCGCACCGATCCGGTCTATTCGATCGATGTCGAGCCCTGCCCCAAGCGGGTCCGGGTCGAATTCGGCGGCGAGACGGTCGCCGACAGCCTGGGCGTGCTGACCCTGCGCGAGCAGGGGCATCTGCCGGCCTACTATTTCCCCAAGGCCGACGTGGCCATGGACCTGATGATCCCGACCGATCACCACACCCACTGTCCGCACAAGGGCGACGCGCGCTACTGGACGGTCGCGGTTAATGGCGCCACCGCCGAGAACGCGGTCTGGGCCTATGACGAGCCGTTCGAGCAGATGGCGATCCTGCGCAACCATGTCGCCTTCTACTGGAACAAGATGGACCGCTGGCTGGAGGAGGACGAGGAGGTCCTGGTCCACGCCCGGGACCCGCGCAAGCGGATCGACATCGTCGCCAGTTCGCGGCCGGTGCGGGTCGTGCTCGGCGACGAGACGGTCGCGGAGTCGCGCGAGGCGCTGTTCCTGTTCGAGACCGACCTGCCGACCCGCTACTACCTGCCGGCGTCGGACGTCCGCACCGACCTGCTGACCCCGACGCAGAGCCGCACCCGCTGCCCCTACAAGGGCGAGGCGGTCTACTGGTCGGCGGCGGTCGGCGGGCGGACCTTCGAGGACGTCGTCTGGAGCTATCCCGATCCGGTGCCCGAGGCCGGCCGGATCAGGGACCGGATGTGCTTCTACAACGAGAATGTCGACGCGGTGTATGTCGACGGGGTCGAGCTGCCCAAGCCGCGGACGAAATGGTCGAAGCGATGAACCGGCGCCGGTTCCTGGGCGCCGCGGGAGCGGCCGGCGCGGCGCTGG
>CAMYMQ010000111.1 GCA_947259335.1 uncultured Alphaproteobacteria bacterium | reverse complement strand
GGCGAGGCCGTCGGCCCGGTCGGCACGGCCTTTCCCGGGGCGGTCGTGGGGGGCGCGGTCGACCGCGCCGCACTCAGCCGGCTCGCCCTTAAGGACAAGAGCGTCCTGAAGCGGCTGGAATTGATCGTCCATCCGATCGTGCGCCGGGTCCAGGAGCGGTTCCTGCTCGCTATGGCGGTCCGCCGGGCGGAGCTGGTGGTGCTCGACATCCCGCTGTTGTTCGAGACCGGGGGCGAGCATCGCTGCGACGCGGTGGTCGTGGTCTCCGCCCCGGCCTTTTTGCAGCGCCAGCGGGTGCTGGCCCGCCCGGACATGACCGAGGACAAGCTCGCGATGATCCTCGCGCGCCAGATGCCCGATGCCGAGAAGCGCCGGCGGGCGGATTTCGTCGTGCCGTCGAACCAGAGCAAGCGGGCGACCCTGTTGGCCCTGGACGATATCGTCCGGTCCATGCGGGTGGCTCCGGCCCGGTGCTGGCCCTACAATGCGGCGACCGCGCCGCGGCGTCCGGCGCCGCCCGACCTGTCCCCGTCTGCCCCGTCCCTGCCTAACCTGTCCCGGCCCGGCCCGTCACCGTCAAGCTGAACTCGCAGCGCCCAACCCCCAGAGCCCGACCATGCGCGAAATCGTTCTCGATACCGAAACCACCGGCCTCGATCCCAAGTCCGGACACCGGGTCGTCGAGATCGGTTGCGTCGAGCTGGTCAATCACATGCCGACCGGGCGGGAATTCCACAAGTATATCGACCCGGAACGCGACATGCCCCAGGAGGCCTTCGCGGTCCACGGCCTGTCGAGCGACTTCCTGCGCGGCAAACCCAAGTTCGCCGAGATCGCGGAAGAATTCGCCGCCTTCATCGACGGCGCCCGGCTCGTGATTCACAACGCGGAGTTCGACCTGCGCTTTCTCAATGCGGAATTCGCGCGGCTCAACCGGCCCGCGCT
This sequence comes from uncultured Alphaproteobacteria bacterium, assembly GCA_947259335.1. Taxonomy (GTDB): domain Bacteria; phylum Pseudomonadota; class Alphaproteobacteria; order Bin65; family Bin65; genus CAMYMQ01. The sequence continues at coordinate 3,365 of CAMYMQ010000111.1, read as the reverse complement.
CGACTCGTCGATCGCCATCGATACGGTCGCCATGGCGCGGCGCAAGTTCCCGGGCGCGCAGGCCAGCCTCGATGCGTTGTGCCGCCGGTTCGAAATCGACCTCAGCGTCCGCGACAAGCACGGCGCCCTGCTCGATTCACAGTTGCTGGCCGAGGTCTATCTGGAGCTGATCGGCGGCCGGCAGCCGGACCTGGAGCTTGTCGCCGAGCGTCAACGCGAGGCCGGAAACCTGACGGTCAAGCGCGAACGGCGCGCGCCGAGGCTCGACCTGCCGGGCGCGCGCCCGACGCCCGAGGAAGAGGCGGCCCACGCCGCCTTCCTGAAAAAGATGGCGGAGCCGATCTGGCGCCGCTGACCCCGGTTCGCCGCCGCTACGAATCCAGCTTCTGGCCTTCCTGGGCCATCTGCTGCTGGAAGATCGAGACGAAGTCGATCGGCTGGAGCATCAACGGCGGCAGGCCGCCCTCGCGGGTCGCGTCCGCCAGGATGTTGCGCGCGAAGGGGAACAGCAGGCGCGGGCACTCGATCAGCAGCACGGCGCTCTGATGTTCCTCGGGAATTTCGGGGCCCAGCTCGAAGATCCCGGCATATTCCAGCTCGGCGATGAAGACCTGCTCGCCGTTGTGCTTCGCGTCCGCGTTCAGCATCAGCGAAACCTCGAAATCGCCGGAGGTCATTTTCTGGACCTGGACATTGACGTTGATCTCGATCAACGGCTCGGTTTCGAGCTGGTTCAGCATCCCGGGCGCGCCCGGATTCTCGAACGATAGGTCCTTGACGTATTGCGCCTTCACGATCAGCGGCATGTTGTCCATGCCGACGTCCTGGCCGTTCTCGCCAACGTCGCCGAATGTCTCCGTCATTCTATTCTCCTAGTCGGGCCTGCTACCGGGGCCTGGGGCCGCGCAGGCCCGTCGCGGCAGCGCGGCGTTGGCTAACACGTCTCCCCGCACCGGGCAACTTCGCTCGGCACGGCGCGGGTCAGGGCTGCTTCCAGGGGCTGTCGGGGTTCGGCCCCGACTCCTTCGAGTCGCCGGGCGGCAGCGTCCGGCGGGCTCGGGCGGCGGCCGGATCGACCCGGGTATAGTCGCCGTCGATGACATCGTCGCGGGCCGTTGCGCCCGGACGCTCGCCCTTGCCCAGCCGGGCCCACAGGAAACGGCCGAAGGCGGACCGCACGGCCGGGACCAGCAGGATGAAGCCGAGGGTATCGGTCAGGAACCCGGGGGTCAGCAGCAGCACGCCGGCGATCACCAGCCCCATCGCATGGAACATGTCGCCGACCGGCGGCTCGCCCCGGTCCAGCTTCACGCGGGCCTGGTCGAGGATGGCGAGGCCCTGCCTGCGGATCAGCGCCGTGCCGACGATGGCGGTCGCAATCACCAGCCCGACCGTCGGCCACAACCCGATGGCGCCGCCGACGACGACGAACAGGGCGACCTCGATGAGGGGAATCCCGAGAAGTGCGGCGGCGATCGCCCAGCCTATGCTTGTTCTTTGCATCACAGGCCCCTATGTAAGCAGCCCAAGCGCCCGCTTCCACCGAAAGTACGGTCGGTGTCGGTTGCGGCCGCCGCCGGGCGGCGGGGAAAAACTTTAGTGAACCGGATGGCGGGCGTTCGGCGTATAGTCGTCGAAGGGCTTTGGCCTCCGCGCTCCCATCCCGCCGCGGCGGGAATTAAGGCAGCCGATGAACAACAACGAACTGATCATTACCCTGATCTTCGCGGCAATCGCGGCGTTCGTGCTGTTTAAGCTGCGCAGCGTGCTCGGTCGCCGCACCGGCAACGAGCAGCAGCGCGACGCGATGGGCAGCCGGGAGACGGACAACGTCATCCATATGCCCGACCGCGGCCCGCGCGATACGGTCGACATCGAGCCGCATTCGCCGGTCGCCGTCGGCGTCTCCGACATCCAGGCCGCGGACCCGTCCTTCGATCCGACGGGCTTCATGGGCGGCGCCAAGGCGGCGTTCGAGATGATCGTCACGGCCTTCGCCGCCGGCGATCGCGAAACCCTGAAGCCGCTGCTCGGAGCCGACGTGTATGCGTCCTTCGACGCGGCCATCGCCGAGCGCGAGCGGGACGGCCAGAAGATGGTGCTGAAATTCGTCGGCTTCAAATCGGCGGAGATCACGCGGGCCTTCATGAACGGCAGCGAAGCGCGGGTCACGATTGAATTCGTGTCCCAGCAGTCGATTACGATGACCAATGCCGACGGCGCGATCCTCGAGGGCGATCCGAACACCGTCGAGGTGGTGACCGACCTCTGGACGTTCGCGCGCGATACCGACAGCGCCGATCCCAACTGGGAATTGGTCGAGACCGACACCGGCGAGTGAGGTTTCCGTTGCGGGTCGTCCTGGCTCCGGTCCTGATGCTGCTTGTCACGGCCTGCGCGACCAAGACGCCGCTGCCGAGATCCCAGACCCGTCTTCCCGACCATCTGACCCGGGCGCAATTCGCCGACCTCGCCGGCTGGCAGGAGGCGAAGCTCTCGGTCGCGCTGGAAACCTTCCGCCGAAGCTGCCTGTCGATTCCCCAACCGCGCGACCGCTGGGCCGATGCCTGTTCGGCGGCCGTTCCCGTGCCCCGCGGGAACGAGAAGGCGGCTCGCGAGTTCTTCGAGCAGTGGTTCGATGTCTTCCGGGTGCGCAATGGCGGCAAGCTGGAGGGAACCTTCACCGGCTACTACGAAGCCGAGATCGAGGCTTCGCGCAAACGCTCCAGGGAATATCGGTACCCAGTGTTTGGCCGGCCCCGCAGCGCCTACCGGCTGCCGCGCCGCGTGATCGAGGATTGCGCCGACGACTGGGTACGCGCCACCGAGGCCCGGCGGCAGCCGAGCGGCAGCCGCGCCTGCAGGCTGGTGCGCAGCTGGCCGGTTCTGATGTGGGCCAACAGCCGTGTCGATCTGTTCATCACCGAAATCCAGGGGTCGGCCCGGGTCCGGCTCGACGACGGCACGGTCAGCCGGATCGGGTATGCCGGCCAGAACGGCCATCGCTACGTGGCGGTCGGCAAGCTGCTGATCGACCGGGACATCATCGAGGCCAAGGACATGTCGATGCAGGCCATCCGCGAATGGCTGCTCAAGAATCCCGCCGATGGCCGCAAGCTGATGCACCGGAACCCGAGCTACGTCTTCTTCAAGGAACGCAAGAACAACGCCGACGAGATCGGCCCGCGGGGCGCGCTCAACATGCCGCTGACCCCGGGGCGGTCGATCGCCGTCGATCCCCGCTACATTCCGTTGGGCGCGCCGGTCTGGCTCGAAACGACCTATCCCAGCGTGCCCCCCGAACAGCTCGCCAAGGCGCGCGCCGCCGAGCGCCAGGCGGCGGCCACGCTCGTTGCCGCCCGCGG
>CAMYMQ010000110.1 GCA_947259335.1 uncultured Alphaproteobacteria bacterium | reverse complement strand
CACCGAAACCGCGAGCAGGGCGCCGACGGCCAGGAGCAGGCCGACCGCGCTGCCCGTGCGTGCGGGCGGGCCCGCTGTCGAGAGCGCGGAGGACGCGGATGCCGTGGCGGCGGGGGTCGACGGGGCCATCTGTACCTGCCTGCTGTAATCGTGTAATTTCATCTTTAGAGTGAGTAACTTATAAATATGTATCTTAGTGTCAAGATACTTGGAGTCGAGATACGATGGACAGAGCCGCGATCGCCCGCGAGCAATGGAAGCGCGAAGTCCCGGATCTGGCGCTGGAGCCGATGGTGCTGCTCGGCCGGCTGGCCGAGGCGGCCCACCTGGTGATGGCCGGGAAGCTGGAGCCGGTGTTCGCGGCCAACGGGCTGAACCGGGGCGAGTTCGACGTGCTGGCGACCCTGCGCCGGTCGGGGCCGCCCCATGCGCTGACCCCGACCGAGCTCTACCGCGCGACGATGGTCAGTTCCGGCGGCATGACCGGGCGCATCGACCGGCTGGAGAAAGCCGGGCTGATCGCCCGCAAGCCGCATCCCGACGACCGGCGCGCGCTGATGGTCGCGCTCACGCCCAGGGGCCGGAAGAAGATCGATGCCATGCTGCCCGGCTATGTCGCGACCCAGGCCGAGGCGGTGAGCGCGCTGACCAGGGCGGAACAGAAGGCGCTGTCGGCGTCGCTGGAGAAGCTGATCGCGGCGCTGTCGCCGCAGCCATAGGCAGCCGGACGCGCTCGACATGTCCGCCGACGGCTTGCCTTCCCCCGATCGCCGGTCACAACCCTGGCGTTAGCGATATCTACAGATTTTTAACCTAGAAGACCGGTTCGACGCCCATGACCCTCGAACCGGAGCGACCGATATGCCCGTCCACCAGCGTGACGACATCCGGGACGACCTGACCGACGACGTCTATTCGTCCCGGGACCTCGCCGCCTGCGCGCCGAAATTCCGATTTCCGGCGGCGGAGATGGCGCCGCGCGGCGCCTATCACATCATCCACGACGAGCTGATGCTCGACGGCAACTCGCGCCAGAACCTCGCCACCTTCTGCACCACCTGGGTCGAGCCCGAGGTGCAGCGGCTGATGGAAGAGACCGTCGACAAGAACATGATCGACAAGGACGAATATCCCCAGAGCGCGGCGATCGAGGAGCGCTGCGTGCACATGCTGGCGGAGCTGTGGAACGCGCCCGAGGCCGCCAATCCGGTCGGCTGCTCGACCACCGGGTCGAGCGAGGCGGCGATGCTCGGCGGCATGGCGATGAAGTGGCGCTGGCGCGCGCGGATGAAGGCCGCCGGCAAGCCCGCCGACAGACCCAACCTGATCACCGGCCCGGTCCAGATCTGCTGGCACAAGTTCGCTCGCTACTGGGACATCGAGCTGCGCGAGATTCCGATGGAGGGCGACCGCCTGCTGATGACGCCCAAGGAGGTGATCGCGCGCTGCGACGAGAACACCATCGGCGTGGTGCCGACGCTGGGCGTCACCTTCACCTGCCAGTACGAGCCGGTCGCCGAGGTCGCCGCCGCGCTCGACAGGCTCCAGGAGGAGACCGGCCTCGACATCCCGATCCATGTCGACGCGGCGAGCGGCGGCTTCCTCGCCCCCTTCGTCGACCCCGACCTGGTCTGGGACTTCCGCCTGCCGCGGGTGAAGTCGATCAACGTGTCGGGCCACAAGTTCGGCCTGGCGCCCCTGGGCGTCGGCTGGGCGATCTGGCGCGACGATGCCGACCTGCCCGAGGACCTGGTCTTCAAGGTCAACTATCTGGGCGGCGACATGCCGACCTTCGCGCTCAACTTCTCGCGGCCGGGCGGCGAGGTGATCTGCCAGTATTACAACTTCCTGCGGCTCGGCCGCGAGGGATACCGCCGCATCCAGCAGGCCTGCTACGACACCGCCGCCTACCTCGCCGACGAAATCGCCGAACTGGGCCCGTTCGAGATGATCCACGACGGCCGCGGCGGCATTCCAGGGTTGTGCTGGAAGCTGAAGGACGGCGCCGACGCGGACTTTTCCCTGTTCGACTATGCCGACCGGCTGCGCACGCGCGGCTGGCAGGTGCCGGCCTATACCCTGCCGGCCAACCGCACCGACCTGCCGATCCAGCGCATCCTGGTCCGGCACGGCTTCTCCCGCGACCTGGCCGACCTGCTGCTGGCGGACATGACCCGCGCGCTGGCCCATTTCGAGCGCCACCCGGTGACCGACCCGCTGACCGAGGACGAGGCCGGCGGTCACAACCACTCGGGGCGGTAGGCGCCGCGCCGGATCAGGCCGTCTCCGACAGGAAGCCGGCACGGACCGCACCGTCTCCGAGGCGCACGTATCCGTCGCGGATGATGACGGATATCCGATCTCCATCCCGCCGATACAGGTCGGGATAGGCCGCCGCATCGGGCGCATAGGGCGCCGCCGCATCGACCGGCCCGATGAAATGGTGGCCGTTCTTCTCCGCGTGGGGAAGGCCGAGCAGCAGCGACTTGGCGATATCCTGCTGGAAGGCGAGACCGGCGGGGTGGTTCATGTCCTCGGCCGTGACGAAACAGTCCGGCCGGGTCAGCGACACGCCCGCCGCGTTGAGCAGCGCCTTGTAGAAGCCCTTGAGCGACTTGGCGGAAACGCCCTTGTAGCCCAGCGCGAAGGCCAGCTCGGCGTCTCGGTAGCTGCCTTCCGTCTCGTCGATGATGACGGGCTTGTCCACGCCCCAGACCGGCTCGTCGCGCCACCGCTTCCGGCTGACCGGCTGCTCCAGATAGAGCACCCTCTGCCAGAAGGCGGCCAGGCTTTCCGTCCCCGACAGCGCTGCCAGCATGTCGGCGCACTCTGCGGTGCTGTCGAAGCATTCGTTGCAGTCCAGGGTGACGGCCCACGCACCGCCCAGGCAGTCGGTGAGGATCGCCGACAGCTCCGCGAACAGCGCCCGGTTGTAGGCGAGGTCGTTCCGCATCTTGATCTTGAAGTACCGGTTGCCATAGCGGGCGATGACGTCCCGCAGGAAGAAGGGCAGGCCGTCCGTGGGCGGCGTCCCGCCCCCGTCGGGGCCGAGCTGCTCGAGGCCCGTCACGGTGTGCCGGATCGCGATCCGGTCTTTCGGTTCGAGGGCGGCCAGCCAGGCATCCAGGTCGTGACCGGCAAGCCGGGGCGTCAGGCGGGCGTCGACGCCCAGCAGGTTCGCCTTCACGGCGTCATAGAAGCTGACGCCCTGCAATTTGCAGACCGCATCGACGATCGCGCGGTCGAGCAGCGACGGCCCGAAGGCGGCAACGGTCTCGGGGATCGTCTCGCCCGCCGCGGCGCCGCGGTCGCGCCGCCAGGCCTCCTGCGCCCGGTCGGCATCGGCGGACAGATCGAAAGCGGCCGCGAACGGATGGTCCCGATAGACTGAGACCGCGTTGTCGAGCGACGCTCTCAGATCGGCATGGACGGCGTCGGACGGCCGCTCCTTGTCGAACCAGATCGGCGCGGGGCTGTCCGCGGACAGGCCGGTCGCGGTCCGGCCGTCCCGGGCCTCGACCGTCACCGCGAGCGTGATCTGCTCGACCTCGGTCAGCTCGGTTCCGGCGACGGCGAAGGGGATCCGCAGGCCCAGGGAGTGGGTGTGGACCACGGCCTCCACGACCCTGACCGCGACCCTGTCCGAAACCGCCCTCACCCGCTCTCCTTTTTCGCACCGCCGGTCGGGGCGGCATCGACGTCGATCGGCACCAGCCGATACTGCCGGCCTCCCGCGCGGCCGTGCTCCACGAACTGCGCCTTGCCGGACGCGACCCGGCCAATCAGCACGTCCGCCGCCACGTCGGGATGCCGGCGCAGATAATCCGCCTCGTCGAAATCCACCACCTCCGGGCGGGCCGGCGCGGCCGCGATGAAATCCAGGATTATCCCGGCGACCCGATCCCAGCCGGCGGGCGACAATTCCAGCTTGTGGGGGGCGCCCTCGATCAGGCGGATCTGCACCGCCGGCGAAAAGGCATAACGCTCGGTGACCTCGGTACCGCCGTATTCATCCGCGCTGCCCTGCAGGATCAGGGTCGGCGAATCGAGATGGTTCAGGTGGCGGAACCGCTCGACATCCGCGACCGTCCCCGGCGGCTGAAAAGGGTAGCCCAGGCAGACCACCGCGCGGAGCTTGTGCCGGATCGCGACTTCCGTCGCCACCCGCGCGCCGCTCGACCGCCCGATCAGGACGGCGTTGCCGGACGGGGCGGCGCGGCGCGCGGCGCGTTCGATGCGGGTTG
>CAMYMQ010000109.1 GCA_947259335.1 uncultured Alphaproteobacteria bacterium | reverse complement strand
GGGCCGCCCGGCCCGCGCCGGCGAAGGTCCAGCGCGCCTGACCCGGCGTGGCGGCGGTGCCGTAGGCCTGGGTGATCCGGTCCAGCACGATGGCCATGAGCACGATGCCCAGGCCGCCGAGCGAGGCCGAGCCGACGTCGAGCTTGTTGATCCCGGTCAGCACGGTCAGGCCGAGCCCGCCGGCGCCGATCAGCGCGGCGATCACGACCATCGACAGCGACAGCATCAGCGTCTGGTTCAGGCCCGCCATGATCGTCCGCGAGGCGAGCGGCACCTGGATCTCCCACAGCACCTGCCGGCGCGACGACCCGAAGGCGTAGCCGGCCTCGACCAGTTCGGACTGGACCTGCCGGATGCCGAGATTGGTCAACCGGATGATCGGCGGCATGGCGAAGATGATGGTCGCGATGATGCCCGGCACCAGACCGACGCCGAACAGCATCACGATCGGCACCAGGTACACGAAGGCCGGCACGGTCTGCATGATGTCCAGAATCGGCCGCAGGATGGTCGCAAAGCGGTCGCTGCGCGAGGCCAGGATGCCCACGGGGATCCCCACGAGCGCGCAGAAGGCGACGGCGGTGAGCACCATCGCCAGCGTGGTCATCGTTTCCGACCAGATTCCGAACATGTCGAAACACAGAACGGCAAGGGCGGTGAAGATCGCCACGCCCCGTCCCGCGACCCGCCAGGCGAAGATCGTCGCGGCGAAGAGCAGCACGATCGGCGGCATCCAGTTGAGAAAGATGTCCAGGTTCTCCAGCACCTGTTGGACCGGCCACTGGATGACCTGGAACACGTCCCGGAAATTCGGGACGAGCCATTCCTTGACGAACCATTCGATCCAGTCGTCGAGGGGAAGGATCGAGTCTGAAATATTCTTCATGCCTGCCGATCTGTCGTTTCTCGTCCCGTGAGGGACGCCTGCGCGCCGGAACCTGCCGACCGGTCTATTGCGCGGCCAGTTCCGAGAGTACGTCGCGCGGCCGAACCATGCCCTGATACAGGCCCTGGCTGCACAGGACCGCGATCGGCGCGCCGCGGGAGCAGCGGTCGTAGATGTCGATCAGATGCTCTCCTTCGGTGGCGGTCGGGAAGTCGTCGACGACCAGAGACTTGAGGTCGTGGCCGGCGCCGGCGCCGGCGGCGTCGGTCAGGTTGACCAGGCCCAGGGGCTTGCGCGCGTCGTCGATGACATAGAGCGAGTTCTGCGCCTGCTCGGTCATCCGGCCGACCGCCGTCTCAACCGTGTCGCGGCCCATCACCAGCGGCTCGTTCGCCTGCATGATCGTCTTGACTGTGAAGACCCGGCCGCGGTCGACTTCCTTGGTGAACGCCGAGACATAGTCGTCGGCGGGGTTGCCGACGATCTCTTCCGGCGTGCCAACCTGGACGAAGCTGCCGTCGCGCATGATCGCGATACGGTCTCCCAGCATCAGCGATTCGTGGAGGTCGTGGCTGATGAAGATGATCGTCTTCTGGAGGTCGCGCTGGAGGGCGATCAATTCCTGCTGCATGTCGTTGCGGATCAGCGGATCGAGCGCGCCGAAGGGCTCGTCCATCAACAGCACCTCGGTGTCGACCGCCAGCGCCCGGGCAAGGCCGACCCGCTGGCGCATCCCGCCCGACAGGTTGGCCGGCGGCACGTCGCCCCAGCCGGAGAGTCCGACCGTATCGAGCGCCTTGAGCGCGCGCTCGCGCCGCTCGTCCGGCCCCATCCCCTTGATCTTGAGGCCGTATTCGACATTCTCGGCGACCGTGCGGTGGGGCAGCAGCGCGAAATGCTGGAACACCATCGACACCTTGTTCAGGCGGATGTCGCGCAGGGTCTTTTCGTCGGCGCCGACCACGTCCGCGCCGTCGATCGTGATGTCGCCGGCGGTCGCCTTGATGAGCCGGTTGACGCAGCGGATGAGGGTCGACTTGCCGGATCCGGACAGTCCCATGACCACGAAGGTCTCGCCGGCGCCGACTTCGAAGGAAACGTCGTTGATGGCGACGACGCTGCCGGTGCTGTCGTGGACCTCGTCCTTGCTCTTGCCGGCGTTGATCAGGGACAGCGCTTTTTGCGGATTGGCGCCGAAGATCTTGTAGAGATCCCTGACGACAATCTTGGCGGTCGGTTGGTTCAATCGATCCTCTGTTTTCATGCTGACGGCGTGGCGCAATGCCCGACCGTCCGGGGGGCGCGGGACCCTCGGCGCGACCAAGGAATTGTCAGGAGAGTGCGGCACCTCAGACCTGTTGACGCGTAGCTTTGCGCGGCAACCTGATAGCTTTTAATAATCATAGGCTCGTGGCGGGAAAAACGCAAGTTTGACGCCAGTTTTGGTGGTTTTCCGGACGATCCATCGACCAGGGAATATTCATTCTCACTAATTTTTTCGCGACTATTTCAATGGATCTGGTTCGATTTACATTTATTGCATTATATTTGAGTAAAATAATATTCATAATTTATCTATCCTCCAATATTCCCTGCGTTGTTTGTCTGGTGTTGGTAGTGCGTGGCGGCGGCCCTCGATTGCCTCAATGGAAGTCCCGCGACGGATAGATCTGGCGGCGCAGCCGGTCGCGCCGGGGATCGCGGGCCGGCTCGCGCGGGTCGCGGGGCTCGTTTTTGATCTCGTCGGCCCGCGACAGCGCGATGGCGAAACTGTCGTCGGCCCGGCCCAGTCCGTCGAGCAGTCCCGACAGGTCGAGCAGATGGTCGGCGACGATATGGGTGACGATGCCCTCGCGCTGGAGCCTGCCGCTGACCAGCACCAGGCGCGCGCCCATCACCACCCGGCGGTATTTCTCCAGGACGTGCGACCAGACGATGATGTTGGCGGCGCCGGTCTCGTCCTCGATGGTCATGAACACGACGCCCTTGGCGGTGCCCGGGCGCTGGCGGACGATGGCGAGGCCGGCGACGGCGACCCGGCGTCCGTCGGGGATGTCGGTCAGCCGCCCGTTGGGCACCGTTCGGGCCATTACGGGCTCGCCGCGCAGGAGCGCCAGGGGATGGGCCTTCAGCGACAGCCGCACGGCGGCATAGTCGTCGAGCACCTGTTCGCCCATCGTCATGGCCGGCAGGGCGGCGGGCGGATCGTTGGCCTGCTCGTCCTCGTCCGTGGCGGCGAACAGGGGCAGGGGATCGTTGCGCAGCCGGCGCACCGCCCACAGGGCGTCGCGGCGGGACAGCCCCATCGAGGCGAAGGCGTCGGCTCGGGCCAGCCGTTCCAGCACCGAGACCGGCAATCCGCTGCGCCGCCACAGGGTGTAGGGGTCCGGATAGAAGTTGCCGCGCGCGGCCACCAGCGTCGCCATCGCCTCCTCACGCAGCCCCTTGACCTGGCGGAAGCCCAGGCGCAGCGCGAAGTGGCCGCCATCGCCGGGTTCCAGCGTGCAGTTCCAGGCGGAATGGTTGACGTCGACCGGCCGTACCTCGCCGCCATGTTCGCGCAGGTCGCGGACGATCTGGGCCGGGGCGTAGAAGCCCATCGGCTGGCTGTTGAGGAGCGCGCAGGCGAAGGCCACCGGGTAGTGGCGCTTCATCCAGGCCGAGACATAGACCAGCACCGAGAAGCTGGCCGAGTGGCTCTCCGGGAAGCCGTAGTCGCCGAAGCCCTCGATCTGCTTGAAGCAGCGCTCGGCGAAGTCGCGCTCGTAGCCGCGGGCGACCATGCCTTCGACGAACTTGTCGCGGAAGCCGTGGATCTTGCCGGTCTTGCGGAAGGTCGCCATGGCGCGGCGCAGCAGGTCCGCCTCCGACGGGGAGAAGCCGGCGGCGACGATGGCGATCTTCATCGCCTGCTCCTGGAACAGCGGCACGCCGAGCGTCTTGCCCAGCACCTCCTCCAGCTCGCGCGACGGGAAGGCGACCCGCTCCTCGCCGTTGCGGCGGCGCAGGTAGGGGTGGACCATGTCGCCCTGGATCGGGCCGGGGCGGACGATCGCGACCTCGATCACCAGGTCGTAGAAGTTGCGCGGCTTGAGCCGGGGCAGCATCGACATCTGGGCGCGGCTCTCGACCTGGAACACGCCGATCGAATCGGCCCGGCACAGCATGTCGTAGACCTTCGGGTCCTCGGGCGGCACGGTCGCCAGCTCGAAGGCCTTGCCGTAGTGGCTGGCGATCAGGTCGAAGCCCTTGCGGATGCAGGTCAGCATGCCGAGCGAGAGCACGTCGATCTTGAGGATGCCGAGCGCGTCGAGATCATCCTTGTCCCATTCGATGACGGTGCGGTCCTCCATCGCCGCGTTCTCGATCGGCGCCAGCTCGTGCAGCGGCCCGTCGGTGATGACGAAGCCGCCGACATGCTGCGATAGGTGGCGCGGGAAGCCGACCAGCTCCATGGCGACCCCGATCGCCGTGCGCAGGGTCGGGTCCGACGGGTCGAGCCCGGCCTCGCGGACATGCTCCTCCTTCAGCCCGTCGCTGCTCCAGCCCCACACCGTCTTGGCCAGGGTGTCGAGCGTGTCCTCCGACAGGCCCAGCGTCTTGCCGACCTCGCGGATCGCGCTGCGCGGCCGGTAGGAGATCACGGTCGCCGCCAGGCCGGCGCGGTGGCGGCCGTACTTGGCGTAGATGTACTGGATCACCTCCTCGCGCCGCTCGTGCTCGAAGTCGACGTCGATGTCCGGCGGCTCGCCGCGCTCGGCCGACACGAAGCGCTCGAACAACAGGTCGAGCTTGCTCGGGTCGACCGCGGTGATGCCCAGGCAGAAGCAGACCGCCGAGTTGGCCGCCGAGCCGCGGCCCTGGCAGAGGATGTCCTGCTCGCGGGCGAAGCGGACGATGTCGTGGACGGTCAGGAAATAGGGGGCGTAGTCGAGCTCGCCGATCAGGTCGAGTTCGTGGCGCAGCACTCCCTCGACCTTCGCCGGCACGCCGCCGGGGTAGCGCCGCCGGGCGCCGAGCCGGGTCAGCCGCTCGAGTTCCTCCTGGGGCGTGTGGCCCTTTGGCGTCGGGTCGACCGGATAGACGTAGCGCAACTCGTCGAGGGAGAAATCGATCCGGTCGGCGATCTCCGCGGTGCGGGCGACCGCGTCCGGCCAGGCGTCGAACAGGGCGGCCATCTCGTGCGCCGGCTTGAGATGACGTTCGGCGTTGGCGAACAGGCGAAAGCCGGCCGTCTCCAGGGTGCAGTGCTCGCGGATACAAGTCAGCACGTCCTGGAGCACGCGGCGTTCGGGCGCGTGGTAGTGGACGTCGTTGGTCGCCACCAGCGGGGTCCCCGCCGCCTCGGCCAGCGCCGCCAGGGCGGCGATCCGGCGCCGGTCG
>CAMYMQ010000108.1 GCA_947259335.1 uncultured Alphaproteobacteria bacterium | reverse complement strand
TGTTCATAACGCTTCTGCCGTCACGGTGGTAGCGGGCGCCCGGCGGAGCTGGTCGGGGTTGCGTAGCCGGTCGCCCGCGGCTTGGAGGCGCCCGTCCTCGGGGATGAGGCCGCCATGAGCTGAGTGCAGCCGCGAGGAGCGGTCGAGCAGCCCGGCCGGGCCGTCGGCCCGGTAGCGCGCGACCCACTTGCGCGCGGTCTTGGCGCAGACCCCCAAGGCCGTGGCCACGGCCTTGGGGGTCTGACCCTCCTCGATGATCCGGCGAACCAGTTCGGCTCGACTGTGCGGCGGCAGACGGGCATTCTTATGGATGTCCATTCGGTCCCCCTCGGAAACGGATGTCTTCGCAACCATCAGCTTCCCCGGTCGGGACCGAGTGGACAACCTATTGAGAGATCACAGGCAGGCGATGCCCATGCTGCAGAACGAGGGGCTGATCGTCGCCGAGCCGAACAACCGGACCCGGGTACGCGGCTTCAGCGTCGACGAGTTGGAAGCCCTCTGCTCTAGCCGTACCCTGCTCGAAAGCCTGTCGGTAGCGATTTCGGTGCCGCGCTTGACCCCGGACGATATCGAGGATCTCCACGCCAGCCCGGTCCGCATGTCGGGCGATTCCTGCCGGTTCGACTTCGACACCTGAGTGGCCGAGCACCGGCACGTGCGCCTGACGGTAAGCCGACACTGCGGCGGCGGCCCGTGGCCTGCCCCCACGAACGATACCGGACTCTAAGCTAGATCTGCGGCGACAGGACTTGCCCCAAACGTCAGCCGGCCGCCAGGCTCGGCAGCCACAGCACCACAGAGGGAAACAGGATCATGAGCAGCATGACGAGAGAATCGCAACCGAGGAACGGTAGCGCCGACTTGTAGATATCCATCATCGTCGTGCCGGGTGGAGCGACCCCTCTCATAACGAATAATTGGAGTCCAAACGGGGGTGACGTGCTCGCCATCTGCATGTTGAGAAGCATAATCGCACCGAACCAGATGGTCGCCTGGTCAGGCGCCAGACCGAGACCCGGCGCCAGCGTTTCCACGATGGGAAAGTAGATCGGCACAGTCAGAAACATGATCGACAGCGGCTCCATGAACGTCCCCATGACCATGAGGATCAACATCATGAAGACGATGATCACAAAGGGCGCCACCTCGATCGCCGTCGCCAACTCGACCAGGCCGCGCGAGGCGCCAGTGAAGGCTAGGATCTGCCCAAAAGCCGTGGATCCGGTAAGGATCATGAACATCATCACCGTGGTGCCCAGGGTGGACTTGAGGCCCTTGGTGACGACCGACCAGTCCAAGCCGCGATACATCGCCGCCAGCACGAAGGTCCCCATCGCGCCCAGCGCAGCCGATTCGGTGGGGGTCGCCACACCGAGAAATATCAGGCCGATGACGAGGAAGACGATCGCGGCCAGCGGGAAGACGTAGATCAAAGTGTTGAGAATCTTCGGTAGCAGCGGCTGGGGCGGAACGTCGTAGGGCGGTGCGAGTTGTGGCTGGAGCGAGCACCGCACAAGGATGTAGGTCGCGTATAAAAGCCCCATCAACAGGCCCGGAACGACGATCGCAATGAGGAAGTCGCCGACCGAGAAGTCGCCGATCGCGGCGAGCAGGACGCCGAGCGCCGAGGGCGGGATCATGATCGCGAGACCACCCGAGCCGAGGATCGGCCCGAGCGTCATGGGCTTGGCATAGCCGCGCGCCTCCATGTCCGGGACCAGAAGCTTGCCCAGCATCGCGGTACCGGCCATGCCCGATCCGGTCAGGGTGGCGAACATGGTGCCGCCGCCGACCGCCATGAGGCTCAACCGCCCGGGCACCCGTCCAAACCAGGAATCGAGCACCTCCATCTGCTTGGTGGCGATGCCTGATCTGAACATCACCTCGCCCATCAGGATGAAAAGCGGCACCGGAAGAATGGAGAAATGCGTAACCGATTTGCTGATGGACAACACAAGCTGGTTAAAGCCGACAAAGCCGTTCCAGAAGACGAAGACACCGACAACGTTGATCGTGAGGAATGCGAAGGCCACCGGCATGCCAATCGCCAGCAGCACGATCAACGCGCCGAATATCACCAGGAGGATAACCCACCACTCAGCGATCATTTATTCGGAACCCGCCGCATAGTTGATGTCATCAGTTCGATCGCCTATCGCATACTCGATCATTGTGCGCAGGAAACGGAGCACCAAGACGAGGGATCCGAGCGGGATGCAGAGCAGCACGATCCAAGTCGGGAATTCGACGACGGTGGGATTATATGCACCAGTCACATACTTCTCCCACACAGCAAGCGCTCCCCAAATCATCAGGATCGACGCCACGATAAGGCCGAGCAGCGACGTCACGACGCCGAAGCGCTGGCGCCAGCGGGTGGAGAAGGCGTTCAAAAAGATATCGACCCGAACGTGGTTGCCTTCGCGTAGAGCCCACGCCGCACCGAGAAAGCAAATGTATAGAAGAGCGTATTCGGACATCTCGACGACCCAGACCAACGGATCGTTGAGCACATAGCGCATAAAGACTTCGACACAGACCGCTACCGTGATGGCGACCAGCAAGAGGACCGCGCCGACCGACATCGCGTCCTCGATCCGGTCCAGGATACGCAGCAACTTCTTCATGTTTCGACTCGCGCGTTCCGGGGGCAGCCGAATGGCCGCCCCCGGCAGAGCAGAACCGCTTGATTCTGTCTAGTTACAGCTCAGCTTCTTGAGCTCGGCGACCCGCTTCTCGCCGATCTTCGCCGTCAGGCGTGCCCACTCGGTCTCGTAGGCCGCATCGATGTACTTCTTGTTCTCGGCGGCAGAGAATTTGATCTTGGTGATCTTGCCTTTCATCTCCTGCCAGTCCTTGGCCTCGAGCTTGTTGTAATACTCGACCATCTCCGGCTCGTAGGCGATAGAAATATCCGTCATGGTCTTGCGGACATCGGCGGGCAGCTTGTTCCATTTGTCCAGATTCATGATCGCGCCCATGTTCGAATTGCCGAAGAACGGCAAGTCGATCACATATTTGGCCTTCTTGATCCAACCGCGCCTGAGCACGCCCGAGGTCGGCCAGCCGAACCCGTCAACGACCCCCCGTTCGAGGGCGGTGTAGGTCGCCGGAGAATTCATGGTCACCGGAACCATGCCCAGCTTGCGCATCATATTGTCGTAGAGCGAGCCGGTCCGCATCTTCAGACCCTTGAGCTCGGCCAGCGACTTGGCGTTCTTGTTAACCCAAAGATAGAAGTTGCCGATCTGAACCCGCGCAATCAGCTTCAGGTTCAGCTTCTTCATCTCGGCATCGAGATGCGCGAAATGGCCGTTCTTCCGTTCCTGCGGAATGGTGCACTTCGAAAGCCAGCTCGACGCGGTTGCGGGCGCACGATCCTGAATGTCGGCAAACACGTGCATGATGATGTCGACGACGCCCTTGCTCGCGGCGTCCCACTGCTCGCGCCGCCCGATGACTTCCGGGCCGCCCACATAGTTGATCTTCAACTTGCCCTTGAGCGCCGCATTCACACGATCGACCCAGACATGGGACATCTTCATCACCGGGTGCTGGTGCGGGATGAAGGCGAGCGCACGCATCGACGTCTCGGCGGTAGCCGCCGAGGCGACACCCATCAGCAGGCCGCAGGCCGCCGTGGATACAATAAGTCTCCTCATCGAATTTCTCCCTGTGTCCTTGTCACATTGTCCCAGCACGTGACGGAAACGCATTTCCTCTTGTCATCGCTTGACCCGAAATTGCCGCGCCTACCTGTGCAGTGGCACTTTGCAAGAGCTATGCGCACCGAATGCGAAGCCGAGGCTAATCGAAGAAGTGTTCGATATCAAACAAATGTTGCCCCGCCGACAGGGCCATCATCGCCGATCGGACCAAGCTCCGATCCGCGGTCCGAGCCCGGTGAGCGGCCGAGACCGGCCCTGATTTCGGGAAGCTTCTTGATGCGGGCGTGTCCAAGCGTCACCCGCTCGGGCCAATCACGGCCAAGTCCCTCGGACCCACGCACAATCTTTCATGAGGCGGGATTCTGCGCGGCGCGGATCGCTTCCCAAACACGGTGTGAGGTCAGCGGCATATCAAGTTCGCAAACGCCAAGCGGCGCCAACGCGTCGAGCACCGCGTTGACGATCGCCGGCGCGGTGCCAGCGCCACCAGCCTCGCCAATGCCCTTCGCGCCGAGCGGATTATGGGCGGATGGCACTTCCTGCAGCAGAAGCTCGAACGACGGAACGTCGTCGGCACGCGGCAGGGCATAGTCCATGAACGATCCCGTTACCAGCTGAGCCGTGTCAGGATCGTAGAGGGCATGCTCGCACAGCGCCTGGCCCGCTCCCGTGGCGGCGCCGCCGTGCATCTGACCCTCGACGATGACCGGGTTGATCGCGCAGCCGACATCTTGAACAAGCACATAGCGGTCCAGCTCGACCGACCCGGTCTCGGGATCGACCACGACCTCGCAGATATTGCAGCCGCAAGCGGAGGTTCCGTGCTCGGGCTGGTATTCGGCCGAGGCCGAGAAGTCCGGCCCCAGCCCTGGCGGCAGCTCGGACGTCGCGGTCCGCCGAGCGACCTCGCCCAGGGACAGGCGCCTGTCGGTGCCTGCGACCTCGAACATTCCCTGGCGGTAACGAATGTCGTCGGCGGCGGCTTCCAGGAGGTGGCAGGCGAGGTCGCGGCCGGATTTGACCAGTGCGTCGGCCGCCATCACTGTCGAGGTGCCGCCGATGGTCAGCGACCGGCTGGCGCCCGTGCCCGTTCCCGTCAAGATTCGGTCGGTATCCCCCTGGATGACGCGCACGCGATCGATGCCGATGCCCAACTGAGCGGCGGCGAGCTGCGCGAACACGGTGGCGTGCCCCTGCCCGCTGGACTGGGAGCCGATCAGCAGATCTATGCTGCCGTCCTCCTGCACCACCAGCCTGGTGGCTTCGTTGTAGCCGAAGCCGGACATCAGGAGATGCATAGACATCCCCCAGCCGCGCAGCCGCCCCCCTGCCTCGGTTTCGTCCCGGCGATCGACAAAGCCCGCCCGGTCGGCGGCATCGACGGCGGCATCGAGGACCGCCGCATAATCACCCGTGTCCTGTCCGAGGCCGACCGGATTGATGCGTGGCAGGTCGTCCGGCGGCATCAGGTTTCGACGCCGGATATCCACCGGATCCAGCCCAAGGGCGCGAGCGCCGGCATCAACCAGCCGTTCCGTGATGTAAATGCCCTCGGGCTCCCCTGCGCCGCGAAAATTGCAGGTCGGCACCGTATTCGTGTACAGGCCCCGCATCTCGTAGTCGACGTTGGGAAAGGCGTAGACGTTCGAGAGAACGAAACCCGAATTGCGCAGTGAGACCACACCGCGGGGCGCCAGATAAGCGCCCAAATTGCCGAGCGAGCGAACCCGCACCGCCAGGATGTTTCCGTCGCGGTCGAACGCCATCTCGCCATGATTGGTCTGCTCGCGGCAGCCCACGTCACTGAGGAAGCTCTCGTCCCGGCGGCCGATCCACTTGACCGGCCGGCCAAGGCGCCGCGCGGTCCACATGACCAGGCATTCCTCCGGATAGAGCACGTTCTTGATGCCGAAGCCGCCGCCGATATCGGGCACCTTGACGGCGATCTGCTCGAGGGGCACCCCGAATACCAGCGCCGCCATCGTCTTGCGGATTGTGTGCGGCTTGCCCGCCGAGGCATGCAGAATCATGCGGTCGGCGGCGGCATCGTAGTCGCCGATATAGCCGCGGACCTCTATCGGACCACCAAAGATCCGGTTGCTCTCGCAGTCCAGCGTCTCGACGTGCGCGGCCGCGGCAATGGCGCTGTCGACAGCGGCGGGATCGCCCATCCGGATGACGAAGGCTTCGTTGTCGGGGGATCGTGTCCAGATCGGCGTTGCGCCCGCAGCTGCATCTGCACTCTTGGCATAGGCGGGCAGAGTACTGAAAGCGAAGTCGATCCGTTCGGCCGCATCGCGGGCGGCCGTCTCGGTCTCGGCGACAACCATGGCGACGATCTCGCCGACATAGCGCGTCACCTCGTGCGCGATCAGCGGCTGAGGTTCGGCGATCGACGGATCGCCGATCGGCGGCAGGGCGTCGTCGGGCGCGTCGGAGGGTGGCCGCACCTCCCAAGGCACGCCACCCAGCCCGTCCGCGACGACCTCGGCGCCAGTCAGGACGGCGAGGACCCCGGGGGCCGACCGCGCCGCCGACAGGTCGATCCTGTCGATCCGTGCATGCGCGACCGGCGAGCGCACGAAGATGGCGCGTGCCTCGCCGGGCAGAACCATGTCTTCGATGAAGCAGCCAGCGCCGCGCAGCAGTCGCTCGTCCTCGCGCCGCAGCAGCCGATCGCCGATCCGTGCCGACTCGGCTTCTTCCTGGGCAATCGCTGTCGCATGTTCGTCCATTCGCCTTCCTTACAGGCCGTCCATCGGCCTGCGCAAGCGCCGGGCCCTGACTGTTTGGCAGAGCACACTCCTACTATTGGCTATTGAATGCGGACGAACGGCTAGGGAATGGCTCGAATCAGGCGAGAGGACCTGCCGGCATGCGGCTGGCACTCGATATCGGCGGAACCTTTGTCGACCTGAGCGCGGTTGACGACGGCAGGGTCAGTTTCGACGACTGGGCCGCCGCCGAGGACGAGTACGCCAACAGTGGCCAATCCTGAGCCCCGCCGGTCGCCAAGCGCCGCCGACCTCCATGAGCGGCATAGCGCCTGGGGTCAAGCGGTGGCGAAAGCCGGGTTTTCGCTGTGGCCGGGGAAGCCGCCACGCACGGCACCCGGACTCCGGTCCTTGAAGATCGCCGACCAGCCCTCTGGCAGCGGTCGGCTGTTGGGCACCGACAGCCACAGCCGCAGCAAGTGGCGTTTCTTCTCCGGCTCGGTGTGATCCTCGAACTCGGTGCGGGCGTGATAGGTGATGTGGCTGTTCAGGAACACCATGTCACCCGGCTCCATCATCATCTCGAACTTAAAGGCCGGATCGTCGGCGAGCCGGTCGATCAGCTGCAACGCCTCGCGCTGGGCATCGGTCATAGGCGGCGCACCGTGGTGTTTCTGGGCAGAGAGGATGTGGGTGCGGATATAGCGGCTGGCGAAATGGCCCTGCTCGACGCCGTAGATCGGCTGCTCGTACCAGGGCTTCTCCCCGGCGCGTTCCTGGCCCTGGCGGCTCCAGATGTACGGCTGGTAGAGGACTTCGAGCAGATCGGGACGGGTCCGGGCGATCTCGTTGTGGATCGCCAGCGAGCTGACGAACCGGCTCAGGCCGCCCGTCTTGGCGGTCTTGAGCACGAACAGCGCGCTGACGTCGGTTGAATCCGTGTGATATTCGAGCTCTGCGCGGCTCGTATAGCCACGGCCCTCGCGGCCTGTGATGTCCGTGCCGATATCGCGCACGTCGCCCAGAATGTCGCCGCGCTTGCTTTGCGAAACCGCCGTGCCGAAGTGCCGGCCGAGGCCCCAATAGAGCCGTCGCAAGGCCTCGTCGTCATAGCCGCTGACCGGGAAGCCGCGGAACAGAAAGATGCCATAGCGGGTCTCGATCGAGTCGCGGGCCATCGCCAACCGGTCGGCGAAGCCGGACAGCGGGAAATCCTCAACCGTCATGTCGGTGAGCGCGCAGCCTCGGCGATTGGCCACTGCCAATCCCGCTTCCACTTCCTCCACATCGCCGGGCCCCAGCCGATAGACCCAGCCGTCCGCCCGCGCGAGGTCGGGCCCCCGCCAGTCCGCCAGTCCTTCAATCACATCGTGCATCGGCCACTTACCTTCCCAGCGAAATCGTCAGCTTTCGATACCGCAAACGTCCAGCGCTGTGAGCGCGAACACCTTCGCGGTCTTGATCAGATCGTCGACGGCCACCGGACGCTGTACACCAGCCGCGCCGCGTGGCCCTCCAGTATCCCTTACCGGCGGGCCGTATCCGACCGCCGGAATGCCTCCTTCGTTGAACGCGTTGCTGTCGCGCCACATGCTCATGTCCAGCGTGCTCGCATGCTCGAGCGAACTGCCGACGACGGCCTCATGGGCGGTGCGCAGGGCGTCGATCAAAGGTTCCGCCTCGTTGGAGGGGAAGCCGCGCTTGTAGTCGTAGGCGGTTACGTCGGCTGCGATGCCGGCCGCCGCCACGGCCGCGCGCACCGCATGCCGGATCGGCGCGGGCTTCATCCCGGGCATCAGGCGGACGTCGAAGAAGATGTGGCAGCTGTCGGACACCTCGGTCCAAGGCAGACCCGCCGGGCGCATTTCCAGGACCTGAGCCTTGGGCACCAGCGAGCCGCCCCAGAACTCCTGCCGTCCCTCCTTTTCGTATCGCCGCGCCCATTCCTCCAGAGCAAGAACAACGCGCGCCGCCCGTTCGTAAGGATTGGGCGTGTCTGCCGGATCTTCCCCGCGCCGGAGACCCGGCGTGTAGGGCAGATTGCCGGGCACCGCGATGCGCAGACGCAGATAGCCCGCCTGGGCGACCGTCACCTTGAAATCTGAAACCTCGCTGACCAAGGCATAGTCGGCGACGACCCCCTGTTCGACCAGCCACCGCGCGCCATAGCCCTCTCTGATCTGGCTGGCACTGGGGCCTACCCCGGACCAGGACGCGAACTGCTCCGCCTGCGCGGGCGGCGCCCAGGTTTCCTGGCCCGTGCCGGCAACGAAGAGATCCTCTTTGATCCGGACGCCGGAGGTGGCGATCGCCCGCATGGCGATGAGCTCGGCGGCGAGCTGCCCCTTGTCGTTGGCGACCCCACGCCCGAACAACTGGTCGCCGTCGAGCCAGGCGCCCCGCAGATCGCGTTCGGATCGGTCGCCGCCTCGCGGGCGGGCGCCCTGCGTGTCCATGTGCGCGTTCAGAATTAGCGATCGTCCGCCACCGTCGCGATTGCCGGTGCCGCGGATCAGGCCGACGGCATTGACGCTTTCCTCCGACATGAACTGGAGCCAGGCCTCAATGCCTGCGGCTTGCAGCCAGTCGACGACCGCCTCGCCGACACGACGTTCCTCGCCCGAATAGTCGGGCAGGTTTCCCAGGGAGAGGCACAGGTCAATGAGCGCCTGGCGTGCGTCGTCGATACTCGTGACAATCTGGTCGGCCGGCTGCATCACCTTTGTATCTCCCGATATCCAGCATTCGAATGCGGTATGCCCCGCTGATCGAGGCTGAGAACCGCAGGTGCGATTGTAGTCCACAATGGGCTCTCGCTCGCCAAGGTTATTGAGAACGATGACGGGTCCGACCGTCCATTGTCATGGGACCTGCCGAGGTCAGTGTTTCGGCCGCGGACAACGGGCAGGCCAGCCAAACAGACGAGCGCCTCTGGCGGCGAGAAACAGCGAGTGTCGAGCGTCCCCACGGCCTCGATCTTCGAGGTGGCGTTGCTGCACCCTGGTAATAGACGCAGTCGAAATCGCTTGCTCGAGTAGAATTGCGGCCCTAACCGTCATCGAAGAAATTCGCCTCGGGAAACGTCCGATTGGGAGTTGCAGATGAAGCTGTTTTGGTCGCCGACCTCGCCGTTCGTTCGCAAGGTAATGATCGCCGCCCATGAGCTCGGCGCGACAAACGATATTGAGCGAGTCCAGACAACCCCCCAGACCATCGTCAGCGACCTGAGCGGTGACAATCCGCTCGCCATGATCCCAACGTTGATTACTGACGCCGGCGAGACCCTGTACGATTCGACTGTCATCATCACCTGGCTGAATCATCGCTACAGCGGCGCGTTGGTTCCCCCGCCGGGACCGGGCACATGGCAGGCGCATAGACGGCACGCCCTCGTCAACGGACTGCTCGAGACCGCCAATGCCCGCTTCCACGAGGTGCGGCGCCCCCCGGAATTCCAGTGGCCCGAACAGAACGCCAAGCTCCGTGATCGCATCGGTCGAAGCCTCGATGCCCTCGAAAGCGAAGCCACGGCTCTCGACGGTCCGTTCACCTTTGTGCAGATCGCGACGGGAGCCGCCCTCGGCTACCTCGATCTGCGCTTTCCGGACGAGAACTGGCGAAGCGGACGGCCCACTCTAGATGCTTGGTATGCGGCGAATACGGAGCGCCCCTCCTTCGTGGCGACGGCCCCGCCGTCTACCTGATGAACGCCCGGGCGCCGTCCTGGAGGACATTTTGCTTCGAAGTGTGGCCAAGAATAGTGCCAATCGGCACGACGATGCTCATGATGTAGAGCAACCATGAAGCCATCTGACGTCGTCAACCAAATTGTCGCTGATGCTCACCCTGACGCGATTGAATCAGCTCACATGCTGATCCGCCTCGAATGCCATGATCATCTTGATCCGTTGACGCGGCTCGCGTTTGTGATCATCTCGCCGGGAGACGAGTTCGCGTTCAACTGGCATATCAAGGCAATCACGTGACAGCTCGAGCGGATCGCACGAGGCGAGATCCGCTGGCGGATCATCACCAAGCCGCCTCGCAGGTTGAAGTCGATTTGCGCGTCGGAGGCCCTGCCCGCCTGGTTGCTGGGCCTCGATCCGAGCAGTGTCTGAGGTTTCCACGTTTGTTCGATGCTGGCATGGCAGCGCCCCCGCGAGCTGTATCGATGCATGGGGCACATGTTTGGGGAAGGTGGCGACACCTCACCCCCGCAAGCCTTTGAATCGCTAAATTTTACAGGCGATATGGATATATGGCGGAGGGGGTGGGATTCGAACCCACGGTACGCTTGCGCGCACAACGGTTTTCGAGACCGCCCCGTTCGACCACTCCGGCACCCCTCCGCAAGGTCTCGGGATCGGGCGCGGACCCTATCCCAGGACCGGCCCGCGCGGCAAGGCGCGAGAGGCGCCGGCGCAGACCCACACTGGATGTGGAAACGGCGCCGCATCCTGGGTTGGAACGGGGGCGCCGGGTCGAAGCCCCTTACATAGTCGGGCACGCGCCCGGATGCCAGCCCTGATTCCGGCCCGGAAGCGCGGAGCGCCGCCGCCGGGATCCCCTCAGCCGAGCGACCGGACGATGAAACCGCCGAGGCCCGCGACCGCACCCAGGACGACAACGACAGCGAGCGCGACGAACAGCATCCTCGAGGTGACGTGGCGTGACTGGAACACAACCCGCGTGTCCTGCGCGGGAGTGATGAAGACCGCGTAGCGCGAATCGAAGAATCCCTTTCGAAACTCGTTCCGGGCGGCGAGCGATGCCCGCTCGGACTTTCGCCCGAAGACGGACCCGCCGCGCTCAACGTCGACGGTACCCTCCAGGGTCCGATCCGCCTCGACCGGTTCGGCCGTGAACCGGACGGACTGGGGGATGCTGTCGGAGACTATATGGAGGACCCGGGTTCGCGCGCCCCGGGGGCAGATCACTTCGCGTGCCATGGACGCCAGCTTGTCACCGATGTCCCTGCGTTCCAAGGCCGGCGGTGCCCCGGTTCGGCCTACTCCATCAGCACGAGGTCGTCGCGATGGATCAGTTCCTTGCGGCCCCGATAGCCGAGGATCGGTTCGATGTCGGCACTGCGCCGCCCCGCGATCAGCCGCGCGTCGGCGGCGGAATAGGCGCACAGGCCGCGGGCGATTTCGCGGCCGGCGGGATCGCGCCCGGCGATGGTATCGCCCCGGC
>CAMYMQ010000107.1 GCA_947259335.1 uncultured Alphaproteobacteria bacterium | reverse complement strand
GGGCCGCGACCGGCTTCAGCCGGTTGTCGCCGACCTCGCCGCTGCCGGGACCCCAGACCACGCCCGTGGCCTCGCGTTGGCCGAAGGGCACCCGCACGAAGTCGCCCGGGGCGAGGGTCAGCCCCGCCGGGACAGAATAGTCATAGGCGCCCTTGAGCGGCAGCGGCAAAAGCACGGAAACCCGGGCAGCACCGTCTGCAACGGCAGGTTTCGAGTCATTTTCCGGTGCCGAATCGGGTGGCCAAAACTGGCGTGCGTCTGAGGAATCGTCTATCATCCGTTCGTCGGTCGCGACGCCACTTCAATTAACCAATCCGGGGACGGTACCACGCTATCCGAAAGGCGCGGGAGACTAAGGCTGAAAATGAAGTTCTTCATCGATACTGCCGACCTGAATGAAATCCGCGACCTCGCGGCAACCGGGCTGCTCGACGGCGTGACCACCAATCCCTCGCTGATCGCGAAGGCCGGCGGCGACTTCCTGGAGACGGTGAAGGAAATCTGCGACGTCGTTCCCGGCGACGTCAGCGCCGAGGTCACGGCGACCGACTATCATACGATGGTGCGCGAGGGCCAACGGCTTGCGAAGCTCGCGGACAATGTCGTCATCAAGGTGCCGCTGACCATGGATGGGCTCAAGGCGTGCAAGACGCTCCGCAACGAGGGCGCCAAGGTCAACGTGACGCTGTGCTTCTCCTCGGCGCAGGCAATCCTCGCCGCCAAGGCGGGCGCCACTTATATCTCGCCCTTCGTCGGGCGGCTCGACGACATCGCGACGTCCGGCATGGACCTGATCGCCGACATCGTCCAGATCTACGACAATTATCCGGATATCGAGACCGAGGTGCTGGTTGCCTCGATCCGGCATCCTCTCCACCTCGTCGAGGCCGCGCGCATGGGGGCCCATGTCGCGACGCTGCCGCCGGCGGTTCTGCGCCAATTGTTCAATCATCCTCTGACGGACAAGGGTCTTGCCGCCTTCCTCGCCGACTGGGAAGCGACAGGCCAGACGATCCTGGAAGAGAGCGAGGCCGCGTCGGCGACCGCCGGACGCGGATAGCAGGGGGCCCCGAGACTCGTCGTGAGCAAGCCGGAAACAATCACCACCGAACCGTCCGCGCCGGTCACAGATGATCAGGTGATCGATTTCCTGCGGACCAACCCGACCTTCCTCGAAGACCAGCCCGGCTTGATGACGCTGCTGACGCCGCCGGCGCACCGACAGGAACGGCGCGTCGTCGACTTCCAGCAATATATGATCAAGCGGCTTCAGGACGAAGTCGGCGGCCTGCGGGGAACCCATGACGAGCTGGTCGAGTCGCTGCGGGGCGCGCGCTCGTTCCAGGGCCAGATCCACAGTGCCGTACTGGACATCCTGAACGCGCGGAGCTTCGAGCATTTTGTCGATTCCATCGTCACGGATCTCGGCGTGCATCTGGGGCTCGACGCCGTCGCCCTGTGCATGGAGACGGACGAGTCGACGCCGCCGCGCACCCGGGCAGGCATCCGCTTCATGCCGGTCGGCTATGTCGAGCGGATCATGGACGGCGAGGATTTGCGGGTCCGCACGCTGATCCGCGCCGAACGCAAGGTCTACGGCGGGGCCGCCGCGCTGGTCGCCTCCGACGCCCTGCTCCGGCTCAGCATCAGCTCGGCCACGCCGGACGCGCTTTTGGCGCTGGGGTCGCGCGACGAAGCTTTCTTCCGGCCCGGCCACGGCACCGACCTGCTCGCCTTTCTCGGCCATGTGATCGAGAGCACGGCGCGGGCATGGCTCGACCTGCCTTCCTGACCGCGGCGCCCGACGCCGCCCCCGACGCCGCCCGGGCCGCCGACGACTGGTTTCGCTGGCTGGCCGACGAGAAGCGGACCGCCGACCTCACCCTCGAAGCCTACCGCCGTGACCTGAACGCCTTCCTCTCCTTCGTTCGCGACCACCGGGGCGAACCGCCCGGCCTGGCCGCGCTCGCCGACCTGCGCACGGCCGACTTCCGGGCCTGGCTCGCCACCCGAGCCGACCCGCGCGATCCCTACGCCCGCACCTCGACCGCCCGGGCGCTGTCCGCAGTCCGCGGCTTCTTCCGCTTTCTCGACAAGCGCGGCCTCGCCCACAACCCCGCCATCGGCGGGGTCCGCTCGCCAAGGCTGCCCCATTCGATTCCCAAGCCCCTGACCGTGCCGGAAGCCGGCGACCTGCTCGATCTCGTCGCGACCGAGGCACGGCTTCCCTGGGTCGCGGCGCGCGACCTCGCCGTGCTCACGCTCCTGTATGGCTGCGGGCTGCGCATCGCCGAAGCGCTCGGCCTCGACCGGCGCGAGGCACCGGCGGGCGAGACGATGGTGATCACCGGCAAGGGTAACAAGCAGCGGCTGGTACCCGTGTTGCCGATCGTCCGCGCGGCGATCGGGGACTATCTGCGCCTCTACCCGCACCCGCTCGGCCCCGACGACCCGCTGTTCGTGGGTGTCCGCGGCGCGCGCCTGAGCCCCCGCACGGTCCAGGCGCTGGTCCAGAAGCTGCGCGGCCTGCTCGGCCTGCCGGACACGGCCACGCCCCACGCCCTGCGCCATTCCTTCGCCACCCACCTGCTCGGGGCCGGCGGGGACCTGCGCGCCATCCAGGAACTGCTCGGCCACGCCAGCCTGTCGACGACCCAGCGCTACACCGACGTCGACGCGGAGCAGCTGCTGAAGGTCTACGACCGCGCGCACCCCCGCGCCCGGAACTAGACGGCCCCGGGCCTGGCTCCAGCTCTAGACCCGCGGTTGACCGGTGTAGAGGCGCCGCGCAAGGTGGCGCCGGATACCCAGGACGCAAGACCCCGCACGACGCCATGCCAGAGACATCGAACGACGGAGCACGGCGGCCGCGC
The DNA here is from genome assembly GCA_947259335.1 of uncultured Alphaproteobacteria bacterium. Taxonomy (GTDB): domain Bacteria; phylum Pseudomonadota; class Alphaproteobacteria; order Bin65; family Bin65; genus CAMYMQ01. Next base: position 1,043 of record CAMYMQ010000107.1, on the reverse strand, counting down.
GGCCGCCCCGTTTCGCTGAAGAAGCGGCACGCCATGCTGGAGGCGGCCATCGCCGAGTTCCGGCGTTGCGGCTATGACGGCGCCAGCATGGACGCGATCGCCGCCTCGGCCGGCGTGTCCAAGCGAACGCTCTACAATCATTTCGCCAGCAAGGAGGCGCTGTTCCGCTCGCTCGCGGACGAATTGGTCGGCCGGGTCAGCCAGCATTCCCGGCTCGACTATGGCGCCGACAAGCCGCTGCGCGACCAACTACTGCATTATGCCCGGGAGTCGGCCGCCCTCATCCGCGATCCGGAAATGCTCGAGCTGGTGCGCGCGTTGCTGTCGGAGAGCCTGCGGTCCTCCGACCTCGTTGGCGACGCAATGTCCGAATACTGGCGTGACGAATACGGCTTCGTCGCCTGGGTCGAGGCCGCCTGCAGGGACGGGCGGCTGCACGCGGCCTCGCCCGAACGGGCGGCCCACCAGTTCGCCGCGCTGATCAAGGGCATCGCCGTCTGGCCGATCGTCTTTCGCCGCGACCCGCCGTCGGCCCGGGAGATCGACGCCGGGATCGAGGAAGCGGTCGACATGTTCCTCAGCTACCACGCGGCCTGACCGTATCCTCCCGAGCGGCTGCCCGTGCTATTTGGGCGCCGGCGCGGCCACCGAATTGGGCCGGCCCTGCGCGCCCATGTAGACCGCCAGCACCCGCATGATCCCGGTGCCGGTGTTGCGCCCGTTGTGGGACGCTGCGATCGCCTCCATCAGGCTGTCGCCCTTGCGGTAGACCCGCTTGCCGTGAGCGCCGTAGTCGACCGTCAGTTCGCCTTCGAGGATGTAGCCGTAGAGCGGCACGCCGTGGCGGTGCCAGCCGGTCTGCTCGCCGGGCTTCAAGGTGACGATGACCGCCGTGACCTTCGCCGGAACGCCCGCCGGATAGACGATCCGTTCCCCGATCACCGTCCGTTCGGTCGACAGCAGCGGCTGGACCTTCGGATACGCGTCCTGCGCGAGGGCGGGGGCCAGGGCGGGGGCAGCGCAGGCGGCCAGCACGGCGAGCG
>CAMYMQ010000106.1 GCA_947259335.1 uncultured Alphaproteobacteria bacterium | reverse complement strand
GGCGAGATCGCGCCGCTGATGCCGGCGGTCAAGCGCCCGCCGGGCCTGCCCGAGGCGCCGGCGGAACTCAGGTATGGCGATGGCTTCGGCGCGAGGAAGCAGGCATGACCAGCCTGCCGGAGCATCCCTCTGCCACGAAGCTCGGGCTCGTCATCGACCTCGACACCTGCGTCGGCTGCCATGCCTGCGTGGTCAACTGCAAGGAGTGGAACACCGGCGGCTATCCCGCGCCGCTGACCGACCAGAACCCCTATGGCAGGGACGTTAGCGGCGCCTGGCTCAACCGGGTCCACACCTTCGAAGCCGGGGAGGGGGCCGAGGGCCGCACCGTCCACTTCCCCAAGTCCTGCCTGCACTGCGAAGAGCCTCTGTGCGTCACGGTCTGCCCGACGGGCGCGTCCTACAAGCGCGGCGAGGACGGCATCGTCCTGGTCGACGAGGACCGCTGCATGGGCTGCGGGCTGTGCGCCTGGGCCTGCCCCTATGGCGCCCGCGAGATGGACATGGGCGTGGGCGTGATGAAGAAGTGCACGCTGTGCATCGACCGGATCTACAACGAGAATCTGGAAGAGGCCGACCGGGTGCCGGCCTGCGTTGCCACCTGCCCGGCGAGCGCCCGGCATTTCGGCGACCTGGGCGATCCGAACTCCGAGGTCTCGAAGCTGGTCGCCGAGCGCGGCGGCTACGACCTGATGCCCGAGCAGGGCTACCGGCCGACCAACAAGTACCTGCCGCCCCGGCCCCGCCGGGATGCCACCGCTGCCGGCACCGCCCCGAAGGCGCTGGAGGAGGCGTCGCCCGAGGGCGGCTTCCTGGGCTGGGTCGACAAGCTGCTGAGCGCGGTCTGAGCCCATGCATCCGGCCTATTCCGTCATCTTCTTCACGACCGCCTCGGGGGCAGGCTTCGGCCTTCTCGCGCTGCTCGGCGTTCTGGGCCCGCTGCAGCTCCTGCCGGCCGACCGCTGGTTCGGGCTGGCGGCCCTGGTCGTCGCCTTCGCGCTCGCCGTAGGCGGGCTGCTGTCCTCGACCCTCCATCTGCAGAGCCCGGCCCGGGCGCGTTACGCCTTCTCCCAGTGGCGCTCGTCCTGGCTGTCGCGCGAGGGGGTGGCGTCGATCGCGACCATGATGGTGGCGGGCGTGTTCGCGATCGGCTGGGTCCTGTTCGAAGCGACCGCCGGCTGGTGGGCCCTGGCCGGCCTCTTCTCCGCCCTGGGCGCGGCGGCCACGGTCGTCTCCACCGGCATGATCTACGCCGCGCTCAAGCCGATCCGCCAATGGCGGGATCCGCTGGTGGTGCCGGTTTACCTCCTGTTCGCGCTCGCCACCGGGGCGGTCTGGCTCGACGCGGTGGTCGCGGTGTTGGCGGGTGGGAACTGGGCGGTCAGCCTGGGCGCGATGATCGCCCTGACGGCGGCCTGGGCCGTCAAGCTCGCCTACTGGCGGCGGATAGACACCGGTCGCTCGAAGAGCACGCCCGAAAGCGCCACCGGCCTGGGCGGCCTCGGTCCCGTGCGCCTCTTGATGGCCCCGCACACCGAGGAGAACTACCTCCAGCGCGAGATGGGCTACCGGGTCGCCCGCAAGCACGCGGTCAAGCTCCGCGCCATCGCCGCCATCGCTGGCCTCGGGCTGGCGGCGCCGCTGGTACTGGCAGGGTGGCTGCTGCCCGCGGGTCCCGGCGCCGTTTGCGCCGTCTTCGCTGCGCTGCTCGCCACCCTCGGCGTACTGGTCGAGCGCTGGCTGTTCTTCGCCGAGGCACGGCATACGGTGACGCTCTACTACGAAAAGATAATGGCATGACGACATGCGACGTCCGAATTGGCTGCCGCCCTGTCGATACTTGCTCAGATGGCCTAGTCAATATGTGGGACAATAACTACGCTGCCATCCATAGCATCATGAATCAGGAGCTGCCCCAGAACGGGATAACATCCAGTCTGTTTGAGCCATCGCGTAAGGTCCGGCGCTTGGCTATCGTTTCCACTGCGTCCATCAATCGTCGGACCGGCCCGCACCTTGTCAGCGACGCCGAGGTATACCGCGTCATCTCCGACGGCGCCGAATTAGCAGACCTGATCATTAGCTATGCGCCGAACAAATTCGATCGCGTCGAATTTCGGGAGTGCCTTTTTATGGTCTTCCTGATCGATGAGCTCCGCGACATGGAAGCTCACCGCGAGACGGGCTCGGCCGCCGCACATCGCTATTCATTCAATGGCACAACGCCGCTGAATGCCCATGCGGGAGATGCCTGATGCAGTCCTTCCTCTACGAGGGACTGCCCGCCCGGGTCCTGTTCGGCCCGGGGCGGCGCGCGGAGCTGCGCGCGGAGGTTGACCGTCTCGGCGTGAAGCGGGCGCTGGTCCTGTGCACGGAGGATCAGCGGCAGTTCGGCGACATGGGCGCGGAGCTGCTCGGCGACGCGGCCGCGGGCGTCCACGACGGCGCGGTCATGCACACGCCGATGGAGACGGTCGAGGCGGCCCGCGCTCTGGCGGCCGAGCTCGACGCGGACGGCTACGTCGCCATCGGCGGCGGCACCACGATCGGCCTGGGCAAGGGCATCGCGATCGAGACCGAGCGGCCGGTGATCGCGGTGCCGACCACCTATGCCGGCTCGGAGATGACGCCGATCCAGGGCTTCACCGAGGGCGGCATGAAAACCACCAGGCGCGACATGCGGATGCTGCCGCGCACGGTGATCTACGACCCCGAGCTGACCCTGACCCTGCCGCCGTCCTATTCCGGGCCCAGCGGGATGAACGCCGTCGCCCATGCGGTCGAGGCGCTCTATGCCGAGAACGCCAATCCGATCGTCTCGCTGATCGCCGAGGAGGGCATCCGCGCGCTCGGCGACGGCCTGCCCATCGTCTGCCGCAAGCCCGACGACCTTGAAGGGCGCAGCCTGTGCCTCTACGGCTCGTGGCTGTGCGGGGTGGCTCTCGGCTCGGTCGGCATGGCGCTCCACCACAAGCTCTGTCATGCGCTGGGCGGCAGCTTCGACCTGCCGCACGCGCCGACCCACACGGTCGTCCTGCCCCACGCCGCCGCCTACAACGCGCCGGCCGCGCCCG
>CAMYMQ010000105.1 GCA_947259335.1 uncultured Alphaproteobacteria bacterium | reverse complement strand
CGGCCGCGCCGCCGTCCGGCACGTCGCCGACGGTCTCGCCGGTCGCCGGGTTGGTCGACGCGAACCGTGCGCCGCTTGCCGCCTCGCACCAGGTGCCGTCTATGAACATGCCGCTATCCCCTGTCGCCGACCCGGTCTACCAGCTCGCGGGAGAAGCCGTCCAACCCCCGGGCCGTCACGCCGGCATCGCCCGTTGCAGGATCGCCTCGTGGTCGAGGTCCCGGGCCATGGCGCCGAATGCCAGGCCGCGTTCGCCGGCCAGGCGCGTCCGGCAGAAGGCCTCGGACACGGCCGGCGGGGCGTGGCGGATCAGCTCGGCGGCCTGGAGCGCGAGGGCGAGCCGCTCCACCACCCAGCGGGCATCCGCCTCGACGACCGAGCCTTGGGTCAGATCCGACTCCAACGCCGTTATGTGGGCGTCGTAGGCGGCGCTGCTCCCGGCCGCCGCGCGCAATTCGTCGGCCAGCACGCCGACCGCGTCGGGCTCCTTGGCCATGGCGCGCAGGACGTCGAGGCACATGACGTTGCCCGAGCCCTCCCAGATGCCGTTCAGCGGCGATTCGCGGAACAGCCGCGCCAGCGGCGCGTCCTCGACATAGCCGTTGCCGCCGAGCACCTCCATCGCCTCATAGGCCGCCGGCGTGCACCGCTTGCAGATCCAGTATTTGAGGATCGGCGTGGCGATGCGGGCGAAGGCGGCCTTCGCCGGGTCGGCCTTGCCCGCGCCGGGCCCGCCGCTCCGGGGCATCGCCTCATCGAAGGCCCGCGCGAGGCGCATCGCGCCCGCCATCATCGCCTCGCTCTCCAGCGCCAGGTCGGCCAGCACCTGGCGCATCAGCGGCTGGTCGACCAGGCGCTTCTGGAAGGCCGAGCGGTGGCGGGCGTGATGGAGCGCCACGGTCAGCGCCTGGCGGACAATGCCGGCCGAGCCGAGCGTGCATTCGAGCCGCGTGTGGTGGACCATGTCGATGATGGTCCGGACCCCGCGGCCCTCCTCGCCGACCATGCGCGCCCAGGTGCGGTTGTATTCGATCTCGCTCGAGGCGTTCGACTTGTTGCCGAGCTTGTTCTTGAGCCGCTGGATGAAGAAGCGGTTGCGGGTGCCGTCGGGCAGCCAGCGCGGAACCAGGAAGCAGGACAGGCCCTTGTCGGTGTAGGCCAGCGTCAGGAACACGTCGCACATCGGCGCGGAGCAGAACCACTTGTGCCCGGTCAGTTCGTATTCCCCGCCCGGCCCCCCGGCGCCGACGGGCACCGCCCGGGTGGTGTTGGCGCGCACGTCCGAGCCGCCCTGCTTCTCGGTCATCGCCATGCCCATGAGCGCGCTGGTCTTCTGGTCGGCGGGCAGGAAGCGCGGGTCGTACTCCGTGCCGACCAGGCGCGGCACCCATTCCTCGGCGACCTCGGGCTGGTGCTTCAGCGCGGGCACCCCGGCGAAGGTCATCGCGATCGGGCACTGGGCCCCGTTCTCGCCCTGCCCCTGCAGGTAGACCAGCGCCGCGCGCACGACATGGGCGCCGGGCCGGTCGTCGGTCCAGGGCAGGGAGTGCTGGCCCGAGCCCTTGGCCAGGGTCATCAGCTCGTGCCAGGCGGGGTGGAATTCGACCATGTCGATGCGGTGGCCGAACCGGTCGTGGCTCAGCAGCCGTGGCTCGATCCGGTTGGCGGTCTCCGCCAGCGCGATCATCCGGGCGCTGCCGACCACGGCCCCGAACGCGCCCAAGGTGTCCGCGCCCCAGTCGCCGCCGGTGCGCGAGACGGTCTCGCGCAAGGCCGGATCGAGGGTCCAGGCGTTGTAGTCCGCAAAGGGCGGCGGCTGGTTCTCGACCTCGTGGGTGAACACGTCCGGGGCAATCGGCGGGGTGTCGGGCATGGCGGCGCTCCCTGGAAGGGGAGCCGCAGTGTAGCAGGAACGAGAAATTCTGTGATGACCTGCGTCAAGCTGGTGCGGCTCCGCTTATCTCTATCGAATGGTCTGGTCGCCAGACGATGGACTGTACCGGTCGCCAGACGATGGACTGTACCGGTCGGTAGACGATGGACTGCAGTAGTCCCGCCGCGGAGACCTTCGAACCGTCGCGGGAAACGCAACTTTCCAGCCGCCCCAGTCAGCGGTATGGTCAGGCGTCACTCAAAAGGAAAACCGATGAAATCCATGGTTTCCGGCCTTCTGGCGTTGGCCTTCCTCCAGGCCGCAACCGTCACCGCATTCGCGGCCACGCATCCAGAACGACCGGGCTACGGCGCGTTGGAGAATGCTTCGAACCCTATCGCGGCGACGACGACCCCCGGCCAGCAACTCGCGGACAGACCCCGGGACGGTTCAAGCTACCACTGTCACCCCTCGCGCTTTTTCACCGATTGCTTCAGTCCTTGCTTGAAGGAAGGCAAGCGAGGATTCCGCAATGACAATTTACCGACCTGGCCAGAATGGGTTAAGAGCTGCCGCACCAAATGCGCCGCAAGGAGCGTCGGCCGCCCGCGGAAATGCCACAAATGGTGACGCGCCGGGCCGGCCTCGGCGGCGCCGGGCCGACCATCGCCGTGCGGCGCTAACCACGACCCGGCTGAGTCTCGCCACGTGACCAACTGCGACTGCCAGTAGCAGGAGCCGGGCGCGCGCCTACAGTTCGAACTCTTCCTTCACCCACGGTTCCTTCATGGCAGCGTTGCGCCACTGCTGGACTTCGGGCCAGGTCCAGATAGTTCGGGTATAGGCGGCGGCTGCGGGATCGAGCTCGATGCCGTAGGTGTGGAACCGGATCGCGACCGGCGCGAACATGGCGTCGGCCAAAGTCGGGGCGCCGAACAGGAAGATCGCGTCGCCGGCAAATCGCCTTCGGCAGTCGCGCCAGATCTCGCCGATCCGGTCAATCTCCGCTTCGGCGGCCGCGCTCACTTCCTGGGGGCCGTCATCGGCGCGCATGTCGAAGGGCAGCTCTCGGCGGATCGCCGGAAAGCCCGCGTGCATCTCGGCGCAGATCGAGCGGGCATGGGCCCGGGCCATAGTGTCGCGCGGCCATAACCCGGATTTCGGGAAGGCCTCGGCGATATACTCGAAGATCGCCAGCGACTCCCAGACCAGCAGGTCGCCGTGGCGCAGCGCTGGTAGCCTGCCGGACGGCGAATGGGCGCGGACAACCTCGTCGCTGTCCTCCTCGCCGAGCGGAATGACCACCTGACCAAAGGGGACGCCGGTCAGCGACAGGGCAAGCCACGCCCGCAAGGACCACGACGAGTAGGCCTTGTTGGCGCAGTACAGGGTCAACAGTCCCTGACCGAAGGACAGGCCGTCGGGCATTGTCGCCAATCCTCTTCACTTGCGGCGCGGCGCAGGCCACTCTATGCGCCTCAATCCTAGCAGGGCGGTTATGAACAGTTTCTTTCACCTGATCGACCCACCCGAAGGCGGCGTGGTTCCCATCCGCGTGGTCACCCGGGCCGAGCTGGGCGCCTGGCGCGAGGACCAACCCGCGCGGGTCGGCCGCTGGCTCGACGCCAGCG
>CAMYMQ010000104.1 GCA_947259335.1 uncultured Alphaproteobacteria bacterium | reverse complement strand
TCCAGGCGCGCGATGTGCTGAGGTGAGTAGGGAATACCGTAGTCCACCACCAACTGCTTCTTAGTTACCAGTCTGCGACGCTTTTCCATCACGATACTCCTTGTCGGGAGCATCGCGATGCTCGGTTACACACTAGTGAGCATTGCTACCGTAGGATGGCGGCGGCGCGGCGTCAATCGAGTTGGCTGGGCAACTAATGCGTTGCCAATGACGTCTGGCTCATCGTAAAGGCTATCTGGAACATTTAGAGAACGAGGTGTCGTCCAAAATGGTTCGCAAGCGACGCATCGGTCTTTCAGACGTTGCGCGCCAGGAGGTGATCGCGACGATCCGCTCCTGCAGGCGCGCGACGGTCAGGGTATTGACCGAGTATCCGATTGGGGGTCCGGAATATCAGGCTGCACTGCAGGTCATGCCGGTTCTGAGCGAACTGATGCGCCAGCTCGACGGCGGCGCGAATCCGCGGGATGGCCTGCCGAGGATTCCGCTAACGTGATAGCTTCCGCCCATGTGCGGACGGTTCACCCAGATCCTGACTTGGCGCGAGTTGGTCGAGTTGTACGAGCTCACCGCGGGCGTGCCGGCGCTCAACCTTCCGGCGCGCTATAACGCGGCCCCGACGCAGGACCTTGTAGTGTGTCGGCGTGGCGACCGCGAGGTCGTACGGCTGCGCTGGGGGCTGATTCCGCCCTGGGCCAAGGATGAAAAGATCGCCTATCGCACAATCAACGCCCGGGTCGAAACGGTCGCGGCCAAGCCCGCCTTCCGCGCGGCAGTAAAGGCGCGCCGCTGTCTGGTGCCGGCGGACGGCTGGTACGAGTGGGTCGCCGATCTCGGCGGCAAGCAGCCCTTTCTGATCCAGCCTTCCGCCCGGCCCTTCTCTTTCGCCGGGCTATGGGAACGGTGGACGATGGCCGGAGAGAAGATCGAGAGCTTCTCCATTCTGACCGGTCCGGCCGAGACCGAGATCGCGCATGTCCACGATCGGATGCCGCTTATCGTCCCGCCGGCGGCTTACGACCAATGGCTGGACCCGGCAGTGCCGGTCGAGGATGCGCTTGCGCTGCTCGCCGCGCCCGCGGGTCCGTTCGAGATCCGCAAAGTTAGCCGCCGGGTCAATGTGCCGCGCAATGACGATCCCGCACTGATAGAAGAGGTGCAGTAAACCGCGCGCCCTGCCTGAGGCGGCGGCGTCGCTCTTTTGTAGCGCGTCAGTAGGCTCGCGCGAATTTGCTGATGAAAATGCAAAAAAAGAAGCCCCTTTCGCGGCCTCTCTCGTTCGTCAAAAGGATCTTCCGTGCTCCGTGGAAGCGCCACGCATGGCAGTGCGGGCTTCAATCCAGTGGTCTACCTCGCTCAGCAGCCACGCTGCCCGGTCGAGCGCCTTCAGCCGCCTCTTGTCGAGCCCCTAATTTCGGGAGCCTTTCAAGAGGAGGCTACCCTCGGTAGCATGGGACGGGACGAGAAAGGGCATGCGAGTAAAACGTCAAAAGCAATACAACACGAACACATTGGGGTGACATGTCGAACGGGGATCTGAACTGGATCGGGGAGGTGGCGGGCCGATGAGGGAAATCCGCGGCTTCGCCAAAAACGTCCGCTCGCTTTTAGCAGGGTCGAAGTTCGCCATCGACTACTACCAGCGGGAATTCCGTTGGGAGCGCAAGCAGATCGTTGAGCTGATCGAGGACTTGGCTGAGAAGTTCAAGGAGAGCCACAGTCCGGGGAACGACCGCAGCGCCGTCGAGGGCTACGGCCATTACTTCCTCGGCTCGATCATCATTAGCGAGAAGGATGGGCGGAAGTTCATCATCGATGGTCAGCAGCGGCTGACATCTCTGACGCTGCTATTGATTTATCTCCATCGTCAGCTGACATCCGAGGATGACAAAGGACAGTTGGCGGACCTAATCTTCACTCTCCGCTATGGTAAGCGTTCGTTCAATCTCGACGTGGACGAGCGCAACCCCTGCATGGAAGCGCTGTTCCTCGGCAAGACTTTCGAAGAGAACGGTCAGCCGGAATCGGTGGAAAACATCCTCGTCCGATTCCAGGATATCGAAGACTACTTTCCTGAAGACTTAGCCGGTGATCCCGCGCCGTACTTCGCAGACTGGCTGATCGAGAACGTGCATTTCGTGGAGATCACCGCGTACTCGGACGCTGACGCCTACACGATTTTTGAGACCATGAACGACCGGGGCCTATCGTTAACCCCGACGGACATGCTGAAGGGCTATCTGCTCGCCAACATCACTGATACGGAGCGGCGCAACAGGTCAAGCGAGCTGTGGCGAGACCGTATAGCCGCGCTTCAGCAAATCGGCAAGGAGGAGGACGCGGACGCCATCAAGTCTTGGCTGCGCAGCCAGCACGCGTTGACGATCCGCGAGCGCCGGCAGGGCGCCGTACCACGCGACTTCGATCTGATCGGCACGGAGTTCCACCGCTGGGTGCGTGACCATGAGGAGCAGCTAGGGCTGGCGTCGGACGGTCGATCCGTAAGCGCTGCCTTCGCCAGGATCATCGAGGAAGATTTCACTTTCTATAGTCACTGGTACGAGCGCATTCGGCATGCGGCGGAGAACCTGACGCCCGGGCTCGAAGCGATCCACTTCAACGCGCAGAGCAACTTCACTCTGCAGTACCCAGTGCTGCTTGCGCCGCTGCTGCGTAGCGACGACGATGCAACGATCCTTCGCAAGCTGCGCATCGTTGCCGCCTACATCGACATCCTAATTGCCCGTCGCGTCTGGAACTGGAAGGCTACCGACTATTCCACGATGCAATACAACATGTTCCAACTCGTTATTCTCGGCATTCGCGGCAAGCCACTGCGCGAGCTTGCGGAAGTGCTTGTCGAGCGACTGAATGCGGAGGAGGAGACATTCGCCAGCAACGACCGCTTCTACCTGCACGGTATGAACGGCCGGCCGATTCACCGCCTACTAGCGCGGATGACGGACTACATCGAGACGAAGTCCGGCCGGGCTTCGCGCTATTCCGAGTACATCAGGCGTGGTGGTGCGCACGGCTACGAGGTGGAGCACATCTGGTCTGACCATCCCGAGCGGCACACGGACGAATTTGCCCATCCCAACGATTTCGGCGAGTATCGTAACCGCATCGGTGATCTCCTGCTGCTGCCCAAGAGCTTCAATGCCAGCTACGGCGACATGCCTTACGAGGACAAGCTTGACCACTATTACGGACAAAACCTGCTGGCACAGAGCCTGCATGAGAAGGCATACGATCACGATCCTGGCTTTAGGCGCCTTCGGGAGGAGACCGGCCTGCCATTTCGCCCGCATTCCAATTTCAAAAAGGCGGACCTTGACGCGCGGCAGGACCTCTACCGGCGTATCGCGGAGCTAGTCTGGAACCCGCAGAATCTGCTGGATGAGCTTGAGCGGTGATCGGCGACCTGAAGCCATATCGGGAGATGAAGGACTTGGGCTTGCCATGGCTTGACGAAATGCCTGTACATTGGGAGGTGCGTCAGAACGGTCGCCTGTTAGGCCAGCGAAACGAAACTGGCCATCCCGACCTGCCCATCTTGGAGGTTTCATTGCGAACTGGCGTGCGCATCCGCGATCTCTGCAAGCCCTGCGAAGCCTAAGTCATGACTGCTATCAATTCTTTGCCAGCGTATCAGCCGGATTGAAGGACTTGTCCAAAAAATCTTCCAAACTGCGTTCGCTGACTATCCGTACGATGTGCCCCGCCCAGGTACATAGAGCTTGCCGCTGCTCCGGACCATATTGGTAACGATCGTAGATTGCTGCGATGCGGCTCGAGCCGCTCGAATGGTTTAGGACTCGTTCGCCGATGTGCGGCGCGACACCGAGGCGCGCAAAGCCAGTGCGAACGGTGCGACGAAGGTCGTGCAGGGTCCAATCCGGCATGAGCTCGATATCATTGGAGTTCTGCCCCGTCTCTCCGGCGGCCTCGCGGCGTCTGCGGAGAATTTCGGTGTCCAGCCTACCTTTGTATTTCGTCCAGCCGGAGAGGGGCCGATCGCTGGTACGGCCGCTGGTGAAGACGTACGGAATTTCGCCGAACCGTGGCAATTCGCATATCAGCGAGACCACTTCGGGTGACAGGGGCAGGTGGTGCATCTTCCCGGTCTTCGTGAACTCGGCTGGGATGATCCAAATTGGTTCGTCGCCTTCGAGGTTCTGCAGGTCTGACCAGCGCATTGCCGCGGACTCGCCACGCCGCTGACCCGTCAGTATCAACAGTTGGACGAGCGCGCCGTAGGGATATCCGAGCGTCTTCGCAGCCCGCCATACCTCAACGAGCTCCACATCATCGAGCACCCGATCCCGAGGCGTCTCGTGGGTTGGATTTGCGACACCCCGCATGGGGTCCTCGCTCACGATCTCGCGGCCCTCTGCCCAACTGAACAGGGCGCCGAGATATGCGCGGAGCCGGTTCGCCATGACCGGTGATCCGCGGTCGACCACGCTGTCCAGTAGGTCGCGGACGTCCCGGCGCGCGATCGAGCGGACGGGCCGATCGAGCCAGGTCGCGCAGTTGACCTCGATGAGGCGCTTCGTCTCCAGAGCTGAACGGTTCTTCTTCGATGCGTGCCGCGCGACATATTCCTCCAACACGTCGCGGAAGGTCTCCGCCAACTCAGCCTGTCGGGCGGCCCGATCATCCTTTCGCTCCCCTGCCGGGTCGCGGCCCAGATCGACACTGATCCGAACATCCCGCGCCAACCGCCGAGCGTCAGCCAGGCCGAGGGGAACGCCGATCGCCGGCTCGGGAGCCGGCGGGCCGTCTGCTGTGGGGATGTAAACGGGGCCGAGGGTCAACTTCGCCGGACGCCCGTCCACCGGACGGCGGTATCGGAATGCCCAGGCCTTCGCACCGCTCGAGTGTACGACGCAGTACAGTCCCGGGACGAGCCCATCTGGCACTTCACGCCGCTTGCCAGGGGTCGCCTTCAGCTTCTCGACAGTCTTCGTGGTGAGGAGATCAGCCATGCTCAGAGGGTCCACTCAAGAGGTCTGGAGCGATAGTCAAAAGGTCCGTGGGGTAACGCTGGGGTAACGAAAATGCCCGAATTCCGAAGTTCAGCTATGCACTTCTATAGGCAAGATTACGCCGAAAATGATAGCAATATCAAAAAATTATCGAGATGGTGCGGAATCCCTTGTTCGGTGAAGAATTTTGAATGGCATTCAAGAGGTCAGGGGTTCGATTCCCCTCGGCTCCACCATTTTTCTGGCCTAGGCGCCAGCGCCTGGCTCTCAAAGCCTGTCGGCAGCCATCCTTCGAGATCAGTCCTCCACACCTGTGTCGCGGCGACGGGGCGATCTCCTATGGCAAACCGCCGAAAGGGCGCAGGGCAGTGGCCGGCTCAGGTTCCTAAAGCCGGTCAGAAGCCGGTCAGTCGCTCAGTCACCCACAAAACCGACTTACTGAAACGGACGCGCGACATCGAGCGCCGCCAGGACCGTTTGGATGTGCCCGGTGATCTTGCGAACCTGATTGGCCCCCACTGCCGGGTCCGGTTTGATTGTGAGTGGATTGTGGGCCTGGCGTCGAACCGGACGATGGTCTGCGGTGCCGGTGTCGCGGTGCCGGTGTCGCGGTGCCGGTGTCGCGGTGCCGGTGGTCGGATGCCGTCGCCGCGTAGTCGCCCACGCCGATCTCAAACGAAGCGCGCCTGTCCGCAGATTCCCGTGACAGTTCCTGTCTGACGGTATCCTGTGCCATATTGACCAGCGGGGTGCCGCTGTCGGCGACGACATCCATGGCGGATGCGGCCTTCCCGATCTCCGCTCGAACAAGGACTGGTCGCCTCGTGACCGACGAACACGAACGCCATCCGATATCCTCCGATGATACCGCGATAGCCTCCGAACAGGGGCAGGCTGGCGATGACGGTTCGGTCGTGAGCCGGATCATTCAGGACGTACGCCTGGCGATCAAAGCCGGCAGGATCGTTCCTGGCCAGCGGTTGCCCGAAGGCGACATTCGGGAACTGGTTCCCGCCAGCCGCAGCTCGATTCGGGAAGCCCTGAGGCGGCTGGCGGCGGACGGCCTGATCACGTTCGAGCACCAGAAGGGAGCGCGAGTCCGACGGCTGTCGCGCGCGGACACTCGTGAAATATATCAGTCGCGGCAGGCCCTGGAGGGCATGGCGGCTCGGCTCGCGGCCGAGAATATCGGGACGGGTGACTACCGGGCCCGCCTGATCGCCCTGGAACGCGAGTATGACCGGGTGGGAGACGGCGCGCCGGGCCGATATCACTCCTACAACGAACAGTTCCATCGACTCATCGTCGAAATCAGTGGCAACGCACACCTCGCCAGATTTATCGAGCAACTGGCGCTGCCGGCGTTCCTGACACTCCTTCAGGTCATGGTCGAGCCGCCGGCATTCGAGCTCAGCCGTGAGGAGCACCGTCCCATCGCCAAGGCGATCCTGGAGGGCGACGGCGATGCGGCCGAGCAGGCGATGCGGTTTCACATCGCCCGCACCCAAGAGCACGTCCTGGCGAAGGCGCGCTTCGCCAACTGAGGTGACGAGCCGCGTCGGGCCCCCGCCCGCGAATGAATGCTATTGCGCATAATTTAAATGTCTGACACATATGTCCGACATTATATCCGGCCTTCGTCCTTCTTCGAGACAAGGCACCAGAGAGTTCGGGCCGGCACGGCCCGTACCCAAGGGGAACGATGGTCGAATCAGAGTCCAAGGTCCTGATCGTCGGAGGGGGTCCGGCCGGGCTCGTAACGGCCATCGAGCTCGGCCGGCGCAACGTCCCGTGCATCCTTTTCGATCTGAACCCGGACCCTCCGAAGTTTCCCAAGGCGAACTCCACGACATCCCGGACGATGGAGCACTATCGGCGGCTCGGACTTGCCGAGGAAATGCGCGCGCACGGCCTGCCGGGGGACTACGCGCCCGACATCTCGTATCACACGACTTTCACGGGGTACGAGTTGGCGCGGCGCCGGTGGAAGCCTTGGGACGAGATCGCCGCCGAACGCACGGTGCCCGACCCTCGCTGGCCGACGCCGGAGCCGATGAACCGGGGCCAGCAGATGTTCGTCGAAGCCGTGCTTCGTCGCCACGTGGCCACGCTTGCGTCGGTGGATCTGCGCTTCGGATGGCGTGTCGAGACGGTCGCAGAGCGGTCGGACGGCGTGTCGCTGGAAGCGGTCGATCTGGGCAGCGGCGAGCGGGCCCTGTTCCGCGCCGACTACGCGGTCGGTTGCGACGCGGCGCGCAGCGTCGTCCGCAAGACCATGGGTGTCGACTACGAGGGGATCGGCGAGGAAGACCGCGAATTTCTCGGCGGCAAGATGCTCGCCACCTATCTCGACATGCCCGGCTTTTATGACCTCTGCCCGTTCGAGCGTTCCTGGCAATACTGGTCGATGAACCCGCGGCGCTTCGGCGCGCTGGTCGCGATCGACGGCCGGGGCCGCTTCGTTCTCCACACGCAATTGCCGCGCGGCCAGGAGGCAACGCTCGACTATGCGCGCCAGTCGGTCGAACTGACGACGGGGCGGTCCTTCGATTTTCGGATCATCGACATCGCCGAGTGGAATGCCGGTTTCATGCTGGTCGCCGAACGCTTCGGGTCCGACCGTCTGTTTCTCGCCGGCGACGCCGCCCATTTGTTCACGCCGACCTCGGGACTCGGCTACAACACCTCCGTCGACGATGCGTCGAACCTCGGCTGGAAGCTCGCCGCCGTGTGCCAAGGCTGGGGCGGTGCCGAGTTGCTCGCAAGCTATTCCGCCGAGCGCAGGCCCATCGCCCAACGCAATACGCGCTTTGCCCGCCAGATCGCCGAGTATTTCCGGTCCATTTCCATTCCCGAGGCGCTGGAAGAGACGACGCCCACGGGCGAGAGCGCGCGGGCCGAGTTCGGCCAATGGCTCGACGGGGTCGGTGAGCGGGAGTTCGACACGCCCGGCATTCATTTCGGGGTGTTTTACGACCAGTCGTCGATCGTGGTCCCGGAACCGGGGCCCGCGCCGCCCGACGATCCCCACTGGTATGAGCCGCATGCCCGACCGGGCGCGCGCGCGCCGCACCATTGGCTGGCGGACGGCCAGGCCCTGCAAGACAGGTTCGGGCAGGACTTCACCCTGATGCGCCTGGACCGCGGCGCACCCGACACTGGCCCCTTCGAGCGGGCCTGCGCGGGAGCGGGCCTGCCGCTGGATGTGATCGAGGTCGACGACGACGCCGTCCGCTCACTCTACGGTCACGCGCTTGTCCTGATCCGCCCCGATCATCACGTCGCCTGGCGGGGTGATCGCCTTCCCGACGATCTGGAGGGTCTTGTCGGCCGGATTGCGGGTCACCCCGCCGTGGCGGAGCGACCCCGCGTCAGCGTTGGCGGCTCGGCATGACGCAGATCCAGCTTGGCACCGCCGAAGAACTGCCCGTCGACTATCGGGAGCGACTGGAGCAGTTGAACGTCCTGCCGGCCTGGACCCAATTGCGGTCTGTCCTGCCGATCGGGGCGCCGTCCAAAAAGGCGCAGAGCAGCCTGTGGCGATACGCGGAGCTGCGGGAACAGATGCTGCGCGCGGGCGACCTCGTGCCGGTGGAGAAATCCGAGCGCCGGGTTCTGGCCTATATCAATCCGGGCATTTCCTCCGACCGCATGTCGACGCTGCCGTCGATCTTCTTCGGCCTGCAGCTGATCATGCCGGGGGAGCGCGCTCCCAACCACAAGCACAGCCCGGCCGCGGTCAGGATCATCCTCGAGGGCGAGGGAGCCTATACCACCGTCGACGACGAGAAGATCGTCATGGAGGTCGGCGACGTCGTGCTGACCCCGCCCTGGACGTGGCACGACCACGGTCACGAAGGAAGCGCGCCCGTCATCTGGATGGACGTTCTCGATCATCCGCTCGTGGTGCCCTACGACATTTCCTACCTGATCACCGGCGACCTGGCCGACAGCTACGCGAACACGGTGGACAGCGGGGACAGCTACTACAGCTGTCCCGGTCTGGTTCCCTATCGGACGCCCGGCGCGCCTGCGCGGGACTATCCGCTGTGCCGGTTTCGCTGGTCCCGGGTGCGGGCGGCGCTCGACGCGGTGGCCGACACCGCCGGCCGCGACGAGGCGGTGCACCTGCGCTACGTGAATCCCGACACGGGCGAGAGCATCATGAAAACCCTCGACTTCTCGGCGCGGGCGCTGCGACCGGGAGAGGTCAGGCGCGTCGACCCATGCTCCGCGAACAGAGCCTTCCTGGTCCTGGGCGGCCGTTGCGAGATCGCCGTCAATGGCGAAGCATTCTCGTGCGACGTGAACGACACGCTCGCCGTGCCGACATACAGCGACGTCGAGCTGGGCAACGACTCCGGCGCTGCCTGCTACCTCATCCAGGTCGACGACACGCCGATGCAGCTGAAGCTCGGCTTTTACGAAACCAAGGCCGCGTAGGCGGGCGCGAGGGGGGACGCGATGCATATCTGCCGGTTCAACCGGGATCGCCTCGGGGTCGTCGAAGGGGACACGGTCTTCGACGTCAGTGCCGCGCTCGACGTGCTACCGAAGCCGGCTTGGCCGTACCCTAAGGGCGATCCGCTGCTGGTGCATTTCGATGCGCTGCGCGACGCCATCGAGCGCGCGAAGCCGAGCGCGCCGTCGTGCGCGGTCGGAGATGTCGCCTTGAGCAGCCCGATCACCGCGCCGTCGAAAGTCATGGCGGCGCCGGCGAACTATGCGCTGCATGTGTCGATCGACGCGCAGGACCCGGCGGTCCACCAGGGCCTTCACAACAAGCAGCTCGAAGGGGTCGACCGCCCGGTCGACAAGTTCGGCCTTTTCCTCAAGTCGGGATCCGCGATCGCCGGTCCGTCCGAAGGCATCCGCATCCACTGGCCTGATCGCCGCAACGATCACGAGGTCGAACTGGCTCTTGTCATCGGCAAGGGCGGCAAGAACATCTCCACCGAGCGGGCCCTCGACCATGTGGCGGGTTACCTTGTCGGCATCGACGTGACCGTGCGAGGCACCGAGGACCGCAGCTACCGGAAGGCGGCCGACTCCTACGCGTTGCTCGGGCCGTGGCTCACCACCGCCGACGAAATCGACGATCCGATGAACCTGGAGTTCTGGCTCGACGTCAACGGCGAACGGCGACAGAAATCGTCGAGCGCGGCCATGACGGTTCCCATACCGGAGCTGATTGCGATGGCCTCCAGGGTCTACGAGCTGTTCCCCGGCGACGTGCTGATGACCGGCACGCCCGAGGGCGTCAGCGAAATTCGGGCCGGCGATACCCTGCGGGCAGGGTGCGAGAAGATCGGCGAAATGACGTTCGGCGTCGCCAACGCCGCCACCGACAACGAAGCGGCGGCGGCCTGATGCCTCGACACCGGGCAGCGCCGCCTTTCGGGGCCGGCGACTGTCCGAACAAGAGTGAAGACAAAACAAGGGAGGTAACCATGAGAAACAACCTTTTGGCGGTCGGCGCCGCCTCGGCGATTGCAGCAATCCTGACACTGCAGCCTGGCCATGCCGTCGCTGCGGATCTCGCCATCAAGACGGCGGGCTTCGCGCCCAAGCCCCTCAAGACGACGCAGAATTTCTTCACGCTCGTCGCGGCGATCGACAAGGAAGTTCCCGGCGTGAAGATCGACTATGTCGGGCCTTCGGCGATCCCCGGCCGGAAGCAACCCCAGGCGCTCATGCGCGGGGTGGTCGGCATGGTCTTTACCGCACCCAGCCGCTTCGCCGGCATCGTTCCCGAGATCGATGCCGTGATCGGCACGAACAAGACGTTCAAGGAACTGCGCGAATCCGGCGCGATCAAGGCGCTGAACGAGTACATGGCCAAGAAGGCGAAGGCGAAACTGCTCGCGCTTCACGGACTCGGCGTCGGCAACTATCTCTACCTCACCACCAAGCCGAAGTTTGGCCCCAATGGGCTCCCCGACTTCACCGGGCTCAAGCTCCGCACATCGGCGACCTACCGCGCGTTTCTCAACGCGCTCGGCGCCACCACCATCTCGGTCCCGACGCCGGAGGTCTATACCGCGCTCGAACGCGGAGTCGCGCAAGGCTTGGCCTGGCCGGCGATCGACGCCACGGCCATGGGCTTGCAGAAGGTCACCAAATACGTGATCGAGCCGGGCTTCTTTAATGCCCCGACGGTGACGGTCATCTCGCTGGATACCTGGAACAAGCTCAGCAAGGAGCAGCAGGCGAAGCTCCAGCAGGTCGCCGATCGCGTGAGCGAGAGCCAGCAGCAGGAAGTTATGGACCAGCACAATGCCGAGTTCGCGGGCTTGAAGAAGGCCGGTCTCGAGATCGTCAACGTGCCGAAACCCGAGGCGTACAAGAGCCTGGCGTTCAGCCTTGTGTGGCAGCAGATGGCGACGCGAAGCAAGGCGGGCGCGGCGAAGCTCAAGCCGCTGTTCTACAAGCAATAGTCTGCGGCGAACCGACAGCAGACGTTTGTGCCATCGCCGGACATTACGATGATCTCGATCATATATCGCGTCTACACGCAGTTCTTGTTCGGGCTCCTCGTTTTGTCCGGCTTCGCCATATTCGGCATCTTTCTCGCGGTGGTTTCCGACGTGACGCTTCGGGCGTGGGGGTTCAAGCCGCCGGCGTGGACGGTACCGGTCTCCGAGTATCTTCTGCTGTACTTCACGATGAGCGCGGCGCCCTGGCTCGTGAGGACGCGTGGCCATGTGTATGTCGAGATCCTCGCCTCGCAATTGCCGGCGAAACTTCGTTTCGCCTACGGGCGGGTCGTCGCCTTCCTGTGTTTTGCGGCGAGCGCCTTCGGGGCCTGGTACGGCGCGGCCCTTTTCATCGGCGGGCTCAGCAGCGGCGATGTCGACATGCGGGCGATCGACATTCCGGGGTGGGTGATCTACGTGCCGCTGCCGATCGGGTTCGGCCTGGTCGCCCTTGAATTCCTCCTGATCGCGTTTGGCTCCACGCCCTTCTATCCCGAGGATTCCCGGGCACCGGACTCGCTGCACTGATCATGGAATGGTGGCTATCCCTCCTCGTGTTGCTGGCGCCGGTCGTGACGTTGATCATGGTCGGCGTGCCGGTCGCGTTCGCCTTTCTGATCGTCAACGTCATCGGGGCGATGATCTTTCTGGGCGGCATCGACGGCTTCGCACAGATCCTGGACAACGCCACCGAAACGCTGACCAAATTCACCCTCGTGCCCGTGCCGCTGTTCATCCTGATGGGCGGCATATTCTTCAACACCGGTCTTGCTCAGAAGACCTTCAGAGGCATCGATATCCTCCTGGGCCGTCTTCCGGGGCGCCTCAGCTACCTTACCGTTGCGGGCGGGACGGTCTTTTCCACGCTGACCGGCGCGAGCATGGCGAACACGGCCATGCTCGGTTCGCTGATGCTGCCCGAGATGCGGCGCCGCAAGTACAGCACGAGCCTCTCCATGGGGCCGATCCTGGCGACGGGCGGGCTGGCGATCATCATTCCTCCTTCGGCGCCCGCGGTCGTGCTCGGCAGCCTCGCCGGTATCGACATCGCCCAATTGCTTATCGCGGGAATCGGCCCGGGCGTCGTGCTGGCCCTGATGTTCGCCGGGGTGATCTTTCTTCAGGTCCGGCTGAACCCGCGGGCGGCTCCCCAGTACGATGTGCCCAAGGTGCCCCTTGCGGAAAAGCTCTATGTGTTCGTCACCAGCGTCCTGCCGATGCTCGCGATCCTGGCGATCGTCGTGGGAACGATCCTCTTCGGCATAGCGACTCCGACGGAATCGGCGGCGTTCGGTGTTTTCGCCATGCTGCTGGTCGCCCTCCTCGTCGGGGAAATCTCATGGAAGGCGCTGTACAAGGCGGTCGAATCGGCGGCGACCGTCTCGACCATGCTGTTTTTCATCATTGTCGGATCGCTCGGCTTCAGCCAGCTAGTTTCCTTCAGCGGGGCGAATCAGGGGCTGCTGTCCTGGCTCCTGTCGTTCGATCTGGCGCCGACCATGCTCATCGTCATGATGTTGCTGGTCCTGATGGTCATGGGCATGTTCATGGATCTCCTGTCCATGATGTTGCTGACCGTCCCCGTGTTCTTTCCGGTGGCGGCGGGGCTCGATTTCAACCCGGTACTGTTCGGAATCATGGTGCTGATCGCCCTGGAGATGGGGTTGATCACGCCGCCCTTCGGCCTGTCGCTCTTCATCATGAAGGCGCTTGCGCCGCCCGAAACAACGATGACCGACGTTATTCGGTCGGTCATCCCCTATATCGTGTGCGATTTCCTGATCTTGGCGTTGTTGATGCTGTTCCCGGCAATTGCCTTGTATCTGCCGAGTTTGATTGCGCGGTGACGGGAGATTTCGGTCAGGAAGCCCAAGGCGTCTGCCCATCGGGATCGTACGGGAAGCGCTGCGCAAAGCGTCCGGCATGTCACTCACTCGGGACCTAGGAATGGAGTTCTCGGTTATGAACACGATCGTCAAGGAAGACCTGAAAACTGCGAGCGCCACCGTGACCCGGGACTTGGCGCGTTCCTTTCACCAGCGCGGCCTGATCTATAGCGATCCAAGCGTCTTCGAGGCCGAGAAGGCGAACATCTTCCGCCGGGCCTGGCTGTTTGTCGCCCGGGAGGAGGAGTTGCCCAACGCCGGCGACTACATGGCCCTGCGGATCGCGGACGAGCCCGTCATTATCGTCCGCCAGGCGGACGGTTCCGTCAGCGCGCTCGCCAACGTCTGCCGCCACCGGGGCGTCGAGGTTGCCACGGGCCAGGGAAATGCGCGGCATTTCACCTGTCCGTACCACGGATGGCTCTATGACATTGACGGCAAGCTGAGCGTCGCGCCGTACATGAAGCGCTCCGAAGCGGACATGTCCGATTGCCGACTGCCAAACCTCAGCGTGCGGCTTTGGCGCGGTTTCGTGTTCATGAGTTTTGCCGCCGATCCGGAAGATTTCGACACGTTCATCGCGCCGTTCGAGGCTCAGTTCGGCTTTCTCAAGCCCGAAAATTGCAGGGTTGGTCTAAGGCGGACCTTCGACGTCAATTGCAACTGGAAGCTGGCGGTCGAAAATCTCATGGACATCTACCACGCGGGCGTCGTTCACGCGTCGAGCTTCGGGCGCTACTATCGCGGCAACAAAGAAGACTATGAGTTCAATTTGCTCGACAACGGCGGTTACAGCTTCTTTCTGGAGGCGGCCCCGTTCACGAAGAGCGCGACGTCCTCCTTCGGTAAATTCCCCTGGCTGACGGATCACAAGGACAGTCTGGCCTATACGGCCTTTCTGCCCCCCAACATGCCCTTCGTCGGGCGGTCGGACTCGTTTCGGATCTGGTCGGTGTGGCCGCTCGACATCGGCCGCACGCGGCTGGTGTCGCACACGATGTTCGCCGCCGAGTCTCTCGACGACCCGGAGTTCGAAACGAAGGTCAAACCCTATGAGGCCACCCTGGAGCAGGTCGTGGAGGAAGACCGCGAAATGATCGAATCCCTGCATCGGGGCATTCAGTCGGTCAATTTCGAGCCCGGACCCTTTTCCCATCTGGAATCGGCCATCCATCACGCGATACGCGGTTATCTGGAGAGAATGGGCGTGCCGACGGCATAGGCTTCCGTCACACGGGAGCGACCGCGAGCCGATGACCGGCAGGGGAGCGAAGTCATGAAGCTGAGTACCGACAGGATCC
Source organism: uncultured Alphaproteobacteria bacterium (assembly GCA_947259335.1). Taxonomy (GTDB): domain Bacteria; phylum Pseudomonadota; class Alphaproteobacteria; order Bin65; family Bin65; genus CAMYMQ01. Next base: position 3,982 of record CAMYMQ010000104.1, on the reverse strand, counting down.
TCACAACGCACACGGGATCCTTGCATCGGCCGCCCGACCTCGAAGAGTTGTACCGCAGGAAGCTTGCCGGCGAGCCCTATGACGAGGGCCAGCTGGAGGCACGCCTCAAGAGCGCCGTCGGCGAAATTGTTCGCCGGCAGGCCGACGCCGGTATCGACATCGTTGATGACGGCGAGTTCAGCAAGCTGAGCTTCTGGGCCTATGCAAAGTACCGGCTCGATGGAATCGAAACGCGGCCACTTGAGGCAGCGGAGCAGGTTACGAAAAAGTTCTTCAAGCGTGCCGCACAGACGGCTTCGGCGTCGACCGACCGCGAGCGATTCGCGGAATTCTACGCCGACACGGAAGCCGCCGGCGGCGCGATGGTGCCACCGAGTCTGGTGCAGCTTTATATGCCCACCGGCACGGCCTATGAGCCGCCGGCCGAGTTCGCCGTCGTCGGACCGCTGCGTTACAAGCCCGACGAGGTGCAACGAGACATCGAAAACCTCAAGGCCGCCTTGGCGGATGCTGACGTGGAAGAGGCTTTCCTGCCCGTGGTCGCGCCCGGCATGCTCGCGAGCCGCCACAGCAACGAGTATTACGGGTCCGACGAGGACTATTATTTCGCCTTCGCCGACGCGCTTCACGAAGAGTACCAAGCCATCGTCGACGCCGGCTTCCTGCTGCAGATCGACGACGTTTCGCTGCCCGGTCGCCACCGGATGCTCGTCCCTAGGGAAGGGACGGACGGCTTCAAGAAATGGGCCGGGCTCGCCGTCGAGGCGCTCAACCATGCTCTGCGGGGGATCCCGGCCGAAAAGGTGCGCTACCACATGTGCTGGTCGTCCATGAATGCGCCCCATACGGACGACCCGCCTCTGGAGGATCTGGTCGACGCCCTGCTGGGGATCAACGCGCAGGGCTATCAGATCGAGGCGGCCAACGTTCGGCACGAGCACGAGTACCATGTCTGGGAAGACACCAAGCTCCCCGACGACAAGATATTGATGCCGGGCGTGATCTGCCACGCGACCAACGTGATCGAGCATCCCGACTATGTCGCCGAGCGCATCGCGCGGTTTGCCAACGCCGTCGGCCGAGAGCGGGTCATCGCGGCCACCGATTGCGGTTTCCGCTGGCGGGTGCACCCGCAGATTGCCTGGGCGAAGCTCGAGGCGCTCGTCGCCGGCGCCGACCGCGCGAGCCGCAACTTGTGGCCTGCGTGATGGGCGGCAGCGGATGTCCGCCCGTCAATCGGGCGCCGCCCCGGCCACATGAAAGAATGAATGCAAAAGGGGCCGTGACATGACCGGGAAACGACTCTTGCTGCTGGCCGGCGATGGTATCGGGCCGGAAATCGCGGCCGAACTGCGCCGCGTCGTCGCCTGGTTCGTCGAGAACCGCAACCTCCAGGTGGCATTGGAAGAGGATCTTGTCGGGGGCGCCGCCTACGATCGGCACGGGACCCCGCTGGCGGATTCGACGCTCGAGAAGGCCAGCGGCGCCGACGCCGTGCTGCTGGGCGCGGTCGGTGGCCCGAAGTGGGACGGGGTGGCCCGTCACCATCGTCCGGAGGCTGGCTTGCTGCGGCTGCGGAAAGAGATGGACCTGTTCGCGAACCTGCGACCGGCCTATTGCCGCCCGGCACTCCAATCCTCGTCTTCCCTGAAGGACGACTATATCGCGGGGGTCGATCTGATGATCGTCCGCGAGCTGACGGGCGGCGTCTATTTCGGCGAACCGCGCGGGGTGGACCGGATGCCGGACGGCCGGCGCCGCGGTCTCGATACCCAGGTCTACTACGACGACGAGATCGAACGCCTGCTCGATGTCGCCTTCGAGATCGCCCGGTCGCGCCGGAACAAGGTCACGTCGGTCGAAAAGTCGAACGTGATGGAATCGGGTGTTCTCTGGCGGCAGGTCGCCACGGAGGTGGGGCAACGATATCCGGATGTCGAGCTGGACCACATGTATTCCGACAACTGCGCGATGCAGCTCGTGCGGGCACCGACCCGGTTCGATGTCATCGCGACCGACAATCTGTTCGGTGACCTCCTGTCGGACTGCGCGGCGATGCTGACGGGCAGCCTGGGGATGCTGCCCTCCGCCTCGCTGGGTGCCAGGAGCGAAGCCGGAATCAGGAAGGCGCTGTACGAGCCCGTGCACGGCTCGGCGCCCGATATCGCGGGCAAGGGCGTCGCGAATCCGCTGGCGATGATCTTGAGTTTCGGGATGTGCCTGCGCTATTCCCTCGGCCTGGGAGCAGAGGCCGAGCTGCTTGAGACGGCCGTGGACGGCCTCCTGTCCCGCGGGTTCCGGACAGCCGATATCGCTGGGCCCGGTGACCGGGCGGTGTCGACCTCGTCCATGGGAGATGCGCTCATCGAGGAACTCGGCGATGCTCTGGAGCGGCGCGAATAACGGTTCGGCGGCTACGGGTGGGACCGGTTTGATCGAGAGTGCACTGCCGGCCCCCATGCGGCCGGCTGTTTCGGCGAGATCATGGCGCAGTATCGCCAGGACCAGGAGCGCCGGCCCGTCCTTCCCCGTGCGCATGTCCGTATAGCCGACGGCAAGAGGCACCTTCACGCCTGCGCGGAGCATGGTCGTCGCCCGTCCTCCTCACGGGCGCCGGGCACATCGACGACCCCGACCCTCACGACGCCAACGCCCGCCGTGTCCCTCTCAGGTTCCCGGGGCAGTGACGGTGCCCAAGGCCCCCGTCCCCAATCCCGGTCTCGATCACAGGCCCTAATCAAAGTCCCTAACCACAGTCCCTAACCACCGTCGCCCGGCGCTGGAGTGGGGGCCGCTGCGACACCGGCTGCCTCCAGGGCGGCGGCAATCCGGAAACACACGTCCTCGCGCCAGGGCGCCGCGATGATCTGAACCCCGATCGGCATCGGAGTTCCGCACCGTATCGGCGCCGCGATCACGGGCAGGCCGATCGCCGAGATCGGCTGGGTGAACAGGCCCAGATTGGGACGGAGCGGAATTTCGGCCCCCTTCACTTCCATCGTCTTCTGGCCGATCGCGGGAGCGGACATCGGCGTCGCCGGCGCGATGATCGCGTCGACCGTGGCGAACAGCCGCATCACCGCGTCGTGATAGAAGCGGCGAACCCGTTGAGCCTGGACGAGCCATGCCGCCGGCAGCAGGGCGCCGGCAAGGAACCGGTCGCGCGTATCGGGGTCGAACTCATCGGCGCGGTCGCGTAGCCGCTGCAGGTGGAAGGCGCTGCTTTCGGCATTGGTGATGATGTAGGCAGCCGCTCGCCCTTCGGCGGCATACGGGATGTCGACGATTTCGTGGGCGCCCAGCGCACGGGCCGCGGCGGCGACGGCCGCCTCGGATTCCCGCAGTCCGTTGGTCTGGAAATGGCCGCCGGCCACGGCGATTTTCAGCCCGGTCAGCCCCTTTTCCGCCTCGCCGAGAACCGGTTCCGCCGGCCGATCTGCGCAGGCCGGGTCGCGGGGGTCCGGCCCCTGCATCGCGTCGTAGGCCAGGGCCAGGTCTCCGGACGTTCGCGCCAGCGGGCCGAGATGATCGAGGCTGTCGCAGAAGGGAAAGGTGCCGGCGCGTGTCAGCCGGCCATAGGTCGGCTTCAGCCCGAACAGGCCGCACAACGACGCGGGCACCCGGATCGAGCCGTTGGTATCCGATCCGAGGGTGATGGCCGCCAGTTGCGCGGCCGCCGCGCTGGCCGAGCCGGACGATGATCCCCCGGACATGCGGTCCAGGTCGTGGGGGTTGCGGCAGACGCCATCATGGGCGTTCTCGCCGGTGAAATCGTAGGCGTATTCGCCCATGTTCAGGGCGCCGAGCAAAATGGCGCCGGCGGCGGTCAGCCGCTCGATCAGCACGGCGTCGGCGGCAGCGGGCGGGTCGTCCCGGTTGATCTTGGAGCCGGCCCGCGTGGTCAGGCCGGCCACGTCGAACAGGTTCTTCACCGCGAAGGGCACGCCGGCCAACGGCGGCAGCGGCTCGCCGCGCGCGGCCG
>CAMYMQ010000103.1 GCA_947259335.1 uncultured Alphaproteobacteria bacterium | reverse complement strand
CCGCCGGCGCGCCGGTGGCCGGCGCCCAGACCACTACGGACGCGCCGGGCTGGTACCATCCCGGGCGCTCGGGCGCGCTGCGGCTCGGCAAGAAGGTTCTGGCGACGTTCGGCGAACTTCACCCCCGGGTGCTCAAGCGCCTGGACGCCAAGGGGCCGGTCGTCGGCTTCGAGGTGATGCTCGACAACCTGCCGCCGCCCAAGGCCAAGGCGTCCAAGACGCGGCCCTTGCTCAAGCCGTCGCCGTTCCAGCCGGTCGAGCGCGATTTCGCCTTCGTCGTCGCCGACGACGTGCCGGCGGACAAGCTGGTGCGCGCCGCCCAGGGCGCCGACAAGGCCCTGATCGACCGGGTCAGCGTGTTCGACGTCTATGCCGGCGAAGGCATCGGCGCGGGCAAGAAGTCGGTGGCGATTGCCGTGCGGCTGCAGCCGACCGGGGCGACGCTGACCGAAGGAGAGATCGATGCGGTCGCCGAAAAGGTCGTCGCCAGTGTCGCCAAGCAGACCGGCGGCGTGCTCAGAAGCTAGGGGCCGGGGGTGGGCGCCGGGGCGTGTCGGAAACCGTGTCCGGGGCCGCATCCGGCGTCATGATCAGCTCCAGGCAATGCTGGATCCGCGCCTCGTAGTCCTCGGGCTCCTCGTCCCGCACCAGCAGGGCCTCGGACAGGATCAGGCCCTGGAACAGGGTGCCGCGGGCGCGGGCCTCCGAATGCGAGAAGCCGAGCTGCTGGAAGTATTGCTCGGCATAGACCGATCGGCGGGCGTCGACGGCGCGGACCGCGATGTGCGCGCGCTGGTCGTTGCGGGCCCAGTCGCGGACCGCCATTTCGATACGCAGGCTTTCGAGGTCGGCGACCGAGACCTCGAACAGCTTGCGCAACTTCTCGGCGGGGCCGCCGCCGACCGAATCGACCACGCCGATCGTGGCCGCGGTCCGGGCGTCCTCCCAGTGATCGAGCAGGGCGGACAAGAGCGCCGACCGGTCCTTGAAGTGCCAGTAGAAGCTGCCCTTGGTGACGCCCAGGCGGCGCGCCAGCGGCTCGACCTTGACGGCATCGACGCCATGTTCGGCCATCACGTCGACGGCGGCGTCGATCCAGGTTCGGCGGTCGAGGGTTCTGCGTTCCGATGACGGCATGGCGGCACTTTCGGTTGGCGCGGCGCGGATTTCCAGGGAAATTCGCGGCAACTCGGTCATTAAGCATACGCAAGCGTATCGACCCACCATATGGGACCGGTCCAGTTCCGGCAAGGGCAGGCAGGCGATGAACGACCCGAATCCGGTGCAACCCCCGACACCCGCCGCGCCACCGCCCGTTTCGCCGCTGCCCGGCGTCGACGCCCGGTTGCCCCAGGAGATGGCGCTGGCCTGCGAGGCGGCGGGCGCGGCCAAGGTCGCGCGCAACACGCTGTCGACCTTCGTGTTGGCGGTGCTGGCGGGGGCCTTCATCGCCTTCGGCGCGATCTTCATGACCGTGACCGTCAGCGGCGCGGGCGACCTGCCATTCGGCGTGACCCGGCTGCTCGGCGGGCTGGTCTTCTCGCTCGGCCTGATCCTGGTGGTGATCGGCGGGGCGGAGCTGTTCACCGGGGACAACCTGATGGTGATGGCCTGGGCCGGCGGCCGCATCGGGGCCGGCGCGCTGGCGCGGGTCTGGGCCGTGGTCTACGTCGGCAACTTCATCGGCGCCGTGGGCACAGCCGTTCTGGCCGTCGCCGCGGGCCACTATCTGCTCGGCGGCGGCGCGGTGGGCAAGACGGCGCTGGCCGTGGCCGCCGCCAAGGCGGCATTGCCCTGGCACCAGGCGCTGTTCCTGGGAATCCTCTGCAACGTGCTGGTGTGCCTGGCCGTGTGGCTGACCTTCAGCGCGCGGACGGTGGCCGGCAAGGTGGCGGTGATCGTGCCGCCGATCGCGGCCTTCGTCGCCGCCGGCTTCGAGCATTCCATCGCCAACATGTATTTCCTGCCCTTCGCCCTGTTGATCGAAGGCGTGGCCGAGCCGGCCTTCTGGCAGGCCATCGGCGCCACCCGGGAGACCTACGCCGCGCTGAGTGTGCCGGCGGCGCTGGGGAACCTCGCCGCCGTGACCGTGGGCAATATGATCGGCGGCGGCGTGCTGGTCGGCGCGGTCTACTGGTTCGTCTACCTGCGCCGGCGCTGAAACCGTCACACCTGCCCGGCTATCCTGCCCGACGACACGCACAGAGAAACGGGACTGCCATGCCCCAGCATATCGGTATCGTCGGCTGCTCCGCCGAGGGCGCGGCGCTCTGCTACCGCACTATCTGCGCCGAGGGCGCGCCGCTATTGGGCACCCACGCCCACCCCGAAGTCTCGATGCACACGCCGTCGCTGGCCGACTATGTCGCCTGCCTCGAGCGCGACGACTGGGACGGCGTCGGCGCCCTGATGCTGGCCTCGGCCGAGAAGCTGGCCGCCATCGGCGCCGACTTTCTGATCTGCCCCGACAATACGATCCACAAGGCCTTTGCAGGGATCGAGGCGCGGCTGCCGCTGCCCTGGCTGCACATCGCCGAGGTCGCGGCGGCGGAGGCGGAAGCCCGGGGCTTTGCGCGGCTCGGCCTGCTCGGCACCCGCTGGCTGGTCGAGAGCGAGGTCTATCCTGAGAAACTCGCCGCGCGCGGCATCGCCTATGAACGGCCGACCGCCGGGGAGAGCGCCGAGATCGACCGGATCATCATGGAAGAGCTGACCTACGGCATCTTCCGGCCGCAGGCGGTGTCCTTCCACCAGCGGGTGATCGGGCGGATGAAGGCGGACGGCTGCGACGCGGTCGTGCTCGGCTGTACCGAGATTCCGCTGATCCTCAACGATTCGAACGCGCCGCTGCCGACCCTCGATTCGACCCGCCTGCTGGCGCGCGCCGCGCTGGCGCGGGCGGTTCAGGTGAAATAGCCGATCAGGATCGCCGCCGTGATCCAGGCGAGCGCGGTGCTGATCAGCACCGATGCCGCGGCGCGGGCGGTGAAGACCTTGTAGCTGTTGGCCAGCACGAAGGCGGTCGCGCCGGTCGGCATGGCCGCCAGCAGCGCGGCGATCGCAGCCGAAAAGCGGTCGATGTCGAAAACCTGGGTCGCCGCCAGCCACACCGCCGCCGGCAGGACCAGCAGCTTGATCGCGACCACGACCGCGACCTGGCCCAGGTCGCCGCCCAGCTTGAACCGGGTCAGCGAGGCCCCGAGCGCGAACAGCGCCACCGGGGTCGCCGGCCGGCCGAGCAGCTCGATCGTGCGGTCGG
>CAMYMQ010000102.1 GCA_947259335.1 uncultured Alphaproteobacteria bacterium | reverse complement strand
GTCGGCGCCGTGGTCGTCGCCCTGGACGAGCGCGTTCGAGCCGGCGTCGATCAGCGGGCTGCCGGCCTGCGGCATGTGGGTCATCCGCCCGCCGCCGTTGTCGGCCAGCGCGCCGAGTTGCGCGTCGAGCGGCGCGCCCGTGGTGCCGACCTGGTCGCCGTTGACTGCGTCGGTGCCGCCGAAAGTACCCTGGATGCCGATGAAATTGTTGCCGGCGCTGGCGATCGTGCCAAAAAGCTCCGCCACATCGGCGCTGGCGCCCGTCGCCACACCGCCCACGGTGTTACCCGCGATGACCGTGTTGGCCAGCGTCGTCGTTCCAAAATTCGCGTATTGCCCACCGCCGGTCGCACTGGCGTCGTTGCCCGTGATGGTCGAGTTGGTGATCCGCGCCGTGCTGGTTTCGACACCCCCGCCCTGTTCAGCGGAATTCCCCGAAATGGTGCTGTTGACGATGAACGCGTTCTGCGCGGACACGCCACCGCCGGAAGAGTTCAGCGCCGTGTTCCCGGAAACTGTCGAACCGATGAGCGTCAGTCCGATGGTCGCCTGGAGAGCGCCGCCCGCGGCGTTTTGGGCCACATTGCCGGTCAGGACGCTGTCCCGAACCGTGAGGTAGGAGCCGACTCCTTCGACACTGATGCCGCCGCCCTGGGACTCCGCGCGGTTGTCGGCGAGCGTCACCCGGTCGAGGGTGACGACGCCATTCGAATAGATAGCGCCGCCTTCATTGTTGCCGCCGGCCGAGGTGGCGTAGCCGTCCCGGACGACGATGTCCTCGAAGCCGACGGTCGTGCCCGTGGCGACGAAGAACACCTGCGTGTCGCCGAAACCGTCCGCGTCGCCCGCGCCGATCAGGCCGCCGTCGGCCAGGCTGTCGCCGGAAATGGTGACCCGCGACAGGCCGGTGGCGTCGGTCGGATCGAAGGTGATGCCTTCGATGGTCAGGTCGTCGGTGATCGAAAGCACCGATCCGACCCGGATGACCACGCTCTCGTCGGTGAAGACCCCGGCATCGAAGGTGATCGTATCCGCGCCGGCTTGCGCGTTGGCGAGGTTGATCGCCTCCCGCAGCGTGGTAACGCCGTTTAACGCGTCGCCGTCGTCGGCATCGCCGGTGTCGTTCACGACGAAGGTGGCGAGCCGGGCACCGTAGTCGGCCTGAACCTCGGCAGTGAGAATGCCGGCTGCCTCGATCGCGCCGGTCGCGTATTCGAGGTCCCAGTCGCCGCCCAGCGCGGCCGACCCGGTAAGGTCGGTGGACGCCGCGACGTCCGCGCCGGTCGCCTGGGCAATGGCGTCGACGAAAGCCTGACCCTGGCCGCCGAGCGCGACCTGGCAGCCGTAGAGCAGGATGTCCGCGCCGTCGGCCAGCGCCGTGTCCCACTGGGCGAGCGCGCCCTGGTAGCTGGCGATGTTGTTCGCGTTGATCCACTGGCCCGAGAGCATGATCCCCCCCGGCCCACCATCGGAAATGATGTGGAGCTCGGAGACCTCGCTCCGCCCGGCCAGGATCTCGGTGATCTGGGAGATGCCGGTGCGGTTGGGGTCGAGGATGAAGACCTCGGCGTCGGCGTCGACGCCGTTCAGGATGGTTTCGATATCCCTAACGCCGGGGTCGACGATGACGATCTTGCTGCCGGTGTTCGGCGCGGGACCGTCGGCGTCGGCCTGCTGGTCGCCGGGCTGGATAGCCGCCGGCGCGTCGGGCGTGTCGGCCGAGTCCCCATTGCCGTCATTGTTCTGAGCGTCGGAGGCGTCGTTCCGGGCCGCGTCGTCGCCCTGGGCCGCGGTGTCGACCATCGCGGCGTCGAGGAGCACCCGGGGCTCCAGCGCCATCCGTACCGATCCGGCGTGCCGCTGGCCGGCATAGCGGCTGGCGCTCAGGGCGCTGCCGACCGCCGTTCCGAGGGTCAGATCGTCGGAAAGCCGGCTCCGTCGGGCGCGAAAAAGCCCGGAAATCGGACGCGATGCCATATACCGTCACTCCCTCTTGCGACGGCGAACGAGAACCATTGGCATCGCGGCCCTGCACCGCTTTGCGAACCCACCCGTCGCCCGCTCCTCGTGCCGCTCGCTTCAAGCGGCCGCTGCACCGCCTTCGCGGAATGTCGGGGCTCGACGGAACTCGAGCTCGGCATCGACCCGCGAACGCGCAAGCAGCCGGGGTCGTCATTTCCTCCCCGATCTTCTTGTTGGCTCCGGGCGTGGATCGACGCGGTGACTGCGCCCGGCGCGGAGACGACCAACACATCCGTGCCCCCGGTCATCCCAACCTCCGGTATGTCGCAGGGTTAAAAATAAGTAAAATCGTTATTGCCTATACACGACATTGCCAAACCTGATATTGCGTTAAGCATGGAAACGGCGGGGATTTCCATGCTTCCGAATAATATCGATCTTAACCTTTTGCAGGTGTTCGACGCCGTCTACGGGGCCGGCAGCGTGAGCGTCGCGGCGGAGGCTCTCAAGGTCAGCCAGCCGGCGGTGAGCGGCGCCCTCGCCCGGCTGCGCGAGATTGTCGGCGACCCCTTGTTCATCCGCCACAAGGGCGGCGTTATCCCGACCGCCCGGGCCGATGCGATGTCGCGGCCCATCCGCGAGGCGCTGAACCGCCTGATCGAAGCGATGTACGAGCATGACCGCTTCGATCCCGCGACTTCGAAGGGCGAGTTCCGGATGACGATGGTCGATATCGTCGAGCCCGTCGTCGGAGCCCAGCTCGGCCGTACCATTACGGCCGAGGCGCCCGGCGTGCAGGTCCAATTCGTGCCCGTGACCTCGTCCGACTTTCTGTCCGACCTGTACAGCGGGCGGACCCATGCCGCGATCCAGTATTTTCCGACCACCGCGCCCCATGTCCGCGCGCACCCGTTGTTCCGGATCGATCTGTGCTGCATCACGCGCATCGGTTGGCAAGACCGGCATGGGCCGCTCGACCGCGACGCCTTCGAGCGCGCGCGGCACGCCACGCTGAACCAGACCCTGCGCTCCTACATCCCGATAGACCGGCTGCTCGCCAGCCAGGGCAGCCAGCGGCGCATCACCTGCGAAATGTCCGGCCTCTGGTCCATCGCTTCCGTGGTCGGGGAAACCGACCTGATCGCAGTCGTGCCGCGGATATTCGCCGAACGGATGGGCGACGTCTTCGGCCTCGCCAGTCACCCCTGCCCCTTCGACTTTCCCGACGAGGTCGGCTTCCTCCTGTGGCACGAACGCAACCACGGCGATCCGCTCCAGCGATGGCTGCGGTCGGTGATCATCGATTCCGTCAAGGGCACCGCCTATGCCGCGGCCGGGATCGACGACCCGCCGGGTGAGCCGATCCGATGACGGCTCCGAGCATGGACCTCAACCTTCTGCGCGTGTTCGAAGCGGTATTCGACGAGGGCAGCGTGACCCGGGCCGCCGAACGGCTCGGCCTGAGCCAGCCGGCCGTCAGCGGCGCCCTGAACCGGCTGAGCCGGCAGGTGGGAGAACCGCTGTTCCGCCGGGCGCGGGGCGGCGTCGAGCCGACTCCCCGGGCCCAGCGGCTGATCGGCGCCGTCCGCGTATCGCTCCACGCCATGACGAACACCCTGTCGGCCGCCGAGGGCATGCCGGCGCCGGACCATTCCCGCCGGCTGCGGATCGGCATGTTCAACTTGGCAGAGCCGGTGGTTCTGCCCGCCGTGCTGCGCGCCATCGAGGAGGAGGGCCTGAACCTCGTACTCGACATCGTCAGCCTTTATGCCCTCGAGGGCCCGGACGACCTGCTTGCCGGGACGCTGGATCTGATCTTCAACCTGCATCCGATCGAGCACGAGGAGATCGTGTCCCAAGGGCTCGGGTCGTCAACCTTCGTGTGCATCGCCCGCAAGGGATGGAGCGAATCCTTCGGCCCCCTGACCGAGGAGACCTTCGCCAAGGCCCGGTTCGTGGCCCTGTCCCGGCCCAATCCCATGTCGACATCCAAGATATTCGCCGAATTGATGCGCCGGATACCCGCGTCTCAATTCCAGTTCAGCGTGACCCGGGGCTGGAGCGTGCCGAACCTGGTCGCGATAGGCGACATGATCGCGGTGGTCCCCCGCTCGTTCGCCCATATCGCGGCGCCGCGCTTCGGGCTGGAGATCCACCCGCTGCCCTTCGACGCCGTGCGGCCCAGCATCTATCTGTCGTGGCACAAGCGCGCGAACGACGACGCGCTGCACGCTCGCCTGCGCGCGCTGATCCTGCAGTCGGTGCAGCAGGCGGCGGCCCGCCTGGCCGCTCAGCTCGACGCGGAGACCGGGCGCGACGTGCCCCCGGTCAGGGCGCGACCGCCCAGGAAATAATGTAGGGCCGCCCACAGCCCCAGCACCTGGATCGCGACCAGGGCGTAGCGCAGCCCGTCGCCCCCCGGAAAGACGTAGTCGCTCAGCGCCCCGACCAGCACCGGCCCGATCCCGAGCCCGAGCAGGTTGACCACGAACAGGGTGATGGCCGACGCCACCGGCCGCATGGCGGAGTCGACGCGGTCGTGCAGGATCGAGAAGGTCGGCCCCAGGAAGACGGCGCCGAACATCGTCGCGCCCACGAAGACGATCAGGGCCAGGGTCGTCACATCGGTGACCAGGAAGACCAGCATGAACGGCTTGCCCACCAGGATCGCGGCGGCGACGACCCAGCAGTACCAGCGCCGGTGACGCCGGGCGAGGCGGTCGGCCACGATCCCGCCGAGGATCGTGCCGACGCCGCCGATCAGCCCAAGGACGATCGCCATGTAGATGCCGACGACCTGCAGCGACAGGTCGTGCACGCGGATCAGGTAGCTGGCCACCCAGGCCAGCATTCCATAGATCACGATGGCGTTCAGCGTCGTGCCCGCGATCACGTTGCGCAGGCAGGGGTCGCGCCGCAAGGTGCCCAGGGTGGCGCGGAGCAGCCCCAGGTTGGCCAGGGACGGCGCGTCGGCGCGGCCGGCCTCGCGCACCGGCTCGGGCAGTCGGATGACGACCAGCGCCAGGATCAGCCCTGGCACGCCCGCGACGATGAAGGCCCAGCGCCAGCCGAACAGCGCGGCGACCGTGCCGCCCACGATCATCGCCAGGAACAGGCCCAGGTTGGCGCCCGCGCCATAGAAGGCCATCGCCCCCGCCCGGCGCCCCTCGGGATAGAGATCGGAGATCATCGAATGGGACGGCGCGGTGCCGCCGGCCTCGCCGATGCCGACGCCGAACCGCGCCAACGCGAGCTGCCAGAAGTTCTGCGCGACGCCGCAGGCGACGGTCAGCGCGCTCCACACGGTCAGGGCCACCACGATGATGTTGCGCCGGTTCCGGCGCGCCGCCAGCAGGGAAATCGGGATGCCCATGATGGCGTAGACGCCGCCGAAGACGACGCCGGAGAGCAGCCCCAGCTGGAGATCGCTGAGCACCAGGTCGGCCTTGATCCGCTCCAGCAGGATGGCGAGCAGGTGCCGGTCGAAGTGATTGAAGGCGCCGACCAGCGTCAGGACGACCAGGACGTACCGGCGCCGGTCGGCCGCGCCGGCGGATGCGGCGGCACTCGGTGTGGGGGTCTGCCCGGAACGGCCCGCCGTCATGAATGGGTGTACCTGAATCCTGTCCGGCCCTGGTCGACCGACGATGCTAACGGTCGTGGACACCCGCGCAAGCCGGACATGTCCGCAATGTCCGCCTGGCGGGCTACCGAATTGCCGCCTCAAGGCCCGCGGGTTCGGGCCCGAGAAGCCCGCCGCCACCGGCAACAGGCCACCGCCCGCCGGGCATACCCGGCCCAATGGCTGCGGTGACGGACAAATCGGAAATTGGTGGGCGCGGCTGGGATTGAACCAGCGACCCCTACGATGTCAACGTAGTGCTCTCCCGCTGAGCTACGCGCCCGAAGCGAGGCCCGCTGGGGCCCGGCGTCAAGAGCGCGTCATATTGCGCATATCGCCCGGCGATTCAAGCCTGACGTCCCTCCGTGCGCCAAACGGGGGCGGCTGCCCCGGCGTGGCGGCGGCCTGAGCGGCGTCGCGGAGCGGGCGGCCCTGCGCCGG
>CAMYMQ010000101.1 GCA_947259335.1 uncultured Alphaproteobacteria bacterium | reverse complement strand
CTGGGCGACCCCGGCCTTGCGCAGGGCGTCCGACGCCGCCGCCTGGGCCCGGGCGCCGTCTTCATAGAGAGCGGTGAAGACCAGGCTCCCCTCCCCCGCCGGGTCCCGCGCGCGGTCGAGCGCCGCCTCGGCGAGCGCCACACTGGTGGTCTCGCCGGTCTCCAGTTGGCGCAACAGGTCGGCGAGCGGCGGCGGTGCAGAGGTGTCGGTCATGTCATTCTCCTGGGCGGCAACCGCAGTCTGAACGCGCAGGGGCGGGTTTAAAACCCGCCCGTGATCAAGCCCGCGTCGCCGTTGGCGGACGCGTCGTGATCCCGCCCCTGCGCAACGAGATCCCCGATCAGATCTTGCCCTGGAACGGGTTGGCCTCGTCGTAGTAGTGGATCTCGTAGAGGATGCAGCCCGCCTCGGACTTGAACGGGCCGTGATAGGCGCCCGGCGGCCGGCAGGCGTAGGTCGGCGCCCTGAAATTCTCGCCGCCCTCGCCCTTGTCGTCGTTGCCGACAGTCAGGTCGCCCGAGACCAGGAAGACCTCTTCCCAGTGATCGTGGACGAAGGGCGCGGTGGTGTAGACACCGGGCTGGAACTTGAGCAGCCGGGTGCGGCTGCCTTGCTTCTTGTCCTCGTCGATGTCGCTGGCCAGCAGCTTCTCGGTGATCCCGTCGGGATAGCCGGGCAGGTTGTGCCAGCCCTCGTCCATGTCGAGTTCGAAGAACTCCTTGTGCGGCTTGTTGAACGGCATGGGATGCCTCCTTGGTTGCCTCAGCCTTCGACCGGCAGGGTTTCGATCCGATAGGTGTGGGTGAGCCTGCGCCCGAGCACCGGGTCCTCCAGTTCGACCTCGAAGGCCTCGGCCGCCGTCGCCACCGGCTTGGCGAAGGCGAGCGTACCGCCGAACATGGCCGTGCCGTTGCCGAGGCCGCCATACCGGCCGATCAGGTCGTCCGGGGTGCGCATCGCGGTGACGGGGCCTTCCTGGTAAAGCCGCCGGTCGCCGCCCTCGTGCGCCCACGAGCGCAGGACCATGTCGTCCCAATGGTCCGCCACGTCGTCGAAGCGCCACAGGGTCGGCGCGACCGGCTTGGCGCACATCTGCTTCGACAGCGAGACGTTGATCTTTTCCGCCTCGCGGTCGGTGTGGTCGGAACCCACCCCGACGTAGCGGGTGCCGCCGACGTCGAGGATCACCGTCTCGGCCTCCCCCGACGAGCCGGTGCCGGAGACCTGGATGGCGTCTGCCGTGGTCAGCAGCGACGCGGCGACCCGGTAGAAGATCGGCGTGGCCTTGGGCCGCGCGATGCCGAGCTCTTCCAGCTCCCGGATATGCGCCTCCATCGCGGCGGCGTCGCGGCCGGTCCAGCCGGCGATGACCAGCTTGCCGACGGTCGCCGCCAATGGTGCGTCGCCGGTCTTGCCGGCGACGGTGAAGTTCAGATGTCGCTCGCTAGCCACCTGTGTCCCCTTAGTCGAAGAAGATGTCGGACCGTTCGTACTGGACCGGCCAGGCTCCGCGCGCGCCCAACCGCTTGGCCGCGCGCAACGGCCATACAGGATCGGCCAGCAGCGTCCGGCCCATCACCACCAGATCGGCCCGGCCGTTGGCCAGGATCTCCTCGGCCATGTCCGGCGTGTGGATCAGGCCGACGGCGCCGGTGGCGATTCCCGCCTCGCGCCGGACGCGCTCGGCGAACGGCACCTGGTAACCGGGGTGGACCGGAATCGCCTGGCGCGGGTCGTTGCCGCCCGACGAACAGTCGATCAGGTCGACGTCGCCGCGCGCGGCCAGCAGCGTCGCCAGCTCGACCGTGTCGTCGAGGGTCCAGCCGCCCTCGACCCAGTCGGCGCAGGACAGGCGCACGAACAGCGGCAGGTCGGCCGGCCATTCGGACCGGATCGCCGCGATCGACTCCGTCAGCAGGCGGGCGCGGTTCTCGAGCGGTCCGCCATACTCGTCGTCGCGCGCGTTGGACAGCGGCGAAAGGAAGGAATGGAACAGATAGCCGTGGCCCGCGTGGATCTCGATCAGCCGAAAGCCGGCCTCCCGCGCGCGCCGGGCCGACGCGGCGAAGGCGCCGACCACGGTGCGGATATCGTCGCCGTCCATCGCGCGGGGCGCGGCGAAGCCGGGGCCGTAGGGCAGCGGCGACGGGCCGATCGTCTCCCAGCCGCCATCGGTCGGCGCGAGCGGCTTGTTGCCGTCCCACGGCCGCGACACCGAGGCCTTGCGTCCGGCATGGGCGAGCTGGATCCCGGGCACCGCGCCGAGCTCGCCGACCAGTTCGACGATCGGCTTCAGCCGGTCGCGCTGGCTGTCGTTCCACAGGCCGAGACAATAGGGCGTGATCCGGCCCCGGTCCTCGACATGGGTCGCCTCGGTCGAGACGATCCCCGCCCCGCCCGCGGCGCGCGAGCCGAGATGCTGCATGTGCCAGGCGATGGGCGCGCCGTCGGGCGTCGAATACTGACACATCGGCGACAGCATGATCCGGTTGCGCGCGGTCACCGACCGGAAGGTGATCGGGCGGAACAGGTGCGGGTCCGGATCGCGGCGCAGGATCCGGCGCGCGTCTTCACCGCCCTTGCGGGCGTCGCTCAAAAGATCCGCTCCGAGGCCATGGCGAGATGGCTCACCGGGCCGCGCACGGGCGGCAAGTTCGCGAAATCGTCGCGCGCCCGGGCACGCGCCTCGGACTGGAGCGCCGCGTCGAGGGCGGCGGCGGAGTCGAAGGTCATCTGGGCCAGGAAGCCGGTCGGGTCCGGGTTGACCGGATAGCGGTCGGTCCAGCCCACCGGCGTGTGCAGGGTCAGCGACCGGATGCCGGGGAAGTCCGCCAGGATCGCGGCATGGCGCGTCCGGTAATAGTCCACGAAGGGATCGGCCGGCACGGGCATGCCCTGGTAACGAACGAAGTAGGAAACGGTCATCGCATGGCCCCGATCTGCTTGCTGTGTCTGTCCGGCCCGGGTGCCCCCGGCCGGCCAGAAAGCTACGACATTTAGTTATGTAACGTAATCAATATCACCTTGCCGGTGCAACCGCCCGATCCGTCAGGCGGCATCGTCCTCGGCCGCGAAGCAATCGGCGGCCGACTTGCTGCCGAGCCGCGCGGCGATCCGCGACAGGGCCTTGAACTCCGCGCCGCTCAGGTCGCCGAAGAAGTAGTCGTTGACCCCGCGGATGTTGGGCGCGATCGCCCGGATGCGCGCCTCGCCCGCGCGCGTCAGCCGCAACAGCACGCCGCGCCGGTCTTCCGGGTTGCGCCGCTTGTCGACCAGTCCGGCCCGGACCAGCTTGCCGACCTCGGTGGTCACGAAGGCCCCGGAGACGTGGAGCTGGCGGGCGATGCTGCTGATGCCAATGCCTTCGGCCTGCTTTTGCGCGATGACCATGACGATCATGTAGCCCGGTCCGGAGACGCCCATCTCGGCGGCCAGCCGGTCGCGCGCCTCGCGCATCTGCGCCTCGAGCGCCAGCAGGTCGTAGACCATGGCGCGGAAGCGCCCGTCGCCGCCGTTCTCCAGCAGCGCCTCGACCGAGGTCGACAACGGCGGCCCGAAGGCCGCCGCGCCGTCCCTTATGCCGGAACGCTCACTCATACCTGCGAGCGCGCGAGCGACACGTAGCCGGTGTCGGCCAGCAGATGGCTTTCGATGGGAATGTGAAGGCTGTCATGCACGGTATTGTAAAACTTCCAGAACCCGATGACGCAAGCAAGTTCCATCACCTGCGCCGGGGTCAGCTGCGCCTTCAGGTCGTCGAGGATCGATTGGGGCACGTCGGTCGGATCGAAGGACGCCGCCCGGGCGTAGGCGAAGCAGACCCGCTCCATCTCGTCGGCGGGCTCGGCCGAGCCGTCGATGATGCCCTGCAACTCGGCCTCGTCCATGTCCCAGCCCTCGGCGTCCATCGGGTCGCCCGACGACTGGCGCTTGAGCATGTTGCAGCTGTGCGAGGTGCAGTAGGCGCAGCCATTCACCGCGCAGCAGATCGCCGCGATCTTGCGCTTGAGCAGCTGCGGCAGGGTCGAGGACGGATCGCGCATCACCTTGGAGTTCAGCATGAACAGCGTGTGCGCGATCTCCGGCCGGTGGGCGTAGAGCTTAAGCGCGTTCGGCACGAAGCCCATGCGCTTCTTGTAGGGCGTCAGGATCTCGCCCAGGGCGGGCGCGAAATCGGCTTCCTCGACATAGGGGATGAAGGGGTCGGCCTCGACGGTGACGACGGGCTTCGGCGGTTCGGCGTTCATGGCATTCTCCTCTCTCTGGGCCGTCATTCCCGCGAAGGCGGGAATCCAGTCATTGGCGGCCCCGGACCCCCGCGTTCGCGGGGATGACGGTGGTTTGGGCTACGTCAGCCCAGGTAATCCTCCAGCTTCACCTTGCCCCAGTGACGGGGCCAGGCGCGCTCGAAATCCTTGACGTCGGGGCGCGACTTGGCGGTGGCGTCGATGCCGACCTTGCCGACCGTCCGCCACGGATAGTCGCCCTCGATCGGCGCGGCGGCGGGGTCGAACAGCGAGCCGCGGGTGTTGGGCACGACGATGATGTCGCGGGCCGGATCGACCCGCGTCGCCATGGCGTGATAGACGGCGGCCGGATCGCCCGGGTCGGTGTCCGGGCTGACGGCGACCACCATCTTGGTGTTCAGCCAGGGCGCGCCCATGCACTGCAACAGCGCGTCGTTGACGAAACCCGCGCGCGGATACTCGACCTGGATGATGCAGGACAGCGCCGCCCCCCAGGTCGGGAAGCGCACGTCGTGGCAGGTCAGCCCCATCTCGGTGATGCGGTTGTACAGCACCGCCTCGTGGCACAGCCGCGGCAGCGGCTGGTGGTCGGTGTCGGGCGAGGTCTGGTGGTTGCGGTAGATCGGGCGATCCTTCCGCATGGAGATCGCCGTGATGTGAACCTGGGGCAGCTTCTGATGCCGGGGCATGTAGTACATCGACGGCGACACCGAGGTGCCGAAGTCGAACAGTTCCGAAATGTCGAGATACCCTTCGGCGACGATCTCGGCATGGGCTGGGACAGTCATGTCGATGGTCTCGCATTCCACCATCTCGATGTCCTGGTCCATCACCGTGCCGACCATCTCCAGTTCGCCCCACAAGTCCATGTGAAGGCCGGAGAAATTGGCCATGATCTCGTAGGCCGGCGGCACCCCCCAGACGAAGGCGACCGGCACCCGCGTCTCCCCCCGCTCGCGCCATTTCTTCAAAACGGCGTAGGAGTGCGGGGTGACGAAGCTGACCAGGCCGCGGTCCGGGTGGGTCGGCGTCGTGCCCGCGTTGCAGGTGTTGTAGAAGCCGGTCTCCGGGTCGCGCAGGATGGTCATCGCGGTGATGTAGGGGTCGCTCTCGCCCTCGGTGTGGGTCGGCACCGGCAGCTCGAGCCAGTTGACGTCCTTGCCGGTCATCACGACCTCGCGCACCGGGCCGTCGTCGACCGCGACGAAGCCGCGCGGCGGCTTGCGCAGCCGCTGGGCCAGGGTCGGCAGATAGTCCTTCTCGGAAACGCCGAGCGCCCGGCATTGCGACCAGCGGTGTTTCACCAGGATGTCGCACAGCCGGAAACCCGGCTTCTCGATGATGTTCTCGAACAGGATCGGCCCCTCGGACTGGGCCGACAGCGCCGGGATGACGTCGAGGGAGACCGGCTTCTCGATCACCGTCAGGATGTCGGCGTTGGTGTCGAGATACCCGCGCAGATCGCGGTCGAGCGCATTCTTACGCGCCTTTCCGGTTCCCCCGTCCTGCACCCGCCCCATCGCATCCTCCCTGTCCACGGCCGGTCACGGGAGTCAAAATAGCTAAGTTACAAAGGTATTGGCAAGCGAAATTGCTTTTGCCTGATTTCTGCCGAACGACTCTCCTGGCGAAACAACCACGTTGCCGCTTCCGTCGGATTTGCCAATCCGTCGAGGAATTCCTAACCTACAGCCGAGCATACCAACCGACATCGAACCAATCCAAAAGGCCAAATGGATGAAAAGTTTCGATTCAAGAACTTATTCGATCTCAGACTTTCTAGAATGGAATGATAGCGATCTGCTGATCCTCGACCCCGGATTCCAAAGGCGGCCTGTTTGGAGTCAAAAAGCTAAATCGTACTTAATCGACACTATATTACGCGGCAAACCGATGCCGAAAATTATTCTCAAGCAAACGCACCGGAAGGGGAGAAATTTTCGAGACGTCGTTGATGGTCAGCAACGGTTGAGAGCCATCATTGAATATTATGAAAGCGACTTCCGTCTGTCTAGAGCACACAATCGAGACCTATCAAAGTATAGATATGAAACGCTACCCGAAAACCTTAAAGACGCTTTTGTGCAATACGAATTAAGCGTTGATGTTATCTTTGAGGCATCATACCCCGAGATAATTGACATTTTTACAAGAATGAATACTTATACTGTGAAACTAAATAACCAAGAACTCCTCAACGCAGAATATGTTGGTTTTTTTAAGACCCAAGCATACGAAGTCTCGAACAGATACCTTGAATACTGGCTTGAAGGCCAAATAATTTCCAAAGCCGACGTAAATAGAATGGTGGATGCAACGCTAGCCTCAGAGCTTCTTATCGCCCTAATTGATAAAATTCAAACAAATAAAGTTATTCGTCGCTATTACCAAGACTACGAAGACGAAGAAGGGAATATTTTCTCAGCTGCAGAAAAATTTGATAAAACTATGTCTCACTTAGGGGCAATTTATCCGCCACAGGAGTTGGTTGCTACTGCGTGGCAACGCCCGCCACAATTCTATTCTCTGTTTACCGCAATTGCACATTGTCTTTTCGGAATTGGTGGCGTTGACGATAGCTTGCGCCTCCGCATTTCATCTAGCCTACATAGTAAAATTAGAATACTACTTGATGAGCTTAGTGGACGAATAGAAGCGGCGATACCCAACAAGAACTTTTCATCGAAAGACGCTCAGTTCAAACAATATATCGATGTCAGCCAAAGGCGTACCGCAGATGCTGCGTCACGAGTGTTTCGGGCCGAGTATTTGCTTGCATGGCTAAAAAAAGGCCTGGAGATGTGAATGCACCATGTCCTCTCGCTCGATCAATACAGCTCTGAGAAAGTTTTCCGAAACATGCACAGCATTAAAGAGGCTTGATGAAACAAACCAAAGAAATCTCAGCCATTCGAAGACTAAAGCAAAAATAGGCCAGCTCACAAAAAAGCAACTCGAGCTGCTAACTGAAGGTGTCTTCCTTTCTTCATACCGCGCCTTCGAACTCTTCATAAATGACAGTTTTATTCTATACCTAATGGGAAAGCCGTCGCTATCAAGTCGAATTGCAGATCGATATTTTTATCCCGCTTCATTTAGACACGCATATGACACCCTTAAGGGTCAACAACGTTTCCTATCCTGGAATTCACCTGAAAGTATTGTCGATCGAGCAGAAAGCTACTTCAAAGGAGGCTGGACCTTCTCCTCTTCCTTAAAAGCGAGAAACGAATCTCTACTGGATTTAACAAGGATACGAAATTATATTGCGCATGATTCCGCTGAATCAAAATCAAAATATAATATCGTTCTGAGAAAGCATTACACGATATTTCCTCTTGTTGCAGTTCCTGCTGGCCGGTATTTACTTTTACCAATGAGAGGTAATGTTGGCACATACTATCTACTTGAATATATCGATCTGATGCTTCAGACAGCTAGGGAAATCGCGGAGGCTTAGGCAAGAGAGGGCTGATTCTTGAAGCCTAACATATTCGGACATTCTTTCCGCAACAATGCAAAATAGGAGCACCCCATGGCCGACCCGGCCGTCCTGCTCGAGAAATCCGGTCGCATCGCGACCGTCACGCTCAACGATCCCGAGCGGCGCAACCCGATCAGCGACGCCGGAACGGTCGACGCGCTCTGCGCCGCGCTGGCCGACATCCAGAACGATCCGGAAATTTCGGTGTGCATCCTCACCGGTGCGGGCTCCGCCTTCTCCTCGGGCGGCGACGTCAAGGCGATGCGCGACCGCACCGGCCTGTTCGGCGGCACCCCGCAGGAGATCGCCGAGGGCTACATGCGCGGCATCCAGCGCATCCCGCTCGCCGTCTACGGCCTCGACGTGCCGACCATCGCGGCGGTCAACGGCCCCGCCATGGGCGCCGGTTGCGACCTGGCGGTCATGTGCGACTTCCGGATCGCCTCGACGGCGGCGAAATTCGGCGAGGTCTTCGTTTCCCTCGGCATCATCCCGGGTGACGCGGGCAGCTGGTTCCTGCCCCGCCGGGTCGCCTGGGAGGTCGCCGCCGAAATGACCTTCACCGGGCGCGTCCTCGACGCCGCCGAAGCCAAGGAGAAGGGCCTGGTGATGACGGTGGTCTCGCCCGACGCCCTGATAGCCGAGACGCGCGCCTTCGCCGGAACCATCGCGTCGAAGCCGCCGCGCACGATCCGGCAGGCCAAGCGCCTGCTGCGCGCCGCGATGAAGGTCGACCTGCCCGGCTTCCTGGAAATGGCCGCGGCCAATCAGGCGCTCTGCCACCACAGCGAGGACCATGCCGAGGCGATCGCGGCGCTGCTGGAGAAACGCGAGGGCGTGTTCACCGGGCGGTGATCCCGGACCAGGCGACACGGTCGGGTCCACATGGCATGGTATCGCAACGGGTCGCTCGGACCCGGCGACGCAGAAACGGGAGGGAAAATGCGGTTCGTGGTGGTGGGCGCCGGCGGGGTCGGCGGATGCCTCGGGGTACGACTGACCGAAGCCGGTCACGAGGTCGCCTATCTGGTGCGGGGGGCGACGCGCGACGCGCTCACCTCTTCCGGCATGACCCTGGAAAGCCCGCTGGGCGACATACGGCTCGGCCCGCAACGCGCGAGCGACCGGGCCGAGGACCTGGGCGAAGCCGACGCGGTGATCGTATCGGTCAAGCTATACAGCCTGCCCGATCTCGCCCCCCGGCTGGCCCCCCTGGTCGGACCGGAGACCGTCGTCCTGCCCCTGCAGAACGGCATCGACGCGACTCCGATCCTGACCGGCGCCCTCGGCGGCGACGGTGTGCTGAAGGGCACGATCTCGATCAAGTCCTACCGGGCCGAGCCCGGCCGGATCGTGTGCAAGTCGCCCTTCGCCCGGATCAAGTTCGGCGAGCCCGACAGCCGGCGGAGCCCGCGCGCCGAGGCGCTGGCCGATATCCTCAACGGCTGTATCGGCGTGGAAGCGACCCTGTCCGACGACATCGACCGCGATCTGTGGTTCAAGTTCCTGATGCTGTCGAGCTTTTCGGCGGTGGCCTGCATGGCGCGCGCCACGATCGGCCAGGTGCTCGACGATCCCGGAGCGCGGGCGCTGGTCATCGAGGCCGCCGCGGAAGTGGCCGCCCTCGGCCGGGCGGAAGGCATCGACCTGCCCGCTGACATCGCGGCGCTGGTCGAGCGCCAGGTCAAGGACATGCCGCGCGACGGCCGCGCCTCGATGCTCGAGGATCTCGAGGCGGGACGTCCGCTCGAGCTGGACTATCTGTCGGGAACCGTCGTCAGGCTCGGCGCCCGCCACGGCCTTCCGACCCCGGTTCACGACGTCGCCTACCGCGCGCTGGGCATGCGTGCGGCGGGATCGCCGGGGCCGGCGTCGGTCACGGCAACCGCGGCATAGGCGGCCGGCGCGGTCGCGGCTGCGACGACGGCGGGCGAGAGCGATGACCATCCTGCTGCCCGAGACCGCCCGCTTCGAGGCCCGTGTCG
>CAMYMQ010000100.1 GCA_947259335.1 uncultured Alphaproteobacteria bacterium | reverse complement strand
TCGCCGGCGGCGGACTGACCGGCTAGGCGGGCTTCGCGCGCTTGGGCTTCGTCGCCGCCCTGGTTCCGGCCGGCCGGGTCCCCGTCTTGGCCCCGGGCTTGGCTCCGGGCTTGGCTCCGGCCTTCGCGGTCTTCACGCTCGCCTTTGTCGCGCCGTCGGCGGACTTGATCTTGATCTTCCGCTCCGGCCGCTTCTCGGCGGCCACGCGCGGGATGCGGATCGTCAGCACCCCGTTCTCGCTGTCGGCGGCGATGGCGTCGGCGTCGGCATCCGACGGCAGGCGAAAGGCGCGCTGGAAGGCGCCGAAGCTGCGCTCCGAGAAATAATAGTTGCGCCCCGTCTCCTCCCGCTCCGAATGCTTCTCGCCCCGGACGGTCAGGATGCCGTCGGCCACCGACACCTCGATATCCTCGGTGCGCACGCCGGGAAGCTCGACCGAAATCTCATAGGCGCCAGACACTTCCGACGCCTCGGCGCTCGGCGAGACGAACTCCATGATCTGCCGGCCGACCTGCTTGATCGGCTCGAGAATGTCGGACCAGAAGTGGCCCTCGGTTCCGGTCTTGATGTCTACCGCGCGGCGAACCATTGCCGGCCCTCCCCTTGTGGTTGCGATTGCTACCCTAGGGGATGGGTATTGCGCGGCGGGGTTTCAAGGTGGCGGCCGGCCGGGGCGCGGCGCGGGGTGCGCCTCAGTCGTCGTGGCGGGTCGGGGCGACGCCGAAGTCGCGCCGGGCCGTGACGATCGACACCAGCATGCCGGCCAGCGTATCGATGAAGGCCATCACCATCAGCAGGAAGAAGGTCGTCGTCGCGAAGCCCGGAACCAGCAGGAACAGCAGCAGCGCGGCGACGAAGGCGACCATCGACAGCACGTGGTTGCCCATCGAAACCCGCGTCGTGCCGGCGGATTTCAGGCTCTCGATGCCCAGGGCGATCAGGCCGCCGAGCACGAACAGGTCGCCGGTGGAAAGCTGCCAGGTGGCCCCCGACGGCAACCCGACGCCGAACAGCGCACCGGCCATGAATTTCGCGGTGGTCACGTCCGGTGCCGTGAAGATGCCGCCGAACAGGGTGAACAGCGCATACACGGCCATCACGAAGCCGATGTAGGGAACGAGACGGAGCATAGGGGACTCCCGGCTTGGGACGAAGGGGACTGCGACCGCACAGACCATAGGCCAGCCCGCCCGGCGGAGCCAGAGGTCTGGCCGGTACGGGCGCGTTCGGGGCGATGCCGGCGCCCCGGCGCGCCCGACGCCCCGGGGCGCACTTAACCCGATTTTAACTGCGTGCGCACCAGTTTCGGCCAGGTGCGGAGTGCCACCCATTGGCATTCCGGCGCGGCTTGCGTGCGACGCGCGCGCCGGCCCGGACATCGAGCCCGGCCACCGCCGGCCAGGGGGACAGCCAGAGCGTGCTTCCGATCGACCAGACCACGGCTCCCGCCGACGACACCATCCTGGACGCCCGCAGCGAACAGGCCCGTCTGCTCGCGGCCAAGTCGATGCCGGGCATCGTCGCCAACCTTGCCGCCGAAATCATCGCCGCCGGCGCGCTTCTCACCACCTCGCTGCCCCCCGGCCTCGTAATCGGCTGGTTCATCGCGCTGCTCGCCACGCTGGGATACCGCTGGTGGGCGGTCTCGCTCTATCGGCGCGACATGGATGCTCCGGAATGCCAGGCGTGGCTGACCATCTTCGCCAGTTCGACCATGTTGATGGGGATCGCGTGGGGATCGCTCGGCTGGGCGTTGTTCCTGCACCCGGGCGCGCTCCCCGAAGCACTGATCGTCATGATCCTGATCGGGGTGGCCGGCGCCGCGACGGCGAACTTCGGCGCGCTGTTCCGGGGGGTGGTGGGCTTCGTGATCCCCGCCCTGCTGCCGATGACCGTTCACTATCTCGTCCACGGCACCCTGGTCGGCTGGGCCATGGTCCTGCTGGCGACGATCTACCTGCTCCTGCTCATCCACGTCGCCCGCCTGCGGGAACGAACCATCTTCACCACCGTCGCGCAGGCGGGCCAGACCCGCGCCCTGGCGGAGCAACTGCGCATCATCGCCGACTATTCGCACGCCTGGGAGAGCTGGTTCAGCGAGGACGGCCGGCTCTTGTGGGTCAACCCCTCGGTCGAACGGGTAACCGGCTACAGCGAGGTGGAATGCTATCGCATGGCGGATTTCCCGATGGCAATCGTCCATCCCGAGGATCGCGACACGGTCGCCGCGGTCATCCGCGAATCGCGCCGCCTCGGAAACAAGGGCCATTGCGAGGCCCGGATCCTGCGCAAGGACGGCGTCACGCGATGGACCGCGGCCGAATGGCAGCCTGCCCGCGACAGCCGGGGAGCGCTGGCCGGCGTGCGCGTCAGCGTCCGGGACATTACCGAGAACGTCGAACTGCGCGAAGAACTCGAGGACCAGGCCACCACGGATCCGCTGACGGGCCTGATGAACCGGCGCCGATTCTTCGACACCTGCAACACCGAACTCTATCGCGCCGCCCGCTTCGGCCGGCCCGTGGCTCTGGCGATTTTCGACCTCGACCACTTCAAGCGCGTCAACGACACCCATGGCCACCATGTCGGCGACCTGTGCCTGAAGGCCTTCGTCAGCGCGATCCAGGCCAATATCCGCCAGACCGATGCGCTGGCCCGGTTCGGCGGCGAGGAATTCACGCTGCTGATGCCGGAAACCGACTTGGCGGCGGCCGAGCAGTTGTGTGACCGGCTCCGCCAGGCGGTCGGCAGCATGACGGTGACGACGCCGGACGGACCGGTCCAGTTCACGGTCAGCGCCGGGGTCACCGTATGCGGCCGCACCGCAAATACCATCGATCCGGCGCTCACCCGGGCGGACAACGCCCTGTATGCCGCGAAGAACAAGGGACGCGACCGGGTCCGGTCGCTGGACCCGTCACGCCCGGAGGCCGGCCTGGCGGCAAATCCCGACGCCACGGCCGACCTTCGCGCGGGCGCCGCCTAACCGCCCCTGCCGGACCCGAGGACCGGCGGGCGGCCTCCGGTTCGCGGC
>CAMYMQ010000099.1 GCA_947259335.1 uncultured Alphaproteobacteria bacterium | reverse complement strand
GCCGCCGCCATCGACTGGCAGCCGCCAAGCAGCGCGAGCGCGGCCGCGCTCAGCGTCACCGCCTGCGCGCCCTTGAGAAAGCCCCGGCGGCCATTGTCGGCGGCCTCGGCGTGGGTCGTGGGTTCAGGGGTCATGCTTCTCTCCCTTGCTGGGCAGCGGCCGGCGGCCGCCTCGCTGGGGTTCAATACGCCCGATGGCGCGAATCGGATCGTTTCACGGGCGCCATGCGAACGAAAGAGGCGACCGCATCCGCCAAGCGGGGGTGAATTTCCGCCAGCCCCTAGACAGGCCGGGGGCAAGACTGGAATAGAAGGGGATCGTTTGGTGTGCCGGGCGCCGCTTTGCGGTCGCGTGAACCGATGCCGGGAGTCATTCCGTAGACAAGGGTGAGATGATGCGACGCTTTGCGCTCCCCTTCCTGATGCTGGCGGTGATCGCCACGGCGCCCCTGGCCCGGGCCGACACCGCGTCGCCCAACCCGGCCGGTTCCGTCATGCCGGTTCCCTGCGAACTGGACGTGGCGGACGCGGGATTGCTCACCGTCGACTGGCGACGCCGCCGGGGCGGCGTCCAGCTCGCCTGTTCGCAAGGCTGCCTGCGCCGTTGCGCGGCCGCTTTCCAACGGTGTCAGTCTCGATCGCGGGATTGGCGGCAGTGCAGTTACGCCCGCCGCCGGTGCATCCGCTCCTGCGGCTGCTAGGCGCCTTGCGCGCGCACGTCCGCCACCTTCTTGCGCAGCGCGCGGAGCGGCCGGTCGACGATGCCCATCTCGTCCAGATGATCGACCGTGTTGTTGAGATAGTCGACACAGGCGCCCAGCGGCCCCTCGGCGGTCGCGAGCGCCTCGATGACATCGTCCTCGCGGGCGTCGCCGGCATAACGCGGATGAACCGGGTTGATCACGAAGGCGACGGCATGGGCCGGCCCCTCGTCGGTGCGCAGGCGAACCCAGCGCGGCCGGTAGGCGCCCGACACCATCTCGCGGCGCCACACGATGTCGAACTCTTCCTCGACCTTGTCGCGGTGCACGCGCAGCGCGACCCCGACGCAGCTGCCCCCGTTCTCCAGGCCCAGCACCATGCCCGGCCGGTCCGGACTGCCGCGCCCGAGATGGGTCCACAGGCAGAACTTCCGGTGATAGCCGTGGAGCCGCGCGATGCGGCGCTCCTCGAAGTGGAAGGCCGGGTTCCAGATCAGCGAGCCGTAGCCGAAGACCCACAGGTCTTCGCCCTCGGGCGCGGCCGCGATCGCCGCGTCGCGGGAGGCAACGATCTCCTCCTCCGAGAGGCACGGCACGATGCCGCCCCCCGCCTTGAGCATGTCGATGAGGAAGCCGTTCTTGATGTTTTCGCGTGTCAGCACGCCCGCGGTACCTTGCCCATTCGCCGTTTGTGACAAAGATAGGGACGGTGTGCGTCGCGCCGCCCCTCCTGAGCAATATAGTCACGATCCCCCGCAAATACGAAGGTCCCGACAATTCGCGCTTTCTGGCACTCCCTCTCGCCGAACGGCCGCGGCGCGATATTCATCACGATCGGCAGCTTCTTCCTCGCCGCCCAGGGCGCGATGATCAAGACGCTCGCGGAGCAGCTCGAGATCTGGCAGATCGTCTTTTTGCGCTTTTCGTTGATCGGTCTGATCATCCTGCCCTTCGCGCTGCGCAAGCGGGCGATCAAGACCAAGCGGCCCTTCGCCCACATCGGCCGGGGCATCGTCGGGCTGACCGGCTTCACCTGCATGGTCTATGCCGTCTCCCACGCGCCGCTGGCCACCGTGACGTCGATCGCCTTCACGCGCGTCATCTTCACGGTCATCCTGGCGATCCTGATCTTCCACGAAACCGTCGGCTGGCGGCGCTGGACGGCGGTGATCCTGGGTTTCCTTGGCGTCATCGTGATGATCCGTCCGGGCGCCGCCCCACTCGACTTCGCCCTGCTCGGCGCGCTGATGAACGCGGTCGCCATCGCCGGGGTCATCGTGTTCCTGAAGATCCTCAGCCGCACCGAGCAGCCCGAGACACTGGTGCTCTATTTCAGCCTGTTCGGCAGCGTGGTGATGCTGGTCCCGGCTCTCCTGGTCTGGCGCTGGCCCGACGCCTGGGGCTGGGGGCTGGTCCTGCTCATCGCCACCGCGGGGGCGCTGGCGCAGTCGTGCAACGTGCGCGGCTGGGCCCTGGGCGAGGCCTCGGCAATGGCGCCGCTGGGCTATTTCCAGCTGATCTTCGCCGGTCTGTTCGGCTTCTTCCTCTTCTTCGAGGTGCCGGACGTCTGGACCTTCGCCGGCGCGGCGATCATCGTCGCCAGCACCCTCTACATCTCGATCCGCGAGGCCCGGCTGCGCGGGGCGGCCGCCAAAACGCCGGCGGTCGACTAGGTCCCGACCAGTCCGCCCCCCGTCAATCCGTCCCCCTCAATCCGCCCAGGGGAT
Source organism: uncultured Alphaproteobacteria bacterium (assembly GCA_947259335.1). GTDB lineage: Bacteria > Pseudomonadota > Alphaproteobacteria > Bin65 > Bin65 > CAMYMQ01. The sequence continues at coordinate 9,109 of CAMYMQ010000099.1, read as the reverse complement.
CGGCCCCTCGTTCATCCCCCAGTAGAAGCTCTTCTGGCGCATGTAGTTGCGCATGCCGAGGCGGCCCTTCTCGACGCCCCAGCCGCTCATCCGGTGGCCGGCGAAGGGAGTCGAGATCGAGAACAGTTTGTAGGTGTTGATCCAGATGGTGCCGGCGCGCACCCGCCGGCCGACCCGCCAGGCGCGCTTGTAGTCCCGGGTCCAGAGCCCGCAGGCGAGGCCGTAGATCGACTCGTTGGCCTGTTCGATCAGGTCGTCCTCGCCGTCGAAGGGCAGCGCGCACAGGACCGGGCCGAAGATCTCTTCCTGGCACACGGTCGCCGCGTTGGTCAGGCCGCCGACGATGGTCGGGGTGTAGAAGAAGCCCTGGTCGTAGACGCCGCCGGTCGGCCGCTCGCCGCCGATCAAGACGGTGCCGCCCTCCTCGCGCGCCCGGGCGACATAGCCCTCGATGCTCTCGCGGTGGCTTTCCGAGATCTGCGGGCCGATCTGGGTGTCCTCGCCCGCCGGGTCGCCGACCCGCAGCGCCGCGGTCTTGGCGACCAGCTTGTCCATGAAGGCGTCGTAGATCTTTCGGTCCACGAACAGCCGCGAGCCGGCGATGCAGGACTGGCCGGCCGAGCTGAAGATGCCGAAGATCACGCCGTTGACCGCATGGTCCAGGTCGGCGTCGTCGAACACGATGGTGGGCGACTTGCCGCCTAGTTCGAGCACGCTCGGCATCATCTTGTCGGCGGCCATGTGGGCGATGGCGATGCCCGTGGAGGTGCCGCCGGTGAAGGAGACCATGCCGACGTCCGGGTGCTGGATCAGCGCGTTGCCGACCGTCCGCCCGGCGCCGGGCAGGACGCTGATCAACCCGGGCGGCAGTCCCGCCTCCAGGCAGATGCGGCCGAGTTCGAGCGCGACCAGCGGCGTGTTGGTGGCCGGCTTGAGCACCACCGCGTTCCCGGCGGCCAGCGCGGGCGCGAGCTTCTGCGCGTCGGAGGCGATGGGCGAATTCCAGGGCGTGATCGCGGCGACCACGCCGCACGGCTCCCAGGTGCTCATGGTCAGATACGGCCCGCGCGACGGGGTCAGCTCGTTCTCCGCGGTCTCGCAGACCGCGCCGAAATAGCGGAAGGTGCCGGCCGCGCTGGCGACCAGGGCCCGGGTCTCGGAAATCGGCTTGCCGTTGTCGCGGCGCTGGAGCTGGGCCAGCTCCTCGTGGCGCTCCTTGATGATGTCGGAGATGCGGTAGAGCACGGTCGCCCGCTCGTGCTGCGGCTTGTCGCGCCAGGCAGGATCGGCGGCGGCCCTGGCGCCGGCCGCGACAGCAAGATCGACATCCTCCGGCGACGCGCCCTCGACCTCCCCGCTGACGGTGCCGTCGGCGGGGTAGATCGAGGTGACGACCCCGGCCCGGCCCGCCTTCCACTCGCCGCCGATCAGGATGGGGTCCGCCATGAAGAGATGCTCCTGTTGATGTCGATGAGCCGATCCTTGTTCATATGACAAGAAGGAACGGACCCAAATACCATCCATGAAAACCGACGTCAATTACATCAATTACTTGGAAACCAGCACCTTAAAATAGTCCCAAGCAAGCTTGACCCAGCGAAATTCAGGCACCAGAGAAAGGTATTGAATGACATCGTTAATACTGGTCTTTATCAATCCTTTTACCAAATCAATAGCCACCTTACCTAAGCCTTTTCCGACTTCGTCAATTGCGGCACGAAATATTCTCGACAGTATGTTAACCTGAGTCGTTGAAATATCTTGCACCGCGCGCTGCTCCTCAATTTTTCGTGGATCGTTTCCCCCAACACTATCAGTTATAGATTCAAGTTGATCTTCCAGAAAGTAACCGATTTCGACGCTCACAACATGCTCATTGTTCTTCATGTGAAAACTAAACATCTTTGAGCCGTGCAGAAATTTCTGATAATTTTTTCCCAAGAGCGAGGCAAAGTCTCGGGAATTCTCTCGGTATGTGCGATAGTCTGGAAACTGCGCTAGAAATGCTTCTTGATCATGAATCAAAGCAAGAGAATCGGACGCAAAAATCGTGACCCATAGCATCGATATCTCGCTGAACAAATATCGTCAAACTCAACACTCTGCTTCCGAGCAAAAAGACTTGCTCTTTGATAGTTGATATAGGCAATTCAAACAATTCAACACACCGCTCTATCTTTTTGGCAATTCTCTTATCAACGTTGGTGCTATCTACTTTTCTAAGAAGCTCCCTCGACTGACTCAGGAGCGCTAGACGGGCCTGATCTAATATCCCATCTGACGCTACGCTTTCGGCGGCGGTGGTCGCGAGCTCAAGTCTATTGTTGACCCATCGGGTTTCGATTGGCGCATGGACTATTGAAGGAATCCAAGGCGGCGAACGTTCTGCATTAGACGCCCTAATATCTGAGGCATCAGTAAATAAATTTCTCTTCTCCTGAGGCAAGGCGTCCAACAAAAATTTGACCCCTGTCGCGCCTAATCGATCATCTCCCAATGAGGACCGGAGAGTGTTAAATGCGATATCTTCAACGAACCTGTCTGAATCACCTCGCGGACCGCCGTATGGGATAAGCGCTTGAAATGCAACCGCCAATGGGCTAGAGATTCTCTCACGAACTTCATCAAGGTGCGCTGGATAACCACTTGCCTTTGCACGGTGGACCGTCGACCCGATAGCTTCAAACTCACTTAAGATATAGTTGATCAAAGTATATAGATTTCGAGCATGTGTAGATAGACCTGCCTGTGCGTCTTGCCAACGAATTTGCTCGTTCTCTATCCATTCTAAAGCTTCGGAAAAGCTTCGAAGTATGAACTGTTGCTCGTATTGATCGTAGATAATCGGCGCATATCTAAGTCTGAGCTCTCCATCCTCATCCAGATGTACATCTGCTTTCTTCCAGCGATGCCTTCGATCGCAGTGTGGACACTCGACTTCCTGACTTTGTGGAGTATCGTTTTGGAAGCCCTCCCAAGACGCGCACCAGCCAATGTCAATAGGCCTTTTTGTGGTCGGGCAGAGAATAAACAGTTCTGGCATCGGTTCGAGCTTGGCAAGCCTAAAACACAGATTGACAATTATTAGTTTAGAAAACGTCAGAATGCCATCGCGAAAATCCCGCAGAGTGGTTTCTACACATGAGTTGTGATTGCCGGTCTGGAATTCGCCTGACAACAGGCTGAGCGCTACCCCCCGCCGTCGGCGCGCAGCCAGGCGTCGTCCTTGGTCCAGCGGTGTTCCTTGCCGCATTCCGGGCAGACCAGGGTCTGCTCGCCGATGGACGCGGCCTCGAGTCCGGCCCAGTCGAGATCCCAGCCGGTGGCCACCGGCCGCTTGGTCTCGGGGCATTCGATCAGCACTTGCGACACGGCTCACCTCCTTTCGCCTTCACGCTCCGGGCGGGCGCGTGAAGATGACGACAGGTCGCTTCGCGGTGCTACACTGTCTGCACAAGACAAGAAGAACGATAACACAATGGGGGGCTGCCATGACGCTCAAACGACTCCTGGTTTCCTATCCGGGCACCGAGGCCGACGCCTGCCTTGCGGACACGATCGTCGCGATCGGCCGCGAATTCGGCCCGGCCTTCACCGTGCTGCACGTCCGCTCGAGCGGTTTCGAGGCGCGTCAGATCGCCGGCTGGGGCATCGAGGGCGGCGTCTATGCTGACGCGGCCGAGGCGATGGGGGCGCGGGCGGCCGAGCGCGAGGCGGCGGCCCGCCAGCACTTTGCCGACTTGAAGGCCCGGCTCGACGCCGACGGACCGGCGCTCGACATCGACTTGACGGTGGCGGAGGGCTATCCGCCCGACGTGATCACCCAGTTGGGCGGCGCCTATGACCTGATCGTCGTGCCGAGACCGGTGTCCGGCTCAGACAGCGGCACCGAGGACCTGGTCAATGCCGCCCTTTTCTACACCGGCCGGCCGGTCCTGATCGCGCCGCCCGAGCCGCCGGAGAAGATCGGCGCGAAGGTGCTCCTGGCTTGGAACCGCAGCCCGCAGGCGGCGCGCGCGCTGGCCGGCGCCATGCAGGTCGTCAGGGGCGCCGCCGATGTCCTGGTCTTCCACGTCGAAACCGGCGCCAAGCGGGGGCCCTCGCCCGAGGCGATCCAGGACTACCTGAAGGCTCACGACATCGACGCCACGGTCAAGACCGAGCCGCCCGACCACCGGGCGATCGGCGAGCAAGTGATGGCCCAGGCCCGCGAGTTCGGCGCCGATCTGGTCGTCATGGGCGCCTATTCGCACAGCCGGCTGCGCGAGCTCATCCTGGGCGGCGTCACCCGGGCGCTGCTGTCCGAGGCGGACGTGCCGGTGCTGATGACGCACTAGGTCCGGACGGCGAAGGGTCTGCTCTCAGGCCTCCGGCAGGGGGATATACTCGTCGTCGCCCTCGACCCCGGGGAAACGTCCCTCGCGCCAGTCCCCCTTGGCGCGCTCGATCCGGTCGGGGTCGCTCGAGACGAAGTTCCACCAGATGTGGCGCTTGCCGTCGATCGGATCGCCGCCGAGCACCATCACGCGCGCCCGCTCGTCGACCGTCAGGGCCGCCTCGCCGCCGGCGTCGAGCACCACCATCGTGCCCGGGCCGTACGAGTCGCCCGCCAGGGTGACCGCCCCCTCGACCACGTAGAAGCCGCGCTCGGGCACGTCGGGCACGGGAATCGCCGCGCCGGCCGGGGCCAGCGCCTCGAAGTAGACCATGGGCGAATAGGCGGCCACCGGCGACCGCGCGCCGAAGGCTTCGCCGGCGATCAGCCGCATCGTCGCGCCGGCCTTCTCGATCACGGGCAGGGTCGCCTGCGGGTGGTGGTGAAAGTCCGGATCGACCTCCTCCGAGGCGGTCGGCAGGGCGACCCACGACTGGATGCCGTCGAGCCGCTGGCCCCGCGCGCGAACGTCCGGGGCGGTGCGCTCGGAATGGACGATGCCGCGCCCGGCGGTCATCCAGTTGACGTCGCCGGGGTGGATCGGCTGGCGATAGCCGAGGCTGTCGGCATGCATGATCTCGCCGTCGAACAGATAGGTGACCGTCGCGAGGTTGATGTGGGGATGCGGGCGGACGTCCATGCCCTGCCCCGCCTCGAAGTCGACAGGCCCCATATGATCGAAGAAGATGAAGGGTCCGACCAGCCGCCGCCGCGCATGCGGCAGAAGGCGCCGAACCGAAAAGCCGCCGATATCGCGCGGCCGCGCCGTGATCACCCGATCGACTGTCGCCGCCATGAAAGCCCCCTCGCCGCCGTGTTCACCGGGAATAAGATAGGTGCGGATGGGGTCCAATCCAGCGCCGTCAAGGGTGCCATGCTTGCTCGCGCGCCGGAGGGGACTAGATCGGGAAAAGCGCGGGCCGCCGCCTGCCGCGACACGATTTCGCCTTCGCCCCGCCCTCCGATAACAAGACCGGACCGACCCGATGATCGATCTCTATACCTGGACCACGCCCAACGGATTCAAGGCCACGATCATGCTCGAGGAGACGGGCCTGCCCTATGAGGTCCACCCGATCAACATCATGGAGAACGACCAGTTCGATCCGGACTATTTGAAGATCAATCCGAACAACAAGATCCCGGCCATCGTCGACCGCGACAACGGCCGGTCGGTCATGGAGTCGGGCGCGATCCTGCTCTACCTCGCCGAGAAGTCGGGCAAGCTGATGCCCGGGGACGAGGACGGCCGCTGGCAGGCGATGCAGTGGCTGATGTGGCAGATGGGCGGCTTCGGCCCGATGCTCGGCCAGGCCCATCACTTCCTGAAGTTCAACCAGGGCAAGGCGCCCTATGCCGAGGAGCGCTACGCCAACGAGGCCCGGCGCCTCTATGGCGTGCTCGACAAGCGGCTGGGCGAGACCGCCTATCTCGCCGGCGACGACTATTCGGTCGCGGATATCGCGACCTTCCCCTGGACCACCTCCTTCGAGTGGCAGGGCATCGACCTGCACGAGTATCCCAACGCCCTGCGCTGGTATCGCGATATTGCCGCGCGCCCGGCGGTGCAGAAGGGCTACACGATCCCGGCCGCGCGCGAGATCAAGATTCCTTAGCCCCGGAGGGAACCGGCCATGGGTTTCGAGTCGCTCCCGCCCCAGCCGCCGATCTTCCCGGCGGAAGCCGCCGACTATGCGCGCAAGGCCCTCGATCTTTCCTGGGAGGCGGCGCAATGCTGCGATGTCGACCGTGACCTCGCCTACGGTCCCGATCCCCGTCAGAGGCTGGACGTCTACCGCGCGCCGGGCGAGAGCCGGCGCGGCTTACCGGTCCTCGTCTTCATCCACGGCGGCGGCTGGACCAACGGCTACAAGGAGTGGGTCGGTCTGCTCGCGCCCGCCGTCACCGCCTTCCCGGCCGTGTTCGTGTCCGTGTCCTGTCGGCTCGCGCCCGACCATCGGCTCCCGGTTCCCTTCGACGATTGCGTGCGCGCGATCGGCTGGATCCATCGCACCATCGCGGACTATGGCGGCGATCCCGAAAGCCTGTTCGTCGGCGGTCATTCCTCGGGCGGGCATCTGACCGCGCTCGCCACCCTGCGCCCGGACCGGCTCGAAGCGGAAGGTATCCCCGCCGATGCCATTCGGGCATGCCTGCCCGTCAGCGCACGCTTCGATCTGGTCTTCGACGAGCCGGAGCCCGGCACCGTCGAGCATCGCCACCAGTCGGTGCTGTTCGCGCCGGGCCAGGACGCGACGCCGGTCAGTCCCTTCCACCAGATCGGCGCGAACCGGACGCCGTTCCTGCTCGCCTATGGCAGCCGGGACATGCCGTCGATCATCTCGAACAACGAGCGCATGTACGACGCGCTGTTGGCGCGCGGGTTGCCGGTCGAGAGCCTGGTGCTCGACGACCACGACCATTTCGACACGGCGCTCGAAACCCGGCATGCCGACCATCCGTGGACCGCGCGGGTGCGAAAGATGATGCTCGGCGGGATCGGGGACCAAGAGCCCGCGGGCTGACCCTGCCGCACCGACCCGTGCGCGTGAGTCGTAAGTCTTGAAGCGTGAGTGGAGTGTGGTCGGCCGGGATTGCGCCGCCTCGATGCGTGTTTCCTAGGCCGATGCCGCGACGCCCGCCATCGCGGTCGAGATGAGATCCGCCGCCTCACTGTCGCCCAGGGCCCCGCCGCCGCTCGCCTCGCCCGCCAGGGATTCCCAGGTCGAAAACCGCACGGCGTGACGCCCGAACGCCGATAGCGCCCGTTTCCGTTTCCCGGTGACGGTCCACGCCGCGGTCAGGTCATCCGCGATGCCGTCCAGGTAGCGGTCGACCTCGGCCATCGGCTGCTCCAGCGCGGGGACGGCCTCGCGGTCGCGCCAGCTTCCCCGCCACATTCCGGCGGTCCGCCGATAGTAGCCATAGAGCATCCCGAGCGCCGCGCGGGCGCGGTCCACCGGGTCGGCGACTCCTGCCCAGGCCGCCGGGTCCGGCGGCGGATTGAGCGCGAGCCAGTGGCCGGTACAGGCCGCGAACAGGCTGCCGTCGTCGGGGAAGTGGCGGTAGACGGTGAGCCGCTGGACCCCGGCCCGCTCGGCGATCGCACTGATCGTCGTGTCCCGCGGCCCGACCTCCCCGTGCAGGTCCATCGCCGCTTCCACGATCCGCTGGCGGGTCTCTTCCTGTTTCTCGGCGCGGCGTCGGGGGGTGTATTTCCGTTTCGTCATTTCAGTGAACATATATGTTCATTTAAATGTTGACAAGGATCATCGATGAGACGTAGACGTATTTTCAGTGAACAATAACGTTCACTCAATTAAGCGGTTCAACCGCACCCTCAGGAAAGGAACCAATCATGGACCAGCCCCTTCAATTCCCGGCCCGGCAGGTGGCCCCCGGGATCGACATGCTTCCCGCCTACATGCCGGTGCCGGGCTTCGGCGTGCTCGCGGCGAACGCCTTCGTCATCCACGCGGGCGAGCCGGTGCTCGTCGACACCGGCCTCGGCGCCCTCTCCGGCGATTTCATGACGTCGCTCGAAAGCGTCATCGACCCGGCCGCGCTCCGCTGGATCTGGATCACCCACGCGGACCCGGACCATGTCGGCAACCTGGCGGCGGTCCATGCCGCCGCGCCGAACGCGCGGATCGTCACGACCTATCTGGGCATGGGCAAGATGGGCCTGCTCGGCCTGCCGCTCGACCGGGTCCATCTGCTCAATCCGGGGCAGCGGCTCGACGTCGGCGACCGCGCGTTGATGGCGGTGCGGCCGCCGACCTATGACGCGCCGGAGACGACCGCCCTGTTCGATCCGGCCACCCGGACCCTGTTCAGCGCCGACGGCTTCGGGGCGTTGCTTGACAAGCCCGCCGAAACCGCGGCGGACGTGGCGCCGGCGGCCTTGCGGGACGGCATGATCGGGTGGGCCATGGTCGACGCGCCCTGGCTGTCCGGCCTCGACGGCGCGACCTTCGCGCGGTCGCTCGCGGGTCTGCACGATCTGTCGCCCGACCGCGTCCTGAGCAGCCATCTGCCGCCGGCGGAAGGCATGCTGGACCGGCTGACCGGCAACCTGTCGGCGGCGTTGACCGCGCCCCCGTTCGAGGGGCCGGATCAGGCGGCACTGGAAGCGATGATGGCCCAGGCGGCATAACTCGCCTCACCCGTCCTTTCCCGCGAACGCGGGAAACCAGGGATGCCGCAATGCGCGACATCGGCATGAACCTCCGCCTGCGCGGGGCTGACGGCCTATGGAAGCGGGTAAGGAGCGGCCTGGACGCCCCTTAGATCTCGACCGCGCCGGCGCGGTTGCGGATCGCCCGCAGCACGGAGAAGGCGGTGAGGCTCGACGTCTTGGGATTGTCGGGCAGCGGCTTGCCCTCCATGCGCACGATCATCCGCCCGAAGGCGCCCTCGGCCTCGACCTCATGGACGTTGCCGGGGGCGGCCGGGTCGGCGACGACCCGGACCTGCGTCTTGTCCCAGCCGGCGCCGGCCAGCGCGATGGTCGCGGCGACGTTGGCGTTCTTGGGATAGAGCCGGGCGGCCTCGTCGGCGCGGCCCTCGAACAGAGTCGCGGCCTCGGTCAGCGCATCGAGGTCGCAGACCTGCTCGCCCGGCGTGCCTTTCCAGGCCAGCGGCGGCTTGCGCGAGGTGTAGCGGACGCTCGCG
>CAMYMQ010000098.1 GCA_947259335.1 uncultured Alphaproteobacteria bacterium | reverse complement strand
CGCGGGCGCCGAGGCGGCCCTGTCGGCGATCGAGGACGCCCTGACGACCGCCGCCACCCAGGCGGCGGAGTAGGGCGCCCTTCGGCCTAGCGCGAGCCGGGCCGGTCGATCTTCCGCAGTTCGAAAACGGTGACGGGTCCGGAAGGCGTCAGCTGGCCGCGGCGGGACACCCGCATGGTCTGGGTCGTCTGCCGCACGACATAGCCCAGCGACGGCGCATACCAGCTCACCCGCTCGACGGCGATCCGGCGGTGCGGCGGCGCCACCAGGGTGAAGTTGCGGACCCGGTGGATGACGAAGGTGTCGAAGGTGCCGGCCGGCACGGTGACCCGCTCCCGGCGGCGGACGGCGAAGGTCATCCGCCCGCGCTCGGTCATCGTCCACTTCGCCTTGCCCTCGGCCTCGGTCTTCGCCGCGGCGAAGCCGAAGGTCACCGGGAAGTCGACCCTGTTGCCGACCTTCAGCGGCCACAGCGGCGCGAGCGTCGCGCGGTCGAACTTGTACTCGACCCAGCCGCGCCCCGGGCGCCAGTAGGCGTAGGAGAACAGCCCGCGATAGAGCCGGACCTGATCGTTGGTCGGTTCGCTGGTCTCATTGGTGACGTGATAGAGGAGCTCGTCGCCGGACGCCGCCACGATCTTGTGCCGGAAGCCGACCGGCGCGGCGCCCTTGGGGCGCTGGAAGTGGAGCACGGTGCCGACCGGCGGCGCCGCGAAATCGCCGGAACCGGGCGCGGTCGCGCAGCCGTTCAGGCCCGCCCCGGCGGTGAGCAGCAGCACGGTCGCGCCGCCGATGGTCGTCAGGCCCTTGACGGTCATAGTGTCCCCTCCGATTAATGGGTGTCCGCGACACCCTTGCCAGGAGAGTACGATTCCCCCCGCCCCTCCATCAACCGGACAAACCGGCGGCCCGGCAAGCGGCGGGATCGCCGCGACGATCGACAGCCTGTTGTCGGGCACCGGCCTGTTCGTCCGCGGCGGCTTTCACCCGACCGGCGATGACGCCGTTCCGGCGCTGGCCGACGGCCGCCCGGCGCAGACCGTCGTCCTGGTGGGCAACGCCGGTGGGGACCTGTGGCGGGCGTTCACGGCGGACAATCCTTCGATGGCCGGGGACCACCCCCTCGACCGCTGGGTCGACGGCCATCTGGAGAAGGCGGCCGGCGCCGTCGGTGGCGAGCTCGTGTTCCCGACCCGGCGCCCCTATCCGCCGATCATGCGCTGGGCCCGGCGCGCCGGGCCGGTGCACGGCTCGCCGATCAACCTGCTGATCCACCCCGACTTCGGGCTGTGGCACGTCTATCGCGGCGCGTTCCTGTTCGCCGACCGGCTCGATCTGCCGGCCAAAGAGGTGCGCCCAAGCCCCTGCGATACCTGCGAAAAGAAGCCGTGCCTGAAGGCCTGTCCGGCCGAGTCTTTCAAGCCCGACCGGTTCGATGCCGTGGCCTGCGTCACCCATGTCGAGAGCCCGGCCGGTGCCAACTGCGCGGCGCGGGGCTGCCTGGCCCGGCGGGCCTGTCCGGTCGGCCGCGACCATGCCTATCCGGTGGAAGCGGGCGCCTACCACATGGGGGCGGTGGTGCGCACGGTTCGGCGCTGGATCGACCAGGGCATGCCCGGCGCGAACCCGGGCGCGGAAACCGGGACGGGAACCGGCGCGCAGGGGGACGCCTGACGCCGCGGCTTGTATCGCGCAACCGTCCCGCCTACCTTGCTTTTCGACCGCGCGCCTCCGGCTCCCGCCCATGGCCGCCCGCGACCGAGACGATCACCGAGGAACCATGACCGAACAGAAGCGTTTTTCCGGCACCGACACCTACGTCGCGACCGAGGACCTGATGGTCGCCGTCAACGCGGCGGTCGCGCTGGAACGCCCGTTGCTGATCAAGGGCGAGCCGGGCACGGGCAAGACCGTGCTGGCCCAAGAAGTGGCGCGGTCGCTGGGCCGCCCGCTGATCGAGTGGCACATCAAGTCGACCACCAAGGCGCAGCAGGGGCTGTACGAGTATGACGCCGTGGCGCGGCTGCGCGATTCGCAGCTGGGCGACGACCGGGTTCACGACATCTCCAACTACATCAAGCGCGGCAAGCTGTGGGAAGCGTTCACGGCCCCCCAGCCGCCGATCCTGCTGATCGACGAGATCGACAAGGCCGACATCGAGTTCCCGAACGACCTGCTGCTCGAGATCGACCGGATGGAGTTCCACGTCTACGAGACCGGCGAGACCATCAAGGCCGAGGCGCGGCCGATGGTCATCATCACCTCGAACAACGAGAAGGAGCTGCCCGACGCCTTCCTGCGCCGCTGCTTCTTCCACTACATCCGCTTCCCCGACGCCGAGACGATGACCGACATCATCGAGGTCCACCATCCCGGCCTGAAGAAATCGCTGCTGCGCGAGGCGCTGCGGGTGTTCTACGACATCCGCGAGGTGCCGGGCCTGAAGAAGAAGCCGAGCACGTCGGAACTGCTCGACTGGATCAAGCTGCTCGTCGTCGAGGATATCCCGCCCGAGGCGCTCAAGAGCGACGACATGAAGACCGTGCTGCCGCCGCTCTACGGCGCGCTGGTCAAGAACGAGCAGGACGTTCACCAGTTCGAACGCCTGATCTTCATGGCGCGCCGGCAGAAGAATTAGAGGTGCCGCGCGTTGCGGGTTTGTCGGCCTGTGCCGGCGGGGCTATATTGACTCGCTATGACCGAAGAAACAGAAAGCCTCATTCTCGAGCATTTGCGTCATATCAGGGGCGCAGTCGATCGTCTTTCCGAGCGCGTCGGCGAGTTGACGCATCGCGTTGGCGACCTTGAGGCCGGTCAGGCTCAGATCCAGGTCACCCTGGCGCGCCACAGTTCCCAGTTCGACCGCATGGCGGAGCGGCTCGATCGAATCGAACGGCGCGTGGGTCTTGTCGAATCCTAAGATGTCCGCCGGCTCGGCCCGCTGATGTTCACCAACTTCTTCCTCGAATTGCGCAAGGCCAACGTTCCGGTCTCGCTCAAGGAGTATCTGATGCTCCTGGAGGCGATAAAGCGCGGGCTGGCCGAATACAGGGTCGACGACTTCTACTATCTCTCGCGCGCGGCGCTGGTGAAGGACGAGCGCCATCTCGACCGGTTCGACCGGGTCTTCGGCCATGTCTTCAAGGGCCTGGAGATGCTCGCGGAGCTGTTCGACGTCGACAACATCCCCGAGGAATGGCTGCGCAAGATGGCCGAGCTCCACCTGTCGGAGGAGGAGAAGGCCGAGATCGAGGCCATGGGCGGCTGGGAAAAGCTCATGGAGGAGCTGAAAAAGCGCCTCGAGGAGCAGAAGGGCCGGCACCAGGGCGGCAACAAGTGGATCGGCACCGCCGGCAAGTCGCCCTACGGCGCCTATGGCTACAATCCCGAGGGCGTGCGCATCGGCCAGGACGGCAACCGCAACTTCTCCGCAGTCAAGGTCTGGGACAAGCGCGAGTTCAAGAACCTCGACGATTCGCTGGAGCTGGGCACCCGCAACATCAAGGTCGCGCTGCGCCGCCTGCGCCGCTTCGCCCGCGAGGGCGCGGCCGAGGAGCTCGATCTCCCCGACACCATCCGCTCGACCGCCAAGCAGGGCTGGCTCGACATCAAGATGGTGCCCGAGCGGCACAACGCGGTGAAGGTGCTCCTGTTCTTCGACGTCGGCGGGTCGATGAGCCCCCACGTCAAGGTCTGCGAGGAGCTGTTCTCGGCGGCGCGGACCGAGTTCAAGCATCTCGAATACTATTATTTCCACAACTGCCTCTACGAGTATGTCTGGCGCGACAACAAGCGCCGGCATTCCGAGCCGGAGAGCACCTGGGACGTGCTCCACACCTACGGCTCCGACTACAAGGTCATCTTCATCGGCGACGCCTCGATGAGCCCCTACGAGATCGCCATGCCCGGCGGCTCGGTCGAGTTCTGGAACGAGGAGGCGGGCGAGGTCTGGCTGCGCCGCATCGCCGAGACCTTCCCGCACTCGGTCTGGCTCAACCCCGTGCCCAAGCGCCACTGGCAGTACACGCCCTCGGTCGGGATGATCTCCGATCTGTTCGAGAACCGGATGTTCGAGCTGACCCTGGGCGGGCTGGACGAGGCGATGAAGGAGCTGGGGCACTAGGCGTACGGCGTTTGCGCCCGGGAGGTGCCCGTGTTCGTTTGCAACGGCCTGCTGCTTCTTCAGATCGTCCTCTTGGTGAAAATCCTCGTCACGATCCTGGCATGGGCTGGTCCGTACCTGCTGATGCCGGAATCGATGCTGCGCCGGTGCACCGGCTTTGCGCCTGAGCCGATTGTCTTCGCCCGAATGCTTGGAGTCGGGTGGATCGCCTTGGTTGCGATCTATGGCTGGGGATACTACGAGGCGCTTGCGGGCCGCCTTGTCGAGCCCGTCATCGTCGCTGGTCTTATCTCTAACGGCGGGGGGGCTTTGGCCATGATTCTTGGCCGGCCGGCACGACTGACCCCATCCATACCCTATTGGGCGAGTGTCGGCCTGCTTGTCCTCATTACCATTGGGCTCGCAGTGGCCTGGGCGACTGCAGCAGTTTCCGTCAAGTAACCACGATCGGTAGATTTCCGCCCGTGGGCCGGTTCCTAGCAGGTCACAGACCTGCTGCCACCACGCCTCCATCCCAGGTTAATGCTCTGCCTCTCATCCCGCCGCACCCTCGCATTCAAATTCCCGAATGCCGGAGGAGTGCTGCATCATGTTCATCGAAACCGTGAAATCCGAGGGGCTTGCCCACTATTCCTACATGGTGGGCGACGGGACCAAGGCGGCGGTGATCGATCCGCGCCGGGACTGCGAGGTCTATCTCGACATCGCGCGCGAGAAGGGCGTGGCGATCACCCACATCTTCGAGACGCACCGCAACGAGGACTATGTCATCGGCTCGCGCGCGCTGGCCAGGAAGACCGGGGCGGCGATCCTGCACGGCCACGAGGACGAGAACCCCTTCGCCTATGGCGAGACCGTGGGGCAGGGCGATGTCTTCTGCTTCGGCTGTGCCGTCCTGCGGGTGATCGAGACTCCGGGCCATACGCTCAACAGCATTTCCCTGAGCCTCGCCGACGCCGGCTATGACGCCGACAAGCCGGTCGCGGTTTTCACCGGCGACGCGCTGTTCATCGGCGGGGCGGGGCGCACCGACTTCTATCCCGGGCGCGAGGAGGAGGTGTCCGGCCTGCTCTACGACAGCCTGTTCGGCAAGCTGCTGCCGCTGGGCGACGACGTGCTGGTCTATCCGGCCCACGGCGCCGGGTCGGTCTGCGGGGCGGGCCTGGCCGACCGGATGTTCTCGACGATCGGCTACGAGCGGCGCTTCAACCCCGATCTCCAGGTCGACGGGCGCGACGAGTTCATCCGGATGAAGACCGCCGAGAACCACTACCAGCCGCCCTATTTCAAGCAGATGGAGCGGTTGAACCAGCACGGGCCGCTCCAGTTCGACACCCTGCCGGTGGTCGCGCCGCTCGACGCCGACGGCCTGGCCAAGGCGATGGACGAGGGCGCCCAGGCGGTCGACCTGCGCAGCCCGGAGGCCTTCGCGGGCGGTCACGTGCCCGGCAGCCACGCCATCCCCCTCGACATGTTGGCGTCCTTCGCCGGCTGGTATCTCGACTATGACGCCGACATCTGCCTGATCGCCGACGGTCCAGAGCAGGTCGTCCAGGCCACCCGCGAGCTGTGCCGGCTCGGCTTCGATCGCATCGGCGGCTTCCTCAAGGGCGGCATTTCGGCCTGGGAGACGGCGGGCCACCGGTTCGGCACGATTCCTGCGGTGCACGCCCATGAGCTTGGCGAGATGTCCAGGGTGCCGCGGCCCGACCGGGTGCTGCTCGATGTCCGCTCCATCGACGAGGTCGAGGAAGCGAGCCTGCCCAACACGACCCATATCTATGTCGGCGAGGTGGCGTCCCGCGCCTCCGAGCTGCCCAAGGACGCCCGGATCGTCACCTTCTGCGCCAGCGGCAAGCGCGCGCTGGTAGCCGCCGCCGCGCTCAAGCGGTGCGGCTTCGAGAACGTGTCGGTGTGTCTCGGGTCCATGGCGGCCTGCAAGGCGATCGGCTGCAGGCTGGCCGCCTGAGGTGCCCCCGATCGCGCAAGAAAAAGGGGCGAGCCGAAGCCCGCCCCTTTTTCGCGGAAACCGAAGGCGACGGGCCCGGTTCAGCCCATCTTCGCCTGCAGGCCCTCGTCCAGCTTCTCCAGGAAGCCCATGGTGGTCAGCCACTTCTGGTCGGGGCCGATCAGCAGCGCCAGGTCCTTGGTCATGTGGCCGGCTTCGACCGTGTCGACGCAGACCTTTTCCACCGTCTCGGCGAAATTGCTCACCTCGGGGGTGCCGTCCATCTCGCCGCGGAACTTGAGGCCGCGGGTCCAGGCGAAGATCGACGCGATCGGGTTGGTCGAGGTCTCCTTGCCCTGCTGGTGCATCCGGTAGTGGCGGGTGACGGTACCGTGGGCGGCCTCGGCCTCGACCGTCTTGCCGTCGGCGGTCATCAGCACCGAGGTCATCAGGCCGAGCGAGCCGAAGCCCTGGGCGACGGTGTCGGACTGGACGTCGCCGTCGTAGTTCTTGCATGCCCACACGAAGCCGCCGGCCCATTTCATCGCGGCGGCGACCATGTCGTCGATCAGCCGGTGCTCGTAGGTGATGCCGGCGTCCTTGAACTTGTCCTCGAACTCGGTCTCGAAGATTTCCTGGAACAGGTCCTTGAAGCGCCCGTCATAGGCTTTCATGATCGTGTTCTTGGTCGACAGGTAGACCGGATACTGGCGGTTCAGGCCGTAGTTCAGCGAGGCCCGGGCGAAGTCGCGGATCGAGTCGTCCAGGTTGTACATGGCCATGGCGACGCCGCCGCTGGGGAAGTCGAAGACCTCCCGCTCGATGGTCTCGCCGTCCTCGCCCTCGAACTTCATCGTCAGCTTGCCCTTGCCGGGGACGACGAAGTCGGTCGCGCGATACTGGTCGCCGAAGGCGTGGCGGCCGATGATGATCGGCTGGGTCCAGCCCGGCACCAGCCGCGGGACGTTCTGGCAGATGATCGGCTCGCGGAAGACCGTGCCGCCCAGGATGTTGCGGATGGTGCCGTTGGGCGACCGCCACATCTTCTTGAGGCCGAACTCCTCCACCCGCGCCTCGTCCGGCGTGATCGTCGCGCATTTGACGCCGACGCCGTACTGCTTGATCGCGTTGGCCGCGTCGATGGTGATCTGGTCGTCGGTCTCGTCGCGCGTCTCGATGCCCAGGTCGTAGTATTTGAGGTCGATATCCAGGTAGGGCAGAATCAGCTTGTCCTTGATGAACTGCCAGATAATGCGCGTCATCTCGTCGCCGTCGATCTCGACGACGGGGTTGGCGACCTTGATTTTGCTCATGAAGTGTCTCTCGAATTCCGAAGTGTTCGTGCCGAAAACTGGGCGGAGTGCGTCAGGGATGCAGCGCGGGCTGCCGAAGGGCGTCGTGCTCGGGATGTCGCTGCGGTCGGCGGAAAATACCACCGCAGACCCTGCGTGCAAGCATCGCCGTCGCGAAATCGCCACCATTCGCCATAACCATGGTTTTGTGCAACGAAGCGGGGAATCCTGTCATGAAGCGTCTTGTCCTGATCGCTCTGCTGTTCGGCTATGTCGGCATCACGTCGGGCTGCGCCGCCGTGGTCGCGGGCACCGCTGCCGGCGCCTATGTCTATGGCGTGCACGAAGAGAACAAGGAAAAGCGGCGCCAGGGGCGCCAGTAGGCATCCCGCGGCTCGGCTCCTAGGAGCGGCCCCCAAGAGCGGCCGGCCAGAGCGGCCGATTACAGTGGCCGGGTATCCATCGGCTTGGACGGCGGGCTCGCGCGCTCCAGCGCGGCGAAGACGCCGGGGATGTCGTCGACCCATTCCATCAGGACGCCTTCCACGGGATCGGCGAAGCCGCGGGAGACGATCGACCCGATCGTGGCGCGCATCGGCGCCCAGTAGCCGCCGATGTCGGCGATGACGATCGGCTTGTCGTGGAAGCCGAGCTGCCGCCAGGTGACGATCTCGAAGGTCTCGTCCAGCGTGCCGAGGCCGCCGGGCAGTACGACGAAGGCGTCCGACAGCCGGGCCATCATCATCTTGCGCTCGTGCATGTTGTCGACCACGACCAGCCGGGCCTCGCTGTCGCCGCCGATCTCCCGCCGCTTCAGGTCGCGCGGGATGATCCCGGTGACCTTGCCGCCGGCGGCGCGCGCGGCGTCGGAGATCGCGCCCATCAGTCCGATGTTGCCGCCGCCGAACACCAGTTCCAGGCCCCGCGCCGCCATCTCGCGCCCGAGCGTTTCGGCCGCCTCCTTGTAGACGGGGTCGTCGCCGAAGCGGGCGCCGCAATAGACGCAGACGGATGCGATGGGCTCCATATCTCCTCGCTGATGTGGGCCGGGGGTGGGACCGGCAGGTTGTTCAGGAAGCCGGCGCCCTTGTCAATTGACTGTCCGGCACCCGCGCCGCTTCCGCGTCGATGGCCTTGTCCCAATAGGGGGTGGCGCCGAAATGCGCGGCCAGGAATTCGATCAGCAAGCGGACCTTGGCCGACGGGATGGGCTGCCGCTCGTGCACCGCGAACAGGGTCAGCGGCGGCACCGTGAGGTGCGGCAGGACCGGTTCGACCGCCCCGTCGATCAGGGCGCGCCAGGTGATGAAGGTCGGCAGGCTGGTGATGCCCAGTCCCGCGACGGCGGCCTGGAGCAGCACGTCGCCGTTGTCCGCGGAATAGGGGCTGTCGATCCGCACGGTGTGTTCGCCCTCGGCGTCGCGGAACGGCCAGAGGTTGCCCGACGCCATGTGGGTGTAGTGGAGGCATGTGTGCCGCGCCAGGTCCGCCGGGACGCGGGGCGTGCCGTGCCGGGCGAGGTAGCCGGGCGCGGCGCAGGGCACGATCCGGATCGGCGCCAGTTCCCGGGCGACCAGGTTGGGCGAGACGCCGCGGCAGATGCGCAGGGCCACGTCGAAATTCTCGTCCGACAGGCTGACGATCCGGTCGTTGAGCGTCAGGCTGATCCCGAGATCCGGGTACTCGGCGGCAAAGGCCGCGATGGCCCGCCCCAGATGCAGCGTGCCGAAGGAATGCGGCGCGCTGATCCGCAGGGTGCCCCGGGGTTCCGCGTGCAGCTGGCGGACCAGGGTGTCGGCTTCGCCGGCGGCGGCCAGCGTCCGGATGCAGGCGTCGTAATAGGCCCGCCCGATCTCGGTCGGCAGCACGCGCCGGGTGGTCCGGTTGAGCAGCCGGACGCCGAGGTCGGCCTCGAGCTGGATGATCCGCTTGCTGACCGCCGCCCGGGACAGGCCAAGCTGGCGCGCCGCCGCGGAAAAGCTCGCGGCTTCGACGACGCGGGCAAACACCCCCATGCTCTGCAGTCGGTCCATCGGGTCAGTATATTGTCAAATATTGCTCAACAATAGGGTTCCGGTTTGTAGGTTTTTCAAACTTTCGTGCGTGACCGGCATTTCGTCACCTGTGCCTGACGGAAGACGATAGGATTGCCGACAAGCGTCACGGCCGGGACAGGCGGGCGCGATCCAATTCCCGAGCGAGGAGGATTGCATGATGAAGGCACTGAAGCTTGGACTGGCGGCCGGTATCGCGCTGGGCGTTCTGGCCGGAACGGCAGCGCCGTCGCTGGCGTTGGAGCCGGGCGAGGCGATTTCGCTGCGTCAGGCCATGATGAAATCGATCGGCTCGCATATGGGCGCGATCAAGGCGGCGATCGGCGCGGGCGACGGCAAGATGGTGGCCGCGCAGGCCGCCGCGATCGCCGCGATGGCGCCGACCCTACCCTTGGTGTTCCCCAAGGGCTCCGGACCCGAGGCCGGCAAAACCAAGGCCAAACCCAACATCTGGACCGAGTGGGACAAGTTCAAGGGCACCACCATGACCCTGCAGGCCGAGGCCGTCGCCCTCGTCAAGGTCGCGGCCACCAACGACAAGGCCAAGATGGGTGCCCAGTTCGGCAAGATGGCGAAGATGGGCTGTGGCGGCTGCCACGGGCCGTTCCGCGCGAAATAGCCGGCACCGACGCGAATCAAGAAGGGCGGCCGATCACTCGGCCGCCCTTTTCTTTGGAGGGCGCGCAGCGAGCGGGGCCGGCGGTCAGGGCGAGCTGACCGGCTCCGTTTCCACCGGCTTGGCGCCGCGCTGGACGATATCGCGGCTCACCGGGCGGAAGCCGCCGGGCATCGCCCAGAATTCCGTCAGCGCGGTATCCTGCCACTTGGTGCCGGGATAGACCGACAGCAGGGTCAGTCGAATCCAGGTCGGCTGGACCTCGCGGCCCAGGTCGACGAATTGCGGCTGGTCGGTATCCCTGAGGCGGACCTTTTCGAGGAGGCCGTCCGAGGTTTCGATCAGGGCGTCCTTGACCCGGGCGAGCTGTTCCCAGCGCTCCGAATCGATCTGCTTGCCGAAGCCGTTCTCGAAGCCGAGATAGCGGACCGGCTTGGCCTGGTCGAAGCGCAGCATGATCCAGTTGCCGAGGCCCGGGCCCCGCGCGCCCTCGACCCAAGCCGTCTTGGGATTGGAGTCGACCGCCTGGTCCGGACCGAAATTGTAGTTCTTCTGCACCGACAGCGACGAGGTCGCGCATACCGTCGTGTTGCGCCGCGCCTCGGGCTCGAAACGCGACATGTCGGCGCGCTTGCAGACCAGATCGGCGGCGGCCGGCATCGCTACCGCCGCGGCGAGACCCGCGCCCGCGAAAATGGTCACCAGTCCCCGGAAAACCGTCATTGTCATGCCCTCCCACATGGTGCGCGAAACGCTACGCGGTTGGCGCTGGGCTGTCCACAGAGCTTTCGCCGCACCGAGCCGGCTTTCAGTTCGCGGCGCCACCATGCTAAATCGCCGGTCAACGGGGTTGGAGGTGGTGGTGACGGACGGACTTTTTCTGGGCAAGGCGGACGCGGCGGCGATCACGCTGGATCCGTCGATGCTGAACCGGCACGGCCTGATCGCGGGGGCGACCGGGACCGGCAAGACCGTTTCGCTCCGGGTCGTGGTCGAAGCCTTGTCCGCCATCGGCGTGCCCAGCCTCGTTGCCGACGTGAAGGGAGACCTCGCGGGACTGGCGCGCCCCGGCGGAGACCACGCCAAGGTGACAGAGCGCGCCGAGCTGCTCGGCCTGGCGCCGCTGTCCTACGCCGCCGCGCCGGTGGTGTTCTGGGACGTCTACGGCGAGCGCGGCCACCCGCTGCGGGCGACCATTTCCGACATGGGGCCGCTGCTGCTCGCCCGGCTCCTGGGCCTGAGCGACATCCAGGAGGCGGTTCTCTACATCGCCTTCCGCATCTCCGACGACCAGGGGCTGCTGCTGCTCGATCTGCCCGATCTGCGCGCGCTGCTCGCCTGGCTCGACGAGAATCGCGACGCGGTGGGCCGGGAGTACGGCCGGGTCTCGAGCGCCAGCATCGCCTCGATCCAGCGGTCCCTGCTGGTCCTCGAGCAGAGCGGCGCCGACCATTTCTTCGGCGAGCCGATGCTCGAGCTGGACGACCTGATGCGCCAGGACATGACCGGGCGGGGGGTGGTCAACCTGCTCGCCGCCGAACGGCTCATCAACAATCCCAAGCTCTACTCGACGGCCCTGCTGTGGCTGCTGTCGGAGCTGTTCGAGGGCCTCCCGGAGGTCGGCGATCCCGACAAGCCCAGGCTCGCCTTCTTCTTCGACGAGGCGCACCTGCTGTTCGACGACGCGCCCAAGGCGCTGGTCGACAAGATCGAACAGGTGGTCCGCCTGATCCGGTCCAAGGGCGTCGCGGTCTTCTTCGTCACGCAGAACCCGCTCGACGTGCCGATGGAGGTGCTGGGCCAGCTCGGCAACCGGGTCCAGCATGCGTTGCGCGCCTTCACCCCGCGCGACCAGCGCGCCGTCCAGGCCGCCGCCGAGACCTTCCGGTCAGACGGTGACGAGGATGTCGGTCGCATCATCACCGAGCTCGGCGTCGGCGAGGCGCTGGTTTCCGTCCTCGACGCCGATGGCGCGCCGACCCCGGTGCGGCGCACGATGATCCGCCCACCGGTCTCCCGGCTGGGCATCATCACCGGCGACGAACGGGCCGCGGCGATGAAGGCGAGCCCGGTGGCCGCCAAGTATGACGAACCGGTCGACCGCGAGAGCGCCTTCGAGATGCTGGCCAAGCGCACCGAGGAAAAGATGCGCGACGCCGAGGAGGCCGACAACACCCGGTCCAAGGAGAAGCCCGGCGAGGAGCGGGGACTGTTCGACCAGATCTTCGGCTCCACGGGCCGGCGCCAGGGGCTGGGCGAGGCCTTCGCCAAGAGCATGGTCCGCAGCGTGGGCAGCCAGATGGGCCGCCAGATCGCCCGCGGCCTGCTCGGCAGCATCTTCAAGTAGCCGATCGGGTCCAGAGGGGCATGGCGCGCGACCTCGACAGCTTCCCGCGAGTCCCGCTCGCCCACCTGCCGACGCCGCTGGAGCCGATGCCGCGTCTCGGCGCGGCCCTGGGCGGCCCGCCACTGTGGGTCAAGCGCGACGACGCGACCGGGCTCGCCTTCGGCGGCAACAAGACCCGCAAGCTGGAATATCTGATGGCCGAGGCCCGGGCGGCCGGCGCCGACACCGTGATCACCGCCGGGGTGGTCCAGTCCAACCACGTCCGCCAGACCGCGGCCGCGGCGGCCAAGCTTGGCATGGGTTGCCATCTGGTGCTGCTGACCGGCCGGGTTCCCGATACCGAGGCCGACTACGAGGCGACCGGCAACATCCTGCTCGACCGTCTGCTCGGGGCGAGCGTCGAGTTTCATCCGTTCGACCGGGTCGACCGCAACGTCGTCCTGCCGGAGGTGGCAGAAACCCTGCGCGCCAACGGCCGCAACCCCTTCATCATTCCCTATGGCGGGTCGAACGTGACGGGGACGCTGGGGTGCGTGCGCGCCGCGCGCGAGGTCGCGGCCCAGGCCGAAGCCCAGGGCGTCGAATTCCAGGCCGCCGTCTTCGCCTCGGGCAGCGCCGGCACCCAGGCGGGCTTCCTCGCCGGCTTCCGGCTGTACGCCCCGGAGATCCGCGCGATCGGGATCGACATCGAGGCCGAGCCGGAGCGGCTGCGCGGCGACGTGATCGCCCTGGCCTCGGACCTGGCCGAAACGCTGGAGGCCGACCTGGGCGATATCGAGGCGCTCGCTCATGTCGAGTCCGGCTATGCCGGCGCCTCCTACGGCGCGGTGACGGACGGCATGCGGGCGGCGGTCGAACTCGCCGCCCGGCAGGAGGCCCTGATCCTCGATCCCGTCTACAGCGGCAAGGCGATGGCGGGGCTGATCGGGATGGTCCGCGCGGGCGCCTTCGACCCCGGACGCCCGGTCCTGTTCATCCACACGGGCGGCACGCCGGCCCTGTTCGCCTATCGCGAGGCCTTCGGGTGACCCGTCGAACCGACTTTTCTGGGTAACGGCGTTGTGGTCGGATGGTGGCGGCCATGATCGAAGCGACCACAACCGAAGCGACCACAACCGAAGCGACCGGGACCGATACCGCCGGGCGCGAGGGACTTTCCAGCGCGGAGGCCGCGCGCCGGCTGGCGGCGGTGGGGCCGAACCGGCTGCCTGCGCCGAAGGAGCCCGGGGTCGCCCGGATCTTCCTGCGCCAGTTCCTCAGCCCCTTCATCTACATCCTGCTGATCGCCGCCGCGGTGTCGCTGGCCGTGAGCCAGATTCCCAGCGCGATCTTCATCATCCTGGTGCTGCTGCTCAACGCGGCAATCGGGACCGTGCAGGAATATTCCGCTCAGAAGTCCGCCTCGTCCCTGCGCAACCTGGTCCGGGGGCAGGCCCACGTCGTCCGCGACGGGCTGGCCCAGCGCATCGACGTCGAGCAGATCGTCCCGGGAGACGCCGTGCTGCTCTATTCGGGAGACAAGATCCCGGCGGACCTGCGGCTGACGTCGAGCCAGAGCCTCGCGATCGACGAATCGATGCTCACCGGCGAGTCCCTGGCGGTGACCAAGAACGCGGACATGCCGGTGCCCGAAGGCGCGCCCCTGACCGAACGGTTCGATACCTGTTTCGCCGGCAGCATCGTGACCCACGGCAGGGGCAAGGGCATCGTCGTCGCCACGGCCCTGTCGACCGAACTCGGCCGGATTGCCCGTCATGTCAGCGGCACGCGCCTGTCCGAGCCGCCGCTGATGATCCGCATCCGCCGGTTCACCTACAGCGTCGCGGGCGCGATCTTCCTGGCGATCCTGGCGCTGGTCGGGCTGATGACCGTGTCCGGCACCTATGACGCGCGGGACATGGTAATGATGGCCATCGGCCTCGCCGTCTCGACCATTCCCGAGGGGCTGCCGGCCGCGCTGACCGTGGCGCTGGCCATCGGCATGCGCCGCATGGCGCGATGCCGGGTCATCATCCGCAAGCTGGTCGCGGTCGAGGCGCTCGGCTCGTGCACCTTCATCTGCTCCGACAAGACCGGCACGCTTACGGTCAACGAGCTGACCATCCGCCGGGTCCACCTGCCCGACGGCGTCAGCTTCCGGGTGACCGGAGAGGGCGTGGCGCCGGGCGCGGTCGAGGGCGAGGCCCGCGAGCGGCTGCAGGAGTTGTGCATCACCGGCGTCCTCGCCAACGAAAGCGTGCTCGACTATGCCGGCGGCGAATGGTCGTGGGACGGCGACATTGTCGACGTCGCCTTCCTGGTGCTGGCCAAGAAGCTGGGCCTGTCGCTCTCGGAGATCCGGTCGCGGCAATCGCGCCTCGAGCTGATCCCCTACGAGTCGGCGCGCGCCTTCAGCGCCAGCCTGAACCTGCTCGGCGGCGAGCCCCAGCTCTACGTCAAGGGCAGCCCGGAGAAGATCCTCGCCCTGTGCAGCACCATGGACACCCGCGACGGGCCGGCGCCGATTGATCGTGACGCCATTGAAAGGGATTTCCAGACACTGGCGGGCGAAGGCTATCGCGTCATTGCGTTGGCGCGCCGCCAGGCCGACCGGGCCAGCGCCGAGGCGCAGCTGGGCGACATGGTCTATCTCGGCATGGCCGCGATGATCGACCCGGTTCGCCCGGAGGCGCGCGGCGCCGTGCAGCGCTGCCGGAGCAGCGGCATCGGCGTCGCCATGGTGACGGGCGACCATCCGTTGACCGCCGCCGCCATCGCGCGGGACCTCGGCCTCCACGCCCTCGGCGACCCGGTCGTCACCGGCCCCATGATCGCCGAGGCGAGCGGGCGGGGGGAGGCGGCGCTCGACGCGCTGGTCCAGCCGGCGCGGGTCTTTGCCCGGATCGAGCCGACCCAGAAGGAGCAGATCGTCGCCTCCTTCATGCGCGGCGGCCATTTCGTGGCCGTCACCGGCGACGGGGTCAACGACGCCCCGGCCATGCGCCGCGCCAACGTGGGCGTGGCCATGGGCAAGCGCGGCTCCGACGTGGCGCGGGAGACGGCGGACCTGATCATCACCGACGACAATTTCGCCTCCATCGTCGACGGGATCGAACAGGGACGGGTCGTCTACAACAACATCCGCAAGGTCATCGCGCTGCTGATCGCGACCGGCTTCTCGGCGCTGCTGCTGTTCTTCTGCACCGCCCTGGCGGGGCTGCCGATGCCGATGACGGCGATCCAGCTGCTGTGGCTCAACCTGGTCGCCAACGGGCTGCAGGACGTGGCCCTGGCCTTCGAGCCCAGGGAGGGACACGAACTCGAACGGCGGCCCCGCAAGAGCCGCGAGCCGATCTTCGAGCGGCGCATCGTCGAGCATGTCCTGGTCACCGGCTCGGTGATGGGGTTGCTCGCCTTCGCGACCTACTGGGTCCTGCTCGACCAGCGCACCCCCGAGGCGGAGGCGCGCAACCTGACCCTCATGCTGATGATCCTGTTCGGCAACATCCACGCGCTGAGCAGCCGGTCGGAGACCCGCTCGATCTTCCGGATCCGCTTCTTCGCCAATCCGTTCCTGGTGCTCGCCGTGCCGCTGGCCCAGGCGGTCCACATCGGCGCGACCTATACGCCGGGCCTGAGCGACGTGCTGTCGCTCCAGCCGGTATCGCTGCAGAACTGGCTGACGCTGCTCGGCGTCGCCCTGCTGCTGCTGGTGATCGAGGAGGGGCACAAGGTGCTGCTGCGGCGCGAGGAGCGCCGCGGCCCGGCAACGCCGGCGTAGGCCGGGTCAGGCCGTACCGGTCACGAAGTCGACCAGCAGCCGGGCGAATTCCTCGGGGACGCCGTCGGGCGCGTTGTGGGCCTGGCCTTCGATCACATGGAGCCGCGCGTTGGGCAGCACGCCGGCGAGGGCGTGGGTCGCGTTCTTGAGGAAGGACGGGCTCTCGCTGCCGAGCAGCAGCAGGGTCGGGACGGTGATGGCCCGGAACCGGTCGAGGTCGAGCTCATAGTCGTGGTCGAGCGCGTTCAGTTCGCGGTGGATGGTGTGCGCCGCCTCGATCCGTTCCGCCCAGCTCGGCATGCCGCGCAGCATCTCGAGCTCGCCGGGCGGCACCCGGACGATCTTGGTCACGAAGGTGGTGACGATTTTCTCGCGGTCGCCGGTCGCGGTGGCCGCCGCGACCTCGGCCAGCGGCTCCGGCGGAATGACCGGCTTGTCGACCGGCAGCGGCGGTTCGTAGATCACCAGCCGGCGCAGGTTGCCGGTGCGCAGAGCCGCTTCGAGCGAGCAGACCGCGCCGTAGGAATGGCCGAACAGGTTGACCGGCCCGCCGGTCTCTCCGGCGATGCCGTCGACGACCGCCGCGACGTCTTCGAATTCCCGGGCAAACACATAGGGCTCGGCGTCGCCGCTCGCGCCCCGGCCGCGCCGGTCCATGGCGTAGACGCTGAGATGCGGCTCCATGTAGGGCAGGATCGGCGGCCAGCGCCCGCGCGTGCCCGAGGTGCCGTGGACCGCGATCAGCGGG
>CAMYMQ010000097.1 GCA_947259335.1 uncultured Alphaproteobacteria bacterium | reverse complement strand
GGCCGGCCGGCCTGCGCGACTTTTCCCCTCGCGCGGTGCGCTATGCCCGGGCACCCCGGCGGTCGATGCACCGGGCCGCCATGTTCCGCCTGTCCGGGCGCGACCTCGCGACCTTCGGGAGGATCTATCTCAATGGCGGCACGTTCGGTGGCAAGCGCATCCTGTCCAAGGACTGGATCGATCGCATCACCACCGAGACCGGCGACACGGGTATGGGCGGGCTGCGGGCCGGCCACGGCTATCTGTGGTGGGTGCCGGCACGAAGCACCGGCCTGCCCGACGGATCCTATTGGGCGCTCGGACTGGGTCAGCAGGCCGTGTTCGTCATTCCCGCCTGGAATACGGTCGTCGTGCACCAGTCGGACACCACGGAGTTCATCCGCCGCTTCGTCCTGGCGCTCCGCGGCGGCGAGAAGCCGGAGGCGGCCCTCGAACGGCTGGTTCTCTCCTGCCTCGACCGGGCGGCGCGGGAGACCGAGTTCTGCCGCAAGCACGCCTTCATCACCCGGCGCCAGTTCGAACGGCTGGTCTCGCTGATCGTTCGCGCGCGGCGCTAGATCCCCGGGGGCTTCAGGTCCGCCGGTAGAGGAAGTAGGGCCACGGCGCGATACCGTCGGGCAGGGCGACGGGAGGCGCGTCGAGCCGGGCGCAGGCCGGCGGTTCTGTTTCCCGGTCGCCGACCATCAGCCCGCCGGGAGCCAGCAGCGGCCCGAGCGTCTGTCCGACGAAGCGCGCCAGTTCATCGTCGCCGCGCCGTTTTTCGGTGCCGATGTCAGCATGGATCAGGGCGACGGGCGACGGCAGGGAGCCGACGGCGTCGGGCATCGATTGCCGAAAATCGCCAAGGATGATGCGGTCGTCGGCGGGACGGCTGAAGTCGGGCGCATGGACCTCGCGGTCGAACGCCCAGATATCGCGGTCGGGGAAGAGAAGGCGAAGGTGGCTGTAGGTGCGGCCCTTGCCGAGCCCGACTTCCAGCACCGCGCCGGGCACGCCGGCAATCAGTGCGGCCGCAGACGCAAGGCAGGCCCGCTGGGTCGTCAGGCGCGCGATCATGCGGTCGAGACGGCTCTCGCCGGTCGGCATCGCGACCCTCCGCGCCGGACGCCGGGATCAGGCGGCGTGGCTGCTCAATGTGCGCAGACGGGCGTTGGTCGCTTCCAGCCGCTTGGCCAGCTCTCGCATGATTTCGACGGCGATCTGCGGAAACTCCATGACCAGGCGGAAGAACAGTTCCTTCGAGATGACCATCGTCTCCAGCTTGGTGCTGGCCCGGACCGTCGCCGTGCGCGGGACGTCCGTCAGGATGGCGATCTCGCCGACAATGTCGTTCTTCTTGAAGTGGGCGACCGTCAGCGGCCCGTCGGGCGTGTCGATCATCACGTCGGCCTCGCCGTCCACGATGATGAAGGCGGCATCGCCGGAATCGCCCTGGCTAAACAGGAAGTCACCCTCGCTGAAAGTGAGCCGCTCGCTGGTGAAAGCCAGAAGCTTCAGCTTCGACGGCTCGATGTTCGCAAACATCGGAATGTTGCGGAGCAGTTCGACTTCTTCGTTGAGACTCACCGTTTCATCCTCTCGGTAACCCGATGAAGCTTACTCGTTCTTGAGCAGTTCGCGTAGGGTCGTTCCATCGCGGTCCAACGCCTTGAATTCGTCCTGCTCGACGATCTTGCCGCTGCGCATGACGATGACCCGATCGAACTGGTCGGCATAGGCCGCACGATGCAATGTCCAGATCACGCCGCGGCCCTTGAATTCCTTTAGCACCGCCTGCAATACCCGCCTCTGCGAGGCGCCGTCCAGACTGGTGATCCCCTCGTTCACGATCAGCACGTCGGGGCGCTTGATGATGCAGCGGGCAAGGCCGAGCTTCTGGCGCTGCGCCGCCGACAGCCGCGCACCGCCGACACCGACCTGATAGGACAGGCCGACAGCCATGACGTCGTCCCGCATCTCAAGACTGTCAAGCACCTCGCCGATAATGGCGCTGACCTTGACCGCCGCCTGGGCCTGTCCGTAGGCGACCTTGCCGAACAGGATGTTGTCTTGCAGCGTGGCGGCGCCGTTGTAGGTGTCCTCGTCGAAGAACTCGACGGAATCCTTCAATTCCTCCGGCAGATTCTCGGCGAACTTGTGCCGGGCCTGCAGCACCTTGTGCTGGATCTCGTCGGTCACCAGGCCGACTCGATGCCGGGCGGGGATCAGTTTGAGCGGCAGGGACAGAAAGCGCTGCCGGTCCTCGGGCCGCATCGCGTCCGGCTCCTGCCCAGCAGTCCGCGTCAGGAGCTGCTGGTATTCCGGCAGCTCGTCGGACCCGATGAAGCTGTACTGCTCGAAGAACTCATGGCCAGGCGGAAGCCCCGAGAACAGCTCGACCATCATCTCCGCGAGCTGACGGCCGGTGACGACGAGCTCCTGGGTCAGCCCGACATCGTCGATCACCGACGCGACATAGGGATGATCGGCGAGCCTGTCGATGTCGAACGTGTTGTCCCGGGGCGTGCCGAACAGCAGGTTTTCGCCGAGGGTTGCGTTGGTGTTGTAGGTCTCGCGGTCGAACGGCTCGATGAGATTGTCCCGGCCGGTCTCGGCCAGTTTCTCCCGCAGCGCGCGGCGCGCCCGCAGGATCGCCTCCGCCAGGTCCGGCTGCGCCGTCGGATCGATCGAGCCGCGCAGGCCGAACTGGTACAGATCGTCGCCCATGTCGGCGACCTTGAGCACCTCGATCGAACGCCTGACCAGGGCTTCGCGGCTGTCGACGCCGGCCGCGGCATAGTCGGTCCAGTCGGCGTGCGGATTGTGCGTGATATTGCCCGAGGTGTCCGCGTCGGCAAGGTACCGGTCGCGGTCGGCCGCGAATTCCTCGTCGATCCCAGTCTCGTCGACCGGCCGGTGCTTGAGGCCGTAGATCAGGTTGTCCCGGACCGATGTCGAGAACAGGTAGGGGCTGGCGCTCATATAGGCCATCCGCCGGCCGAGGAAGGATTCCGGCAGTTGGTCGGTGCGGGCGTCGCCGATCCGGATCTGACCGGCGGTGGGCTGGATCAGGCGGGCGAGCAGCAGGGTGAGGTCGTCCTTGCCGCTGCCGCCGGCCCCGGCGATCGCGACATGCGTGTCGAGGTCGATCTGGAAATTGAGCCCCTCGACCGACTTCGCCCGGCCGTCCTCGGTGTAGGTGACGTTCGCGCCCGTGAGCGCGCCGGTCGCCGCCTCCGGGCCGCCCTCGTCAGCGTCCTGCAGGGCCTCGTCGAGCATGCCCGGCGGATCGAACTGTTCGATGACCTGCTCGTACTTCACCTTCACGTCGGCCTGGAGCTGGTAGTAGTTCAGCAACTCCTTCCACGGCGCGCTGAGATCCTTGTAGGCCGCGAGCACGGCGACCAGCGCGCCAATGGTCAGCTCGCCCTTGATCACGAAATAGCCGCCGATCAGGTAGAAGAAAAACGGCGTCAGCTGCGCCATGAAGCTGTTGAGGAACTTGATCGCGAACTTGCGGCGGAAGATCTCGTAGCGGATCAGGTAGATGCGATCGAGGCGCCGGGTGATGTCGGCACGCTCGAAGACCGACGTGTCGTGGGCGTGAATCTCGGTCACGCCGCCGATCGATTCGCCGATCTTGTCGGCCAGGCTGCGCACCTCGCGCACACGCCGGCGGCCCAGGGCGATGACCTTGGCCTGGAGCTTGGGAATCACATAGATCTGCACCGGATAGAGCGCGATCGCGGCGGCGCCCAGGAAGACGTCCTGGGCGAAGATGAAGCCGAGATAGACCAGCAGCATTCCGCCGAAGAACATGGGCGTCGACATCGCAATGCCGATGTAGCCGCCGAGCGGCTCCACCTCCGCCGTAATCATCGGGATGATCTCGCCCTGCGAGACCTTCTTGAAATGCGGCAGCGGGAAGCGCAGAACCCGCGAATAGAGCTGGAAGCGCAGGCGGCGCAGCATCCGCTCGCCCAGCCGGCCGGCATAGACGTTGAGAAAATACTTGATGACGCCGTTGGCGACCACGAAGAGCAGGAAGCCGAAACACAGAATCACCAGGAAGGTGACCTGATCGAGGGTCTCGCCCAGGATTCCCCGGGTCCAGCCCGCCTTGCCGCCGATCGCCTCGTTGACGATCGACTTGGGGAGTTCGAGCGTCGCATACAGCACGGGCCAGGACAGCATCGTCAGGGCGACGACCACCAACTGCTGCTTCGCGCTGTAGCGCAGAATGAAACGGAGGATACTTTTGTCCATGAACCCGCTGCGATGCCCCGATCGCAAAAGGGGGCCGTTCCGCGGCCCGGCCCCGAATATTGAACTGTTCTTGTATTTCTGTCAGCATAGCGAAGGTACCGGGCGCTGGCGACAAAGAATCCCGACACGTTCATGCGATGCAATGCGGGACCGGTAAGGATCTCGCTTCGGGGGATGCCACGATGACCTTTTCGCACCCGGGCACCACGCCTCAGCAAAAGACGCTGGACCGAACCATCGACATGGATGGCTTTCGGATCCTGATCTACAGCCATGACACCTTCGGTCTCGGGCATCTGCGCCGGTGCCGAGAAATCGCGCACTCGCTGGTCGAGCGGCACAGCAAGCTTTCCGTGCTGATCCTGTCGGGCTCGCCGATCATCGGCAGTTTCGACTTCCGCTCGCGCGTCGACTTCGTGCGGATACCGGGGGTCATCAAGCTGCGCAACGGCGAGTACACCTCGCTCAAGCTGCATATCGGGCTGGAACAGACCCTGGCGATTCGCGCCTCGATCATCCGCCACACCGCCGAGGTGTTCTCCCCCAACCTGTTCATCGTCGACAAGGAGCCCCTGGGGCTGCGCGGCGAGATCGAGGACACGCTGGCCATGCTGCGCGCCCGGGGCACGCCCTGCGTGCTGGGCCTGCGCGACGTGATGGACGAGCCCGAACTGCTGCAGCCCGAGTGGGAACGCAAGCAGGCGATGCCGGCACTGGTGCGCTACTACGATTCGATCTGGGTCTACGGCCTGCCGCAGATCTGCGAGCCGCTTTCCGGCCTCAACGTGCCGCTCTCGGTCCAGCGCAAGATGGTCTACACCGGCTATCTGCGGCGCCGCGTGCCGGAGGCGATATCGGTGACCCCGGACCTGAGCTTCGGCGACCGGCCCTATATCCTGGTGACGCCGGGCGGCGGCGGCGACGGCGAGGCGCTGGTCGACTGGGTGCTGACCGCTTACGAGAACGACCCCAACATGCCGATCGCCGCGCTGATCGTGCTGGGACCCTTCATGCAGCAGGAGCGCCAGTCGGAGTTCCTGCAGCGGGCCAGCGCGCTCGGCAATGTCGACGCGCTGACCTTCGACGCCCATTTCGAGCCGCTGATGGCCCAGGCGAACGGCGTGGTCGCGATGGGCGGCTACAACACGTTCTGCGAGATCCTGTCCTTCGACAAGCCGTCGCTTCTGGTGCCGCGCACCGAACCCCGGCGCGAGCAGCTCATCCGCGCGTCCCGGGCGCAGGAGCTCGGCCTGCTGTCGATGCTGCCGGACGACGGCATCCGCGATCCGGCCCGCATGGCGACGGCGATCCGCCAGCTTTTGCAACAGCGGCCGCCCTCCTCGGTCGTGGTTCCCGGCCTGCTGGACGGGATCGACAACGTCAACCGCCTGGTCGAGAACTACCTCGCCCAGGGCGACGCCGGCCTGCGGCTGTCGAGGGCCTGAGCCGGCGCCGGGACCCCTTGATGACGCATTCACCTGGCCCGGTCGCATTCCTGCTGAAGGGCTATCCCCGACTGTCGGAAACCTTCATTGCCCAGGAAATCCTGGGCCTGGAGCGCGCCGGGCTCGACATCCGGCTTTATTCCATGCGCCGGCCCACCGACAAGGCGGTCCACCCGATCCATCGCGAGATCCGGGCGCCGGTGGCCTATCTGCCGGAATACCTGCACGAAGCGCCGGGCCGGGTCTGGCGGGCCTGGCGGTGCGTGCGGCGGCGGCCCGGCTATGCC
>CAMYMQ010000096.1 GCA_947259335.1 uncultured Alphaproteobacteria bacterium | reverse complement strand
GAGGGGGAGAAATCCGCATTGTTCAATCCTTCCGGGCGGGTCGTCCGCCGCTTTGTTCCACCCCGGCACGTGCGAGTCTGTCGGCGACCGGGCAGGGCTTCCGGCGCGGCCGCGGGCGGGTCTATTCGTCCGGCGCGATGAGCGTTTCGGTCAGGCCGGCGGCCTCGGCATTCGGCGGGTCCGCTGCAGCGGCGGCCTGGTCACGTCGCACGGCCTCGTCCAGTTCCCGGGGGTTGAGAGTCAGGATCTGGTGCCGACCCGGATGCGCGGGCGACGGGTGCAGGTGAAGCTGCATCGACACCTGCCGGTATGCGGGAAAGGACAGCCCCTCCAGTCGCTCCTCGTCGATCTCGACCTCGTAGCGGCCGGCCGGCAGTGCGTCGCCGTAGGAGTCGAGCACGAACGGCTTACCGAAGGTTACGCTTGTCTTGGTTGTGCGGGTCGTCAGCGGGGTTTTCCTGAATTATCGGGTTTCGTCCCAACCGGGGGTGCGCGGGGAAGGAGCGCCTCCCCCGCTCCCGGCGCTACGCCTTGGGGGACGGCTCGGGCTTGGCAGGCTGCGCGGGCGGCACCGCCTTGTTCGCGGCACCATCCTTGGCGGGCGCCGCCTGGGCAGCCGCTATCGAATCCTGTTTGGACGAAAACTGCTTGTAGGACATGGAATATCCTTCGCGCTGAACGACAATGATTTGTCGCTCTTACGATATAGGTCGCCCAAAGAAGTTTTCAATAATATCTTGTCCTATATTTTCGTAAATACAAATCTTTTACTATCAATATTTAAATAATACAAATGGGGTTTTCTTAAATAATCAAAATTATTTTAGATACATTTAGATAACAAAAACACCCATTATTTTATTCGCCACGGTGGCGTAGCGCGCCTTTAGGGGGCCGCCTTCGGCGTGCCGGCAGGCGGTGCCTAGCGCGGCGTTTCGGACGCGGCCCGCTTCGCGTCGCGCGGCTCGGTCTCCGCCCGATCGTGAGCCGCCTCTGCCGTATCGGCGATGTCGTGGAGATAGCCGATCAGCTGCTTGAGGTCGGCGCGCGACAGGTTGGCGATAGCGCGGTCGATCTCGCCGACGACGACGGGCTTGAGCTCGTCGAGCCGGGCCCAGCCCGCCTGCGTCAGGACGACCCGAACGATGCGCCGGTCGGCGGGGTCATGCTCGCGGCGGACCAGGTCGTCCGCCTCCATCTTGGCGATCGCCCGGCCCTGGGCGGAGCCCTCGACGAAGGTGAAGTCGGACAGCTCGCCGATCGACAGCGGCTCGTTCTCGGCGAGGGCGACCAGGGTCCGCCAATGGGTCTGGGAAAAGCGGTGCGCGCCCAGCGCCGCCTCGACGTTGCGCGCGACCCGGTCGATGGCCCGGGTCATCAGATAGAGCGGGTTGTCCTTCATCACGAAGGGCAGCCCCTTGAGCGTGACCTGCCCGCTGGCCCGGTCCTCCTCGCCGTCCCCGGCACCGGCTTCAGAGGCGCCGCGGACCGCCTTGCCGTCGTACTTTGTCTCCGACTCCATCTGACCGAAACCCTTCCTTGCCCCTGCCCGTGGCTTGACGAAATGTCGCAGGCGAGTCAATATCTGCAACAACAGATATTTTTGCGATGGCCGCCCCCTAGCCACTCACGCCGATGGAGGACCCTCATGAAGTCCAAGGCAACCTTCCTTCCGATCAAGGCCCTGGCCCCGGCGCTCCTGCTGGCCGCCACCGTCACCCCGACCCAGGCGCGCGAGCTGGTCTTCTCCATCATAGGCACGCCCAAGCATGTCATAAACGGGGTCATCATCCCCGAATGGGCGGCCAACGTGAAAAAGGCCACCCAGGGACGCGTGACGGTCAAGGTCCTGCAGAAGTCGGTCGCCCCGCCGCCGCGCCTGTATGACGCGGTGCGCACCGGGATCGTCGACTCGGCCTACACCATGAACGCCTTCCTGGTCGCCAAGGCGCCGCTGATCCAGATCGGCCAGCTGCCCCTGATGTTCACCAGCGGCCCCGGGGTCGCGACCGCCCTGTGGCGCACCTACAACAAGTATTTCAAGGCCAAGCATCCGCTGCCGGGCGTCGTCGTGCTCGGCTTCGTGAGCGGCTCCGCCGGCGTGATCTGCGGCCTGAAGGGGCCGATCGACTCGGTCGCGACGATGCGCGGCATGAAGATGTGGTCGATGCCGGGCTTCTCGGCGGCGGCCATGGCCCGCATGAAGACGTCGGTGGTCCCGGGTCCCGGCGCGCGGGTCTATTCGATCGTCTCCAAGGGGATCGTCGACGGCTATTCCGGCCTCTCGGTCAGCGACGCCTATTCGTTCAAGGCCTCCCAATACGCGAAGTCCTGCACGATCATGCCCGGCGGCGTGTTCACCCCGAACTTCACGGTCATGGTCCAGCCCAAGGCCTGGTCGAGCCTGAGCGAGGCCGACCGCAAGGCGGTGATGAGCGTGTCGGGCGAGAAGCTGGCCCTCGGCTCGCGCCACTGGGACGCCGTCGAGGCCAAGGCCCAGGCCCGGTTCAAGGCCGACGGCAAGGACCTGCGGACCGCCTCCCCCGCCCTCCAGGCGGCGCTGAACAAGGCCTGGACGCCGATCCACCAGGCCTGGATCGACCGCGCCAACAAGCTCGGCATCGACGGCAAGGCGGCCTACGACTACTTCCGCGCCCAGGCGAAGGCCGTCACCGCCAACGCGCAGTAGCGGGGTCCGCCGTGCCGACGGAAGACCAGCGGCCGCCCTGGCCGGTCAACGCCTGGTACATGGCCGCGTGGGGTCACGAGGTCGAGGAGGACGGTATCCTCGCCCGGACCCTGCTCGGCCAGCGCGTGGTCCTGTTCCGCGACGCCGCGGGCGCGGTCCACGCGCTCGAGGACCGCTGCTGCCACCGCGCCGTGCCGCTGCGCCTCGGCAAGGTGGTGCCGGAAGGCCTGAAATGCGGCTATCACGGCATGATCTTCGCCGGCGACGGCCGGTGCGTGTCGATCCCCGGCCAGGACTCGGTCCCACCCCAGGCCTGCGTGCGCAGCTTCCCGGTCGTCGAGCGGCAGGAATTCGTGTGGATCTGGATGGGCGACCCGGCGGCCGCCGACGAGAGCCAGATCATCGACTATCCGTGGAACGACGATCCGGAGCACTGGCCCCATCAGCATGCGGTCTTCCACATCGACTGCGACTTCATGCTGCTGATCGACAACCTGATGGACCTGACCCACGTCCCCCACGTCCACACGAAGACGATCGGCGGCGGGCCGGTGATGGCCCAGGTCAACGCCCGGATCGACGTCGAGCGCAAGGAAACCGGCGTCCACTTCGTGCGCTGGATCCTCGACAGCGTGCCGCCGCCGACCTTCGCCCGCAGCGCCGGCTGGGGCGACGAGGTGCGGGTCGACCGCTGGGCCGACTTCGAATATGTCGCCCCCGCCTCGGTGCTCCAGTGGACCGGCTCGCTCGAGGTCGGCCGGGGCGCGGAGGAGAACCGCGAGCAGCCGGGCGGCTTCAACATCCGCCTCTATCACGGCGCGACGCCGGAGACCGAGGACAGCTGCCACTATTTCTGGTGCGCCGCCAACGGCCACAAGCCGGGCGACCCGGCGGTGACGGAGACGCTGTTCAAGGAAGTCGCCGACACCTTCATGGAGGACGTCGAGTTCCTGGAGGCGCAGCACCAGTCGCTGAAGGAGACGGCGGGCATGCCGCTGCTCGACATCAAGCACGACATCGCGCGCCGCCCGGCCCGCCGCGCCCTCGACAAGCTGATGGCGCGGGACGCGCGGATCGCGGCCGAGTAGAGCCCGGACGCGCACTGGCCGACCCGAGACCGCGATGCAGGATATGACGCCTTTCACGGTGGCCGTTGTTCAGGCCGCGCCGATCCTGTTCGACAAGGCGGCCTCGACCGAGAAGGCCTGCCGCCTGATCGCCGAGGCGGGGCGGACGGGCGCTCGGCTCGCGGCCTTCGGCGAGACCTGGATATCGGGCCACCCCTTCTTCATCTTCAGCCCGCCGGCCGACCCCCTGCACTGGGCCGCGATGGCCGACTTCCTGGCCAACGCGATCCAGATTCCGGGGCCCGAGACCGACCAGCTGTGCGCCGCGGCGCGCGACGCCGGCATCGACGTGGTGATCGGCGCGACCGAGCTGGCGCCGTCCGGCGGCAGCGCCTATTGCACGCTGCTGTTCATCGGCCGCGAGGGCCGCATCCTCGGCCGCCACCGCAAGCTCAAGCCGACCCATGCCGAGCGCATCGCCTGGGCCGACGGCGACGCCTCGGGGCTGGAGGTCCACGAGCGGGACTATGCCCGGATCAGCGGCCTCAACTGCTGGGAGCACGCGATGGTGCTGCCGGGCTACGCGCTGATGGCCGGCGGCACCCAGCTCCACGTCTCGGTCTGGCCGGGCACCGAGCACGGCGCCCCGGCGCCCGAGCAGCGCTTCGTCTCCAAGATGCACCTGCTGTCGCGGGCCTTCGCCGCCCAGGCGGGCTGCTACGTGCTCGCCGTCGGCGGCCTGCGCCGGGCGGAGGACATCCCCGAACGCTATGCCGGGCTCGCCAACATCTGGCCCAACACCGGCGACAGCTGCGTAATCGACCCGCGCGGCGAGATCGTCGCCGGGCCCGCGGAGGGCGAGATCATCCTCGTCGCCGAGATCTCGCCCGACGCCGTCCTCGCGGCCAAGGCCGCCTGCGACGTGGGCGGCCATTATGCCCGGCCGGACATCTTCACGCTGACCGTCGACCGGCGCGTCCGGGCGCCCGTGTCCGACGCGGACGACTGATCCCCCGCGCCGCGCGGCGCGCTTTTGCGGCCGCCGCGTCGGCTGCTATGGTCCGCCGGCGACGGACCTGTCGAAGGCGGACGGATACGAGCGATGAGGCGCGTGAAGTGGCGGGCGGTGTGGCTGGTTTGCTGGGCCGCCTTCCTGATTGCGGACTTGATCTTCGACCTGCGCGCGCGCCTGTCGGCCCTGGTGGTCGATACCGAAAAGGGCGCGCCCGGCCTGTTCCACAGCCGGCTCCAGACCATTCTGCTGGTCGTCTTCGTCGCGGTCGCGCTGTCGCCGCTGCTGTGGCCCCTGGCCAGGCGATGGTTCCTGAAGGCCAAGCCGAAGGAGGGGCCGGAGGCGGAGGCGAAGCCGCCGCCGATCGAGCGCGATCCGCGCGACGCGAGCCTGGCCGAGGCGCTGGGCTATCTCGTCGACCGCTCGGCCTGGGGCGCTGCGCGAAAGGACGCCGAGCCCGAAGACGCCCGGCTCCGCGAGGCCGCCGCCCTGATCGAGGAGGCCGCCCGCCGGGGACGGCTCGATATCCGGGGCGTGCCGCCCGGCGGCTCGGCGCGGCGCTCGATCACCGCCGATCACTGGCTGGCCGCGGGCATCGACCTGGGCGG
>CAMYMQ010000095.1 GCA_947259335.1 uncultured Alphaproteobacteria bacterium | reverse complement strand
GGCGGGCGCTGCCTCGGCCGGCGCCGTCTCGGACACCGGCAGGGGCTCCGGCGGGGTCACCTCGGCCTCGCCCAGGTCGCGGCCGCTCATGGCGACTTCCTGTGCCAGACCGTCCAGGACCGCGCCCCAGAACAGCTCCAGATAGGTTTCGATCGCGCGCAGCGAATCGTCGTTGCCCGGGACCGGGAATTCGATGCCCTCGGGATCGGAGTTGCTGTCGATCACGGCGACCACGGGAATGCCGAGCTTCTTGGCTTCCTTGACCGCGATCTGCTCCTTGTTCGTGTCGATGATGACGAGCAGGGCCGGCAGCGCCGTCATGTTCTTGATGCCGCCCAGCGCCTGGTCGAGCTTGTCGCGCTCGCGGGTCAGCCGCAGCAGTTCCTTCTTGGTCAGGCCGTGGGTGGTCTCGGCGCTCGCCAACAGGGTGTCGAGTTCCTTCAGGCGCGAGATCGAGCGCTGGATCGTCTGCCAGTTGGTCAACATGCCGCCGAGCCAGCGGTAGTCGACGTAATACTGGCCGCATTTCTCGGCCGACTGGGCGACCATGCGGGCCGCCTGGCGCTTCGTGCCGACGAACAGGATGCGGCCGCCGTTGGCCGAGACCTCGCGCAGGGCGGCCATCGCCCGTTGCAGGAGCGGGACGGTCTGCTGCAGATCAATGATGTGAACGTTGTTGCGAACGCCGAAGATGTACGGCGCCATCTTCGGATTCCATCGGCGCGTGTTGTGGCCGAAGTGGACGCCGGCTTCCAGGAGCTGGCG
This sequence comes from uncultured Alphaproteobacteria bacterium, assembly GCA_947259335.1. Taxonomy (GTDB): domain Bacteria; phylum Pseudomonadota; class Alphaproteobacteria; order Bin65; family Bin65; genus CAMYMQ01. The sequence continues at coordinate 3,264 of CAMYMQ010000095.1, read as the reverse complement.
CATGGTGAATGAAGGCATTGCCATTTGGTCTGTCCTTTTCCGGTTGGACCGCCGCGGACGTCATTTGGCCCCGAATGAAACGCTGGAGCCAAACACCGGAGCGACGCACCGACTGCTGTCGGGTGCCGCAAGTCCACGTGTGGATTTACGCTGGTGCGCGGGTGATAGCGGGGGATGTGGGTAAAAACAAGGAGAATTCAAGCCCGGCCCCGCCGGAGGCGCCGGTCAGACCTCCTCGACATGCATGATGCCCGGGATGGACTTGATCGCCTGGCGGGTCGCCGGCGAGATCATAAAGGTCTTGGGCAGGCTGATGTGGGCCTCGCGGGAGCCGAGCGGCACCACCACCTGCACCCGCCCCCGCCCCTGCTTCTCGCGGGCGACGACCGAGGCCAGCGGCTCGACCGCCGCCGGATCCGTGACCCAGACCCGAAGCCCCGCCGCCGAGGCGGCGACCGCGTTGTCGAGCGGCGTGATCGCCTGGGCGAGCAGCCGGACGGAGTCTTCCTCGCTGCGCACGTCCGCGGTAACCAGGACCGGCGTGCCCTCGGCGACGGCGCTCTCCAGCAGGTCGCGCGCGTTGGCCAGCACTTCGGAGAAGGCGGTGATCTCGAACATGCCCGAGGGGTCGCTGAGCTGGATAAAGGCGAACTTGTTGCCGCGCGCCGAGCGGCGTTCCTTGCGGCCGATGACCGTGCCGGCGAGCTTGGCCGTGGCCGGGGCCCGGCCCGCGGCCGCCCGGTGGGCGATGTCCGAATAGGTCGAGATGTTCAGGCGTTCCAGGCTCTTCTCGTAGGCGTCGAGCGGGTGCGCCGACAGATACAGGCCGATCGCGTCGAATTCGTTGCGCAAACGGTCGGTGACCGGCCAGTCCAGGATGTTGGGCAGCGGCAAGGCCTGGGCATCGGACGCCATCGAGTCGCCGAACAGGTTCGACTGGTTGCTGTCCCGCTCGCCCGAGGCCGAGTTGGCCAGGCGCAGGATCAGGTCGACCCCCTCGAACAACTGGCGCCGGTTGGGGTTCAGGCTGTCGAAGGCGCCCGCCTTGATCAGGTTTTCGATCTGCCGGCGATTGACCACCGTGGTGTCGAGCCGGGTGGCGAAATCGGCGACGCTTTCGTACGGGCCGTTGGCCTCGCGCTCGCGCACCATCGCCTCCATGGCGCTGCGGCCGACGTTCTTGAGGGCGGCCAGGGCGTAGCGGATCGCCCCGTCCTCCACCGAGAAGGTCGCCTCCGAGGCGTTCACGTCGGGCGGCAGCAGCGCGATGTCGAGCCGCTGCAACTCCCGCCGGTAGGCGGTCAGCCGGTCGGCGTTGCCCATGTCGAAGGTCATCGACGCGGCCATGAACTCGACCGGATAGTTGGCCTTCAGATAGCCGGTCTGGTAGGCGACCAGGGCATAGGCCGCCGCGTGGGACTTGTTGAAGCCGTAGCCCGCGAACTTGTCGACCAGGTCGAAGATCAAGGACGCCTTGTCCTTCTTGATCCCGTTCTTGACCGCCCCTTCGACGAAGATGCTCCGCTGGGCGTCCATCTCCGACTTGATCTTCTTGCCCATCGCGCGGCGCAGCACGTCGGCGCCGCCCAGCGTGTAGCCCGACAGGATCTGGGCGATCTGCATCACCTGTTCCTGGTAGATGATGATGCCGTAGGTTTCGGTCAGCACCGGCTCGAGCGTCGGGTCGAGGTAGTCGGGCTTCTCCTGGCCGTGCTTGCGGTTGATGTAGCTCGGGATGTTCTCCATCGGGCCGGGACGGTACAGCGCCACGACCGCGATGATGTCCTCGAACCGGTCGGGCTTGAGCCGCCGCAGCGCGTCGCGCATGCCCGCGCTTTCCAGCTGGAACACCCCGGTCGTCTCGCCCCGCCCGATCATCTCGTAGGTGCCGGCGTCGTCGAGCGGCAGGGCTTCGAGATCGAGGCTCTCGCCGCGGCGGGCCAGCAGGTTCACGGCCAGCGCCAGCACCGAGAGGGTCTTCAGGCCGAGGAAGTCGAACTTGACCAGGCCGGCCGACTCGACGTGCTTCATGTTGAACTGGGTCACCGGCATGTCGGAGCGCGGATCGCGGTAGAGCGGGACCAGTTCGTCGAGCGGTCGGTCGCCGATGACGACGCCGGCGGCGTGGGTCGAGGCGTGGCGGTAGAGGCCCTCGAGCCGCAGCGCGATGTCGATCAGCCGCGCGACACTCTCTTCTTCCTTGCGCATCGCCTGGAGCATCGGCTCCATCTCGATGGCCTGCTTGAGCGTGACCGGATTGGCCGGGTTGTTGGGAACCAGCTTGCAGATCCGGTCGACCTGGCCGTAGGGCATCTGAAGCACGCGCCCGGTGTCGCGCAGGACCGCGCGGGCCTGCAGCTTACCGAAGGTGATGATCTGCGCGACCTTGTCGCGGCCGTATTTGTCCTGGACGTAGTGAATGACCTCGTCGCGCCGCTCCTGGCAGAAGTCGACGTCGAAGTCCGGCATCGAGATGCGTTCGGGATTGAGAAATCTCTCGAACAGCAGGCCCCAGCGCAGCGGATCGAGATCGGTGATGGTCAGCGCCCAGGCGACCACCGAGCCCGCGCCCGAGCCGCGGCCCGGCCCGACGGGAATCCCCTGTCCCTTCGCCCACTGGATGAAGTCGGCGACGATCAGGAAGTAACCCGGAAAACCCATCCCCTGGATGATGCCGAGTTCGAGGTCCAGCCGATCCTTGTACTGCCGCTGGACCCTTTGCCGTTCGTCCGCGTCCATGTCCTCCCTGAAGACATGGGTTTGCATGCGGCGCTCGAGCCCCGCCTCGGCATCGGCGCGGAGCTGCTCGAACTCGTCGCGGCCGCCGACGGTCTTGAAGGTGGGCAGGATCGGCTCTCGGGTATCGGCCATGACGGCGCAGCGGCGGGCAATCGCGAGCGTGTTGTCGACCGCCTCGGGCAGGTCCGCGAACAGGGCGCGCATCTCCTGCGCGGTCTTGAAGCGATGGTCGGGGGTCAGACGGCTGCGGTCGGGCGCGCCCAGATACTCGCCCTGGGCGATGCACATCAGCGCGTCGTGCGCCTCGAACATATCCTCGGTCGCGAAGAAGGCCTCGTTGGTGGCGACCAGCGGCACGTCCCTGGCATAGGCCAGCTCGATCAGGCCGGCCTCGATGCGCCGTTCCTCGTCCATTCCGTGGCGCGCGATCTCGATGTAGAGCCGGTCGCCGAACGCCGCCTTGAGCCGGTCGACCAGGGCGGCCGCCGCGGCGCCCTGCCCGTTCGCCAGGAGCCGGCCGACCGG
>CAMYMQ010000094.1 GCA_947259335.1 uncultured Alphaproteobacteria bacterium | reverse complement strand
CTGGGGCCCAGGTCTGGACCACGACCTTGCCGGCCGCCAGGGCGCCGGCCGATGCCGTCAGCGCCGCGACGGCGACCACGCCTGCCGCCGCCAGTCCACTCAGCTTTCTCCCAACCATGATCACTCTCCCTTTTTTGCCTGTTACCCACTGCCAACCAGCGCCTCGGACAGGACCGCCCGGGCGTGTCCGTCAGGCGCAGAGCCGCGCGATCGTGTAGGCGTAGACCTTGGCGGCATCGACCAGATCGGCGGTCTCGCAGCGCTCGTCCGGCCGGCTCAGATAGCGGCCGGTCGGGCCATAGATGATCCCGGGGATGCCGGCGTCCGCCAGCCAGGAGGCGTCGGACGCGGCGAACTTGAGCACCTCGGACTCGCCCGGCGCGGCGCCCCGCACCAGTTCGTGTCCCGCCGCGATCGCGTCGACGACGGGCGACTCGCGCGGGCCGTCGAACGGGATCGGGAAGGTGTCTTCCTTGAACTCGACCTCGACATCGAGGTCGGGATCGCCCATCGAGGCGACCAGCCGCTCGAGGTCGGCGCGGATGCTGTCCTTGGTCATGCCCGGCACGATCCGGAAGTCCACGGTCACGCTGCACAGGTCCGGGAACAGCGCCGGCCGGCCCTCGTCGTAGCTGCGCGAGATGCCGCCGCGGATCGGCCCGATGTTGATCTGCGGCAGGCCCTCGAAGCCCCGGCGCGGCTCGAAGGTCAGCCAGCCGCCATCGGCGACGGGCGGGATCGGCGTGTGGCTCGGCGCCAGCCGGGAAATCAGCCCGGCGGCCTTCTCGACCGCGTTGATGCCCTTCGAGCCCTCGACCTCGACGGTCGCGAAATGCTTCATGCGCCCGCGTACGTGCAGGCGGGCCACGAGCGAGGCGGTGTGGTTGAAGCCCAGCGTCAGCTCGGTAGGCTCGCCGAGCACGAACCAGTCGGCGGTCAGCCCCTCGCGCAGGGCGTGCTGGGTGCCCGCGCCGCCGCGCAGTTCGCCGCACACGTTGGCCAGCACCACGTCGCCCCTGAGCGGCACGCCGGCGCGGCGCACGGCGTCGACGGCGGCGATGTAGGTCGCGTTGGCGGCCTTCATATGGACGAAGCCGAACAGCCAGCCGTCCTCGACCACGCCGCCGAACGGGTCCTTGGTCCAGCCGTCGCAGACGGGGTTGTGGTCGATGTGGCCGTTGAACATCAGCGTCGGGCCGCCGCCCGAGCCCTTGAGCCGGCCGATGGCGTTGGCGCTCGGCCCCATCAGCGGCGACGCCGGCACCGGCTGGAGCGCCGCCTCGAGGCCGACGGCGGCCATCTCGCGTTCGAAATATCCCGCCGCCTCGGCCTCCTCGCCGGAATAGGACGGGATGCGCAGGGCGCCGCGCGCGAGCTCGACGACCTGGTCCGCGTCGACCTGTTCGGCGACGGCTTCCCAGATATCCCGCGGGGCGCCGGAGTGATGTTCGGTTGCCAGCATCCAGCAAATTGTATCTATGACCGTACAAAGTGACAACAGCTTAGCGTGCCATATTCGGCAGGCGGCGGCCGGCGGCCTGACGGGGCCGCGTCTCCCGAATTCCCTTGCAAGCGGCCCGGGCGTAAACTAGCCACTCGCTTGGCGCCCGCCCCGATGCACCGCCCCTCAGGCCTCCACATGACGATGGATCTCAACCGCTTCTTCGATGCCGAGCTCGACGAGCATGCCGCCGTCGTGGCCGCGACCCGGGCCGCGCTGCGCGAGCCCTTCGCCCGGCTGGTCGCGGTCTGCGCCAAGTCGCTGCGCGACGGAGGCAAGCTGATGTTCTTCGGCAACGGCGGCAGCGCGGCCGACGCTCAGCATCTCGCGACCGAGCTGACCGTCCGTTACAAGACCGACCGCGCCGCCATCGCCGCGATCGCGCTGACCACCGACAGCTCGGCGCTGACCGCGATCGGCAACGACTTCGGCTTCGACCAGTTGTTCTCGCGCCAGATCGAGGCGCTGGGCGTGCCCGGCGACGTCGCCATCGGCATCTCGACCTCGGGCCGCAGCCCGAACGTCATCCGCGCGCTGGAGACGGCCCAGGCCGGCGGCCTGGTCGCGGCCGGGCTCGGCGGCAAGGACGGCGGCGAGATGACCCAGTATGCCGATCCGCTGCTGGTCGTGCCGTCGGACACCACGGCGCGGATCCAGGAGATGCACATCATGCTCGGCCAGATGCTGTGCGGGGCGCTCGAGATCGAGCTGGGGCTGGTCCCGGCTGGCGGCCCGGGGCAGGCGGGGGCGTGATGCCGGACTCCGCGTCCCTCGCCGACCTGGTCCGCCGCCTGGACAGCGTCCGCCTGCTGTGCGTCGGCGATGTCATCCTCGACCGCTTCATCTACGGCGAGGCCGAGCGGCTGTCGCCGGAGGCGCCGGTGCCCGTGCTCAAGGTCACCCGCGAGGAGGCGATGCTCGGCGGCGCCGGGAATGTCGCCCGCAACCTCGCCTCGCTCGACGCCGGCGTGACCTTCGTCAGCATTGTCGGCAACGACGAGATCGGCCGCGAGGTCCGCAAGCTGTGCGGCGCGATCAAGCGGGCGCGGTGCGACTTCGTCGTCGACAGCAGCCGGTCGACCAGCCGCAAGACCCGCTATGTCGCCGGGGGCCAGCAACTGCTCCGCGCCGACGAGGAAGTCTCCACCCCGATCGCGGAGACCGTCGCGCGCAACCTGATCAACGAGGCGACCCACGCGGTCGACGGCTGCGACGCGGTCATCATCTCCGACTATGGCAAGGGTGCGCTGACGCCGCCGGTCATCGAGGCCATCATCAAGGCCGGCCGCGCGGCGGGCAAGCCGGTGCTGGTCGACCCCAAGGGCAAGGATTTCAGCCGCTACCGGGGCGCCTCGATCATTACGCCCAACCGCAAGGAGCTGGCCGAGGCCTCGGGCCTGCCGACCGGCACCGACGCCGAGGTGGAGGCGGCGGCGCGCAAGCTGCTCCGGAGCTGCGGCATCGACCAGATGCTCGCGACCCGCGGGGCCCAGGGCATGTCGCTGATCACCGCGAAGGAAGCCCACCATGTGCCGGCCGAAGCGCGCGAGGTGTTCGACGTTTCCGGCGCGGGCGACACGGTGATCGCGGTGGCCGCCGCCGTCCTCGGGCTGGGCGCGACGCCGATCGAGGCGATGAAGCTGGCGAACTTCGCCGCCGGCATCGTCGTCGGCAAGACGGGCACGGCGGTCGCCGACCCGGTCGAGATCGCCTCCTCCCTGCAGCGCCAGGAACTGATGTCGGCCGAGGCGAAGCTGGTCGACGCCGGCCGAATGGTCGACCGCGCGGCCCGCTGGCGCGCGCAGAAGCTGCGCATCGGCTTCACCAACGGCTGCTTCGATCTGCTCCATCCCGGCCATGTCTCGCTCCTGTCCCAGGCACGGGCCGCGTGCGACCGGCTGGTCGTCGGCCTGAACACCGACACCTCGGTCCAGCGCCTCAAGGGGCCGGCCCGGCCGGTCCAGTCCGAGGCGTCGCGCGCGGCGGTGCTCGGCTCGCTGGCGAGCGTCGATCTCGTCGTGCTGTTCGACGAGGACACCCCGGTCGCGCTGATCGAGGCGCTCCGGCCCGACGTGCTGGTCAAGGGCGCCGACTATGCGCTCGACGAGGTGGTCGGCGGCGACTTCGTCCAGAGCTATGGCGGCCGGGTCTTGCTGGCAAAGCTGCTCGACGGCCACAGCACGACCTCGACCCTCGAACGCATGGCGCGCTAGCGCCGGAACGGCACCCGCGGGTCCGGGGTGATGAAGTGCGGCCACACCGCGTATAATCCCCCGACCGGCCGGCCAGGGCCCGGCGGACGATCGAACGAGGAGGCGGCAAATGATCCGGACTTTCGCGGGTATGATGGTGCTCGTCGGCTTTTCGGCGGCGGGTGCCTGGCAGAGCGGAAACGCCGCCGACGCCCGCGACCGGACCATCGTTCCCGGCGAACGGGTCGGCGCGGTGACGGCCGGCTCGACGCTGGTCCAGCTCCGGCGCGTCTACGGCAAGCGCAACGTCCGCGAAAAGAAGGTCCATGTCGGCGAGGGCCAGTATGTCCCCGGCCTGGTCCTGTTCCCCGGCACCCGTGCCGAGGTCGAGTTCCGCTTCGCCGAGGGCGCCCGGCGGATCTCGCTCGCCGTGATCACCAGGCCCAAGTCGCCCTGGAAGACCGCCAAGGGCATCGGCATCGGCACCACCGGCGCCCGGATCGAGAGGCTGAACGGTAAGCCGTTCCAGCTCTACGGGTTCGAGTGGGACTATTCCGGCCGGCTCGCGGGCTGGAACGGCGGCACGCTGCACAAGGCCCTGATCCCCGACTTCAAACCGACCGCCAAGCTGCCCGCGCGCGAGGCGCAAAAGGTGATGGGCGACGCCAGGTTCTCGTCGGCCGACCCGGTCATGCGGCGCAGCAAGATCGTGGTCTACCGGCTTCAGATCGGGCTGTAGGGCGGGCGCGCCGCCCTTACCCGCCGCTCCACCGCTGCGACGGGCGCGGGTCGACCACCGCGTGCAGGCGGCTGCTCGCGGTCAGGCCGAAGCGCAGGATCTGGGTCCGCCGCCGGGTCGCGTTCATCACCCGCTCCTCCGCCTCGCGCAGGATGGTCGCGTCCCAGGCGTCGGCGACGATCAGGCCCTCGTCCTCGGGCAGGATGTCGCGCGGAAACTCGGCCGGCACCGCAAAATAATAGGCGTCGCACCAGGGCAGATAGTCGGGCCATTTCGAATCGGCGCGGAAGTCGGCGACGCTGGTCTTGATCTCGACGATGACGAAGCGGCCCTCGCGGTTGAGGCCGATCACGTCGACCCGCCGGCCGCGGCCGACCCGGAATTCGGTCAGCGCGCCATAGCCGAGGTTGCCCAGCCGGCGGCAGATGCCGCGGGCGAGCTGGTCGGCGAGCGCGGGCTCGGATTCGGTCCGCCGGGTGTCGGCGGCGCTGTGCAGGTTCAGTTCGTCCACGGGCGGCCCCCCGGCCTGTTCCGGCGCGTGAAGGACCGAGTATACCGAAACGGAACGCAAGCGGAACAAATTTCCGCCCCGGGCGACCGGACGTTCCTCGGCTCCCCGACCCCCGGCGAGGAAAACCGGGGCCGTGTCATCGTGTTGGCGATTCGGCGGCGCGCTTCATATATCCAACGGTATGAACACGCAGCATAGGCGACCGTCCCGGGGCGCGCCCGCCGCGGTGGCCGAGGAAACCCCGCTCGAGAAGATCGCCAACGCCGTCACCCACGGCGCCGGGGCCGCGCTCTCGGTCGCCGGGCTGGTCCTGCTGGTGATCGCCGCGGCCTGGACGGGCAGCGCCGGCGCGATCTTCAGCGTGATCGTCTACGGCGCCTCGCTGGTCTTCCTGTTCCTGAGCTCGACCCTCTATCACAGCCTCGCCCGCGACGAGCGGGCGGGGGCGCTGTTCGAGGCGTTCGACCATGTCGGCATCTTCCTGCTGATCGCCGGCACCTACACGCCCTTCACCCTGCTCGCGCTGCCCGGCTGGCGGGGCTGGTTCCTGTTCGGCGCGGTCTGGGCGCTGGCCCTCGGCGGCATCGTGATGCGGCTGGTCTGGGTGCGTTACCTGCATCCGGTCTTCATCGTCCTCTACGTCATCATGGGCTGGCTGGGCGTGATCTTCGGCGGCCCGATCGCCGACCATGTCGGCGCGGAGGGGCTCGATCTGCTGCTGATCGGCGGCCTGTTCTACACGGTCGGGCTGATCTTCTTCGCCTGGCGGAGGCTGCCGTTCAATCACATGATCTGGCATCTGTTCGTGCTCGCCGGTTCGATCTTCCATTTCCTCGCGATCTTCTATTACGTGGTGCCGACCGCGGCCGCGTGATCCGGGCGTTCCCGCCCGGCATACGGCCCGGCCCCAGGCCCCGCACCGCAGAGGAGACGCGACCCATGGCCGACGCCAAGCCCAAGACCATCGCCACCATGAAACTGTCGGCCACCTGCCCGGCCCACGCGCGCAGCGATATTTCCGTGCGCGACGTCGAACTGGTGATCGACGAGCCGAAGGAGCGGGGCGGCACCAATCTCGGCCCGACCCCGACCGAGACCCTGGTCGCCTCGCTGATCGGCTGCACCAACGTGATCGCCAACCGCATCGCCGAGAAGGCCGGCATCCACATCGCCCGGATGGATATCGAGGCGGCCGCCGACTTCGACCGGCGCGGCGTGATGCTGGAGGCCGAGCTCGACACGCCCTTCCCCTCGATCACCCTCGACATCACCGTCCACACCGACGCCGACGAGGGTGCCTTCGAGGTGGTCAAGCGCGACCTGCCCAAATACTGCCCGGTCTCCAAGGTGATCCGCGGATCCGGCACCGAGATCACCGAGACCTGGACCCTGAAACGGCCGTAGGCGCCTTGGCACCGCTCGGGGGCGGCAGGCGTCTTCCTCCCCCTCTTCAGAGGGGGAGGATCGAGGAGGGGGTGTGTCGGCCGGGGAACTCTTGCCTGGAGGACCGCACCCCCACCCTGGCCCTCCCCCTCTGAAGGGGGGGATTCCGGCTCGCAACCTGGTTCGTTCGTTGAACCGGCCGCCGCAACGCCGCCTCGATCAGGCCGGGGGAGACCGCCTCGGCGGTCTCGCGGAACGTGGCCACGACTACGGAGTAGGCGTTGCCTTGCGCTTCGCCGCCTTTTCCCTCTCCTTGGCTTGGTAGTAGGCGGGCGTGAACTTGATTTCCCAATGGTCGAAGAACGCCCGCACGCGCTGGCTCAGCTTCATCGCGGGCGCCGCGCCGGCTCGCTCGTAGTGCGACACGTAGCTACGTACCATGGCGCGCAGGATCGGGACCTTCGCGAGTGAGGCGCCCACGGGACGCAGCGCGGCGCCAGTCCAGCCGTCGACCCGCGCAGCCGCTCCGTCGATCGCTGCACCGAGCGCTTGCCAGAACCGGACGATGCCGATCGCCGCGGCCGCGCGCGCGGCGATGTCTTCGATCTGGCCGAAGCGGTACCGCGCCCTTTGTATTATGTGGAGGCCGGCGATGAACCGGACCGCTCGCGCCGCTGCGAGCACGATTGGATGTTTCTTCGCCTGTGGCCACGCAGCCGGATAGGCCGGCAGCATCAAGAGCTTGCTCTTGGCCAGGACCGTCGCCACCACATGGAGCGCCTGCATCCATGCCGGCAGGGACGCCGCCTCGGCAATGAGCCAGGTATGCACGGCAGTGGCCGCCAGGAACGACACGGGAATCCAGACGATCGCCGCCAGGATGACCAGCAAGGCGCCGCCGGGCGAGAGCCGCTGGCAGGTCCGGAACACCCAGGCCATCCCGTCCTCGAACAGGTGGTGCACGAACTCTGCGAACGCCTTGTAGCTCAGCTTGCGCCGCAGCCAGGACCATGTCCGGGCGACGGCTTCACGCCACTTGCGGCGGCGCCCGAGGGAGAAGGGGAGGTAGTTGATGACGAATCTCAGCAGCGCCGAGACCCCGTCGCCGAGGATGCGGAAGGTGAACAGCAGGAAGCGCGCCACCTGCAGGAAGAGGGGGAATAGATAGTCGACGACGTGAACGAGGAGTGACCACGCCCAGCGGAACAGGGCCTTCGCGACGACGCCGACCGCGACGACCGGCAGGATAATCGCGTCCTCGACGGCAAGGCCGAAGCGGCGGCTCGGCGCACCGGTCCCGTGTTGCTCGCGCAACGGTCCGCTCCCGATTGATTTCGGCATGCGCCGCCTCAGCTGTCTTGCGAAATCCGGGCGGTCCTCGCAGTGGAACGATTCTAGCTTCTTGGAGCCCACCTTGGACAGCGGCGAATATGCGACTCCCACGGCACATCAAAGGCCCATGGCGGGACACCAAGCTGCCGGCGCCACTCTGGATGCCCGCCTGCGCGGGCATGACTGGATGGGGAGGGGCGTGTCCGCGCCGCAATTCGAATGGGGAGTGGGAACCGACGCTGGACTCCGCTCCTTACACCGGCCGCCGCAGCGCCGCCTCGATCAGCCCGGGCGAGACCGCGTCGGCGATCTGCCGGAACGACGCCACCGCCGGCGACGGATCGTCGGCGCGGCTCAACAGCGTCACCGCGATCGACGGGCGGGTCTTCAGCGGCGCGAAGGCGATCAGCTCGCGCCAGGGCTGGACCACGCAGGCGGGCATCAGCCCGACGCCGTAGCCCGAGGCGATCAGTGCCAGGGCGGCTGGCAGCTGCGAGGCCTCCTGCCTTATCTGCGGGCTGAACCCGGCGGCGTGGCACAGGCCGATGACCTGGTCGTAGAAGCCGGTCGCCGGCGCGCGCGGCAGGGTCACGAAGGGCTCGCCCGCCAGCTCGGTGAGGTCGAGCACGGTCGAATTGGCCAGCCGGTGCCGGGGCGGCATCGCGACCAGGAATTCCTCCCGCCAGACCGTCTCGATCCGCACCGGCGTGCCGTTGACCACCGTGGGCTCGGCGCTCGCCGCCAGGTCGCCGAAGCCGACGTCGATATGGCCGCCGGCGACCCCGGCGAGCTGCTCGTCCGACGGCATCTGGACCAGTTCGACCCGGGCGTCGGGCAGCTGTTCGCGGAAGGCCGACAGGATCGGCGGGAACTGGTCGAGCATCGCCGCGCTCATGAAGCCGACCGCCAGCCGGCCCATTTCGCCCCGGCCGATCCGCTGGGCCTCGACCGCGGCCTGCTCGGCGCCGTCGAGGATCACCCGTGCGCGCTTGAGGAAGGTCTCCCCGGCCTCGGTCAGCGCGACCCGGCGGCGCGAGCGGTCGAACAGCTTGACGCCGAGTTCGGCCTCCAGGTTCTGGATCTGCTGGCTGAGCGGCGGCTGCGCCATATTGAGCGCCTCGGCGGCCCGGCCGAAGTGGAGCTCGCGGGCGACGGCGGAGAAATAGCGGAGGTGACGCAATTCCATGTTGATACTTATTGTATATTAAACATGGTGAAAAAATATATTTGACATATCGTTACGCGGCAACAGACTTGGCGGCATGCAGACCGCCTTCACCGCCGACCAGCTTGCCCGGCCCGAAATCGCCGATGCCGCCGGGATTCTCAAGGACTGCGTCCACTACGGCTTCTGCACGGCGGTCTGCCCGACCTATGTGCTGCTGCGCGACGAGAACGACGCGCCCCGCGGCCGCATCGACCTGATCCGGGAGATGCTGGAATCCGACGCACCGCCCTCGGCGCGGACGGTCGGCTACATCGACCGCTGCCTGTCGTGCAACTCCTGCATGACGACCTGCGCGGCCAGGGTCGACTACATGCATCTTGCCGACATCGCCCGCGCCCATATCGAGGAACACTATCGGCGTCCCCTGGGCGACCGATTGCTGCGCGGGCTGATCGCGCGGACGGTGCCCAATGCCCGCCGTTTCCGGCTTGCGATGAAGGCCGCCCGGCTGGGCCGGCCATTCCGGGCGCTGATGCCCGGCCGCCTCAAGACCCTGCTCGACCTGGCGCCGACCGCCCTGCCGCCGGCGTTGGAGGCGACCCGGCCCGGCGTCTATCCCGCCGAGGGCGAACGCAAACGGCGGGTCGCGCTGCTGACCGGCTGCGTCCAGCAGGCGCTGGCCCCCCGGCTCAACGAAGCGACCGTCCGGCTGCTCACCCGCCACGGCTGCGAGGTCGTGGTGGCCGAGGGCGCGGACTGCTGCGGCGCCTTCACCCTGCACATGGGCAAGGAGGATCTGGCCAAGGGCGCGGCGCGCGACGCCATCGCGGCCTGGACGGCGGAGCTCGACCGGCCGGGGGACGGTGGGGGCCTCGACGCCGTGGTCGTCAACGCCTCGGGCTGCGGAACGACGGTCAAGGATTATGGCCGCATCTTCGCCCACGATCCGGCGCTGGCCGAACCCGCCGCCCGCATCGCCGGGCTGGCGCGCGACGTGACCGAGCTGCTTGCCGAGATCGGGTTGAACGCGCCCGACCGGCCCGTGCCGCTGAGTGTCGCCTATCACGACGCCTGCTCGCTCCAGCACGCCCAGAAGGTGGTCGAGCCGCCGCGAGCGCTGCTGCGGGCCGCCGGCTTCAAGGTGATGGACGTGCCCGAGCGGCACTTCTGCTGCGGCTCGGCGGGGGCCTACAACATGCTCCAGCCCGAGATCGCCGCGCGGCTCGGCAAACGCAAGGCGAACCATATCGAGAGCACCGGCGCGGCCGCCGTGGTGGCGGGCAACCTCGGCTGCATGACCCAGATCGCGCACCATTCGGGCCTGCCCGTGGTCCATACGGTCGAGCTGCTCGACTGGGCGACCGGCGGGCCGATGCCCGCGGCGCTCGACGGGATCGATCTGCCCGCGCCCCAGGCGGCGGG
>CAMYMQ010000093.1 GCA_947259335.1 uncultured Alphaproteobacteria bacterium | reverse complement strand
CGCGGGGCAGCGCAGCCAGCTCGGTTTCGGCCGCCGCGTGGCGCGTCTGCAACTGTTCCAGCCGTTCGGCCAGTTCGGCGGCGCGCCTTTCCAGCCCGTCGCGCTCGGCGGTCCGGGTCGCGATCTGCCGGGTCAGGCCGGTCGCCTGGGTCTCCATCGTCTCGACGGACCGGCGCAACCCGTCCCGGTCGGCGCGGGCCGAATCGATGACCTCGCTGTCGTCCTGGCCGGTGCCGAGCGCCGCGGCCTCTTCCTGCAGACGGGCCAGGGCCGCCTCGGCATCCTGGTGGTGCGCCTGCTCGCGCGCCAAGTCGGCGTCGACCTGGGCGATCCGCGCCTCCAGTTCGGTACGCCGGGCGGTCAGCCGCTGTTCTTCTGTATCCAGGGTGTCGCGGGCGACCATGTGCCGGTGCAGCGCGGCGGCGGCCGAGGCTTCCGCCTCGCGCAAGGCCGGCAGTTTCGAGCCGAGATCGGCCGAACCGGTGGACAGTCGGGCGGATTCGGCGGTCAGCGTGGCGACTTCCTCGCTCACCGCGGCGAGCTGCGCCTTGGCCTCGTCGAGCGCCAGTTGGGCGGCCTGCCAGCGCTGGTGGAGGACCATCGCTTCGGTCGACCGGATCTGTTCGCTCAGGTTGCGGTAGCGGGTCGCCTGCCGGGCCTGCCGCTTGAGGCCCTGAAGCTGGCCCCCCAGCGTGGTGACGACGTCTTCCAGCCGCTCCAGGTTGGTCTCGGCGGCGCGCAGCCGCAACTCCGCCTCGTGCCGGCGCGAGTGCAGGCCGGTGATGCCGGCGGCCTCCTCGATCAGCAGGCGCCGGCCCTCGGGCTTGGCATTGATCAGGGCGCCGATGCGGCCCTGGCTGACGATCGCGGTCGAGCGGGCGCCGGTCGACAGGTCGGCGAACAGGAGCTGGACGTCGCGGGCGCGAACGTCCTGGCCGTTGACCCGATAGGAGGATCCGCTGTCGCGCTCGATCCGCCGGACCACCTCCAGCTCGTCGAAATTGTTGAAGGCCGACGGCGCTGTCCGGTCGGAATTGTCGAGATGGATCGCCACTTCGGCGATGTTGCGCGCCGGGCGGTCCGTCGTGCCGTTGAAGATGACATCATCCATCCCGCCGCCGCGGAGCTGGCGGGCGGATCCTTCGCCCATGCACCAGCGCAGGCCTTCGAGGATGTTGGACTTGCCGCAGCCGTTCGGCCCGACGATCCCGGTCAGTCCCGCGGCGATGTCGACTTCGGTCGGATCGACGAAGGACTTGAACCCGGACAGTCGGACCTTGGCGAAATGAACCAACGACGAACCCTGCTATTTGGCCGGGTCGGGCAGGACGGCCTTGATGGCGCCTTCGAAGACTTCGAACGACTGGGCGCCCTCGATGCGCTTGGCCGCGTCGGTGTCGATCGTCTTCGGCGTGCCGATGACGAAGGTCGGCGTCGACTCGATCTTGTACTTGGCGTTGTATTCCTTCTGCGCCTTCTGGACGCCGTCGATCAACGCCTTGTCGTTGATGCACTTCTTGAAGTCGGCGTCGGTCATCCCGGCGAGACGGGCATATTGGGCGAGGGTCTGGAAGAACTTGTCGCCGCCGTAGCCGGCCCACTGGGCCTGGTTGTCGAACAGCATTTCGGTCATGCCGACATACCGGTCGGGGCCAAGGCAGCGGGCGACCAGCGTGCCGTAGAAGGCCTGACCGTTCAACGGATAGTCCTTGAACACGATCCGGACCTTGCCGGTATCGACATACTTGGTCTTGATTTGCTTGTAGGCGTTGTCGTGGAACGCCTTGCAATGGGGGCAGGTCAGCGACTCGAAGGCATAGATGACGACGGGCGCGTCCTTCTTGCCCAGGGACATCTCGCCCAGCGCCTTTTCGGTCGACACGTTCTCGGCCCGGGCCGGGATCGCGGCGACGGCAATCAGCATAAAAGCGGCAAATGCCGACAAGGTATTGCGGATCATCGGTTCCTCGCTACAACATTTGGGATGTTAGGTCCGGGGATCGGACGGTGCAAGTCGATTCGGGACGGGGGCAATCGGTGCGTCTTCCCGTCGCGTTTCGGGGGTCATTTACGGCGCCTGTCGTGCGCCTCGATGGCGAGGCCGAGCCGGCCGAGGGCGTCGCGCAAGTCGTCGTCGGGCACGGCCGAGACATGGTTCTCGACCGCCTGCCGGGTCTTCTGGTCGAGCGCGGGCTGCGCGCGCCGCCGGCGACGCTTGCGGGGCGGCGCCTGGATGATGTGCAGCCGGTCGACCGCCTTATAGCCGAAATAGGCGTTGATCCGCTCGATGATCTGGGGCGCCAGGTGCTGGACCTCGATCGCGACCGGGCCCGCGGCGCGGATGTGCAGGACGCCCGGGGTGTCGCGGCTGTCGGTCTGGAGCTTGTCGGGGCTGGTCGCCTCGGCCAGCATCGGCCCCACGATCTCGGACCAGTCGGTCACGATGCGCGCCTCGGACAGGCCGCGCTTGCGCAGCACGGGTGTCGCCACCTTCCACATCAGGGAGGCCATGGGGTGGAGGCCGCGGCGGGAGGAGGCGCCGGGGCGCGCGGGAGGGGTCGAGCTTTCAGCCATCGTGTGTTCTTGTGCGCAATCCGACGGAAGCTATTGCCGACAGGGCCTGGAATCGAGTCTCTTCCATGATCTTGACCGATTTGTGATGCGCGCCGACGTGCAAACGCCCGAACGACTGCCGCCCGCCATGGCCCTGCTCGACTGGTACGACCGGTGCCGCCGCCACCTGCCCTGGCGGTCGCCGCCCGGCGAGCGGCCCGATCCCTATCACGTCTGGCTCAGCGAGATCATGCTGCAGCAGACGACGGTGGCGACGGTCGGCCCCTACTATGCGGACTTCCTGGCCCGGTGGCCGACGGTCGAGGCGCTGGCGGCCGCCGAGCTCGACGCCGTGCTCCACGCCTGGCAGGGGCTCGGCTACTATGCCCGCGCCCGCAACCTTCACAAATGCGCGCGCGCCGTCGCGGCCGACCATGGCGGCCGCTTCCCGGAGACCGAGGAGGGCTTGCGCGCCTTGCCGGG
>CAMYMQ010000092.1 GCA_947259335.1 uncultured Alphaproteobacteria bacterium | reverse complement strand
CGCGGGGCCCCACCCGCGTCCCCGCCGACCGGAGGCCGATCTCCGGAGCGCGCGCGCCGACCCGCTGCACGATCAGCCGACGGTGGCACCCGACGGGGGCAACCGCCGGTGGCAGCCGCCGGTGGCAGTGGACGGTGGCAGTGGACGGTGGCAGCCGTCGCTAGACCATCTGGCGGCCGCCGTTGATGTGGATGGTCTGGCCGGTCATGAACCGCGACTTGTCGCCGAGCAGGAACAGGATCGGCCCGACGATGTCGTCGACCACGGCGATGCGGCCGAGCGGGATCGTCTCCATGATCCGCGAATGGCCGAGCTGGGACAGCATGTCGACCGAGTTCGACTCGTCGCCGCCCCGGCCCGTGCCGCCGCGCAAGAATGCGGTGTCGACCGCGCTCGGCGCGATGGTGTTGACCCGGACGTCCGGGGCGTTCTCCTTGGCGAGGCCCTTGGCCAGGGCGATGACGCCGGCCTTGGATGCCGAATAGGCGCCCGTGTTGCGCTCGACCAGGGTGGCCAGGCCCGAAGCGGTGAACACCATCGACCCGCCGCCGGCCTGGCGGAACATCGGCAGGGTCGCGCGGGCCGCCAGGAAGGACGAGCGCAGGTTGACGTTCAGGATGTCGTCGATCTCGTCCATCGACAGGTCGTCGATATGCCGGTCGGAGGTCATGTAGCCCGGCAGGTGGACGAGCCCGTCGATCTCGCCGTTCCAGCTCTCGCCCAGCGTCTTGAAGGCCCGGTTGGTCTCGTCCTCGGAATGGGCGTCGAACGGGATCGCGGCGACCCCCGACGGCGTGCCGTGGCGCTCGAGCGACTGGGGCAGGTCGAGCACGGCGACCTTCAGGCCCTGGGCCACCGCGACCTCGACCAGCCGCCGGCCGATGCCCCCGCACCCGCCGGTGACGGCGAGACGGAAGCCGGGCTGCGGCCCCAGCCGCGAGAAGTCGGGTTCGGACAAGGTGCCGGTCATGATCGGTATTCCTCCCTCAAGGTCTGAAATCTGGAACGCGCCGCCCTATCTCTTCAGGGCGTCGACGGCCTGTTTGTGCGCCTGGGCATATTCGGCATAGAGCCGCGGGCCGCTGCGCAGGCTTTCGATCTCGTTCTCGCGCAGGTCGCGGAAATAGGTGGCCGGCGCGCCGGTCCAGAGCTGGCCGCTCGGGATCCGCTTGCCGGGCGTGACCAGCGACCCGGCCCCCACCATGGCGCCCGCCTCGACCACAGCCCCGTCCATCACGCACGAGCGCATGCCGACCATGGCGCCGTCCTCGATGGTGCAGGCATGGATCACGCACATATGGCCGATCAGGACATGGTCGCCGATTATCGTCGGGTGGGTCAGGTGGTCGATGTGGATGACCGAATTGTCCTGCAGGTTGGAACCGGTCCCGATGCGGATGTAGTTCTCGTCGCCGCGCACGGTGCAGCCGTACCAGATCGAGCTGCGCGGCCCGATCTCGACATCGCCGATAAGCACGGCGTTGGGCGCGATGAAGGCGTCGTCGGCGATCTTCGGGGTCTTGCCGCCGAAGGGAATGATGGTCGGGTTCACGGAGACTCCTCTAGGGGAACAGCGGCGCCTGTTCGAGGCCCAGGGTTTCGGGCAGGCCGAACATGAGGTTGAGGTTCTGGACCGCCTGGCCGCTCGATCCCTTGACCAGGTTGTCGAGGGTCGAGACCAGGATCGCCCGGTTCGGGATGCGGTCCTCGTAGACCTGCAAAAGGACATGGTTGGAACCGCGCACATGCCGGGTCGCCGGCGCCATGCCCTGGGGCGCCAGCCGCACGAAGGGCTCGTCGGCGTAGCGCGCCGCCAGCGCCGCGCGCAGGTCGTTGGCGGTGTGGCCGTTGGCGAGCCGGACATAGGTGGTCAGCAGCTCGCCCCGGTTCATCGGCATCAGGTGCGGGGTGAAGTTGACCAGCAGGTCGCGACCCGCGGCGACCGACAGCTCCTGCTCGATCTCCGGCGCGTGCCGGTGGCTGGCCACGCCATAGGGGTGGATGCCCTCGGCGACCTCGCAGAACAGGGTTCCTTCCTTGAGGCTCCGCCCGGCGCCCGAGGTGCCCGACTTGGCGTCGATTACGATGTCATCGGCGTCGACCAGCCCGCCCCCGACCACCGGCAGCAAGAGGAGCAGCGCCGCGGTCGGATAGCAGCCCGGACAGGCGACCAGCCGCGCCTTGGAGATGTCGTCCCGATAGTATTCGGTCAGGCCGTAGACGGCGTCGGGCTGGAGCGCCGGCGCGCGGTGCTCGTGGCCGTACCATTCGGCGTAGGTGTCCATGTTGCGCAGCCGGAAGTCGGCCGACATGTCGGCGACCTTCAGCCGTTCGGGCAGCGCCGCGATGATTTCCTGGGTGGTGCCGTGGGGCAGCCCGCAGACGACGACGTCGCAGTCGTCCCAGTCGGCGTCCTCGACCTTGACCAGATCGGGCAGATCGTAGCCGCCGAGATGGGGAAAGACGCTCTCCATCGGCTTGCCGGCGTGGCGGTCGGCGGTCATCAGCGTGATGCGCGCGCGCGGGTGCGCCACCAGCAGGCGGACCAGATCCGCGCCCGTGTAACCGCTGGCGCCCAGGACGCCCACCCGAATGTCGTCTTGCGTGTTGCCCATCGCTCACCTATTGACCCGTCACAGGGGAACCGCTCCACCGGTCGGGTGCCCCCGTCATAATGCCTTTCACCGATTCCGGAAACCGTCATGGCGCGTCACGGCGAAACCTTCGCAGTTTCCACCTCAGTGGCCCGGTTGGCCAATGCCTGCCGCATGGCCCTGCCGAGCCATGGCTGGAAGCTGATGCACGACAACGGCTGGGCCTTCCTGATCAAGGAACGGCTCGACCTGGTCGGGATGATGCTGAGCTATCCCGTCAAATTTGCGATCTTCCTGCGCGAGGACGAGGACGACCCGAAGAAGACCAACGTCGAGCTCAAGGGCGCGACCTTCGGCTTCGGGCCCATCCCCAAGGGCAAGCTGCGCAAGAAAACGATGGAGCTGCGCGCCCTGATCGAGGGAACCGCCAAGCAGCGGGTGTCCGAACCCACGGACTGAGTCTTTTCCCTCGGCCGCGTTGACGGGAGTCTGAAAATCGTTCCTCCCATGTCTGGCCCCTTCCGACCGCGCGCGGACGCCACTCGGCGGCCAGATCGACGGCTCTTGGGGATGCCGAATAACGGTCCTCGGGCGAACCCTGGGAGACACGGCCTTCCCTGCCCGGGACGACCGTCGACGGCGCAAGCAAGACCGCCGGTTGCCGGCTCCGTCCGGAAATCGACCGCCCGACCAGACAGTAACAGTCCACACAATATCGGTAGAGCGCCGACTAAATGGGCGAATACCGATAGCGCTTGCGCCAAAGGTAGTACATCGAATCGCTGATCCCTACTTTCTGACAAGCACTCGCCAAATCGCTGCCGGCCTCCAGCTCGCGCTGTATCTGCCGAAGCAACCTGACGTTCGTGAAGACAAGTCGTGCGCTTCTCGCGGCCCACCGGGCCCCGCTGTACGCCGTCAGGCCAAGCGCCAGTCCAAGGGCGTTTGCAAGCATGTCGGACAGTTCGAAATCGCGGTTGGGGATCGCGATTTGAACGAATTCACCGACGATCGCGAGCATCAGACCAAGCGCGCCGTAGACGGCCCATTGTGTCCTGTTCGCGCTGCAATAACTGGCCAGAAGGCCAATCGTACCGAAACCCAAAAAGTGGCAGTATTTGTCTAACGGGTCAGGAATGTAGATCATTATTGGCGAAAAATAACCGGCCAACAGAGCCGCTATATACGCTCCGAAAATGACCTTCTTGCGACCTGCGTACATTCAAGGGGGCCCTTCATGTCCACACCCTCCGGGGAGCCCCCTATACGTTCTTCGATTGCGTCCGATTTGTGACAAACTGGTGACATTTCAGCACTGGGGCCACCGGCCCGCCAGGCTTGGATCGGGCGGTGCCGCAGGAGGCACCTGTTCAGGCCGCAAGGCTCCCCGGCCTCACTGATTTCCGCTTGCGCAACCGGAACCCCGAAACGCAAACGGGGCGCTCCTTGCGAAGCGCCCCGCTCGACAACCGATAGGACAGATACGGCTTAGCGCTTCGAGAACTGGAAGCTGCGGCGCGCCTTGGCGCGGCCGTACTTCTTGCGCTCGACCACGCGCGAGTCGCGGGTCAGGAAGCCGCCCTTCTTGAGCACCGGCCGCAGGGTCGGCTCGAAGGCCAGCAGCGCCTTGGAGATGCCGTGGCGCACCGCGCCGGCCTGGCCCGAGAGACCGCCACCGGACACGGTCGCGACCACGTCGAACTGGTCCTTGCGCTCAACCGCCTCGAACGGCTGGTTCAGGACCATCCGCAGGGTCGGCCGCGCGAAATAGACTTCGATATCCCGGCCGTTGATCTGGATCCGGCCGCTGCCCGGCTTGATCCAGACGCGGGCGACCGCGTCCTTGCGCTTGCCGGTCGCATAGGAGCGACCCTGGGCGTCCTTCTTCGGCTGCGGCGCCGCTTCGGGCTCGACCGACACGGGCATGACCTGGGCCAGCGTGGCCGCCTGTTGCTCGATCTGGCTCTTGGGTTCGGTTTCGTCGGTCATGCCGGCACTCGCTTGTTCTTCGGGTTCATCGCGGCGACGTCGAGGACCTCGGGCTGCTGAGCCTCGTGCGGATGCTCGGCGCCCGGGTAGACGCGCAGATTGCTGAACTGCTGGCGACCGAGGGGGCCCGACGGGATCATCCGCTGGACCGCCTTGAGGACGACCCGCTCGGGATGCTTGCCCTCGAGGATCTGCTCCGCCGTCCGCTCCTTGATTCCGCCCGGATAGCCGGTGTGCCAGTAATATTTCTTGTCGGAGCGCTTGCGGCCGGTCAGCTTGACCTTCTCCGCATTGATCACGATGACATTGTCACCGCAATCCATGTGAGGCGTGAAGGTCGGCTTGTGCTTGCCACGGAGAAGATCGGCGACGACCACCGCCATGCGGCCGACAACGAGGTCTTCCGCGTCGATCAGCCACCACTTCTTCTCGATGTCCGACGGCTTTGCCGTGTAGGTTTTCATCGTACCTGTCCGTCATCAATAAATGCGCGAACCCGGGGGCCGCGCATCCGTTCAACCGGCGGGCAATATGCCCGTCGGAAAAGAATTGTCAACGCCAAAAGCGGCTATCTGCCAATAAGTTAGGATTGCGGTATTTATTTACCGCACATCGCTGGCGCTCTCGTGGATCTGGGGCTTGTACCCCAGCGCGAGGACGGCCGCCGAGGCCGGCGGCGTGATCAGCACGAGTTCGCCCGGGCCCGCGTCGCCGGGCGCACCGTAGCCCTCGAACGACCACGGCCGCAGCGCGCGCCCGAGAACCAGAAAGGCCTTCCCGGGGCTATCGGGGCGCGCGACCAAGGCCCCGTCGGGCACCCGGTCGAGCGTCACAAGCCGGCTCGCATCCCCGAGGGGACGCAGCCGCTCTTCGTGCAGGACAGCATCCATCTCTTCCGCCTTGAGGCGCTCGGGATGGCCGGTCGCTTCGGCGAACCGCGTCCGATAGCACCGATAGTCCGCCCGGCGACATTCCGCGCAGGGCCTGTGCCCGGCCGCCAACGCGGTCGCCTCGTCCAGAAAGAACAGCTCGGTATAGTGGTTCGGGGTCATCAGCGCCCGGCGCCGGCCTTTGAACGAAAGCTGGCAGACGATCCAGCGCTTTTCCGCGCACGACTGGCGGACAAGCCGCTTGCGGTCGTCGTGCAGGCAGCCGCGGTTGCCCATCCAGGCTCCGCGCGCCGGGTCGGCGACGATCGCCCCGAAGGGCGTCACCCGGTTCTGCAGGGGCACCGGCTCAACCCTCGTTCCCCGGGACGGCATAGCTGCCGACGATGTGGGCGACGGGCGGCGCGTCCCGGTCGGTGAACACCTCGACCCGGCACATGGCGATCCGCCTGCCGAACTTGACGACCTGGGCGTCGGCCCAGATCACCGCGCCGACCGGTCGGCGCAGGAAGTGGATGGTCATGTCGGAGGTGACCGCCCGGTGGCCGGTCTCATAGGCGGACATCACCGCCGCATACATGGCCACGTCGGCGACGGCCATCACGATCGGCCCCGAGACCGAGCCGCCCTCGCGCAGGAACTCCTGGCGGATATCGAGGCGCATGCGCGCGGTGCCGTAGTCGAGCGCATCGAGCCGCGCGCCCATCCAGACGCCGAACCACATTTCCTCGCCGGTCCGCCGTTCGAATTCCTCGATGGTGATCAGGGGCTCTTTCACGGCGGGCGTCTCTCCGGGCCGGGCTTGTCAGGTGCGCAAGCACGGGTTTAGGTAGCGCGCGTAAGCACGGGATTAGGCAACACGCGCAAGCGCGGGATTAGGTAGCACGCGCAAGCACGGGTTTAGGTAGCGCGGGCGATCCGGCGCATCCACATTTTTCGGGAGGCAGGGCGATGACGGCACTGGCCGGCAAGGTAGCCTGGATAACCGGCGCGGGCAGCGGCATCGGCGAAAGCGCCGCCCGGGCGCTGGCCCGCGATGGCGCGACCGTGATCCTGACCGGCCGCCGGG
>CAMYMQ010000091.1 GCA_947259335.1 uncultured Alphaproteobacteria bacterium | reverse complement strand
TGCTCCCGACGCCCCGCGGGCGTTCGACCGGGCCGATCTGCGGCGGCGGGCGCTGCTCGCCCAATGGCTACGCCGCGACGGGTGGGACTGGGGCCACTTGCGCGAGCGCCCCGTGCTCGCCGGTTGAGGGCCGCCAGGACCGGGGCCCCGAACCGGCTCAGTGGTTGCGCAAGGCCTCGATCAGTTCCGACTTGCTCATTTTCGACCGGCCCTCGATGCCGATTTCCCGGGCGCGCCGGTACAGATCGTCCTTGCTGCGATCCTCGTAGCGTTGGCGCTTCCCGCCCGCTTTCGAGGCGCTCTTGCCGCTGTTGGCAATTCGCGCGGCCTTTTCCTTGCTGGCGCCCTTGTCGCGCAGCGCTTCGTAGGTTTCGTCGTCTTTGACGCTGTTGCCGTGTTTGTCGGCCATAACGATCCTCGCTCGCCGAAGGGATGGGGAACCCATGGACGCACGAGACGGTCCTGCGCGGTATTTCAGGGGTTAATCCGGCATGCTGAGGCCCCGGCTATCCGGCGGCGTTGACCTGGCGCGCCTCGATCCTGGCGATTCCGATCGCGGCCGCGACACCAACGGTCGCAACGGCGACCACTAGCAGTGGACCTGCCGACCAGCCGCCAACGGAAACGATCGCGGCGAAGGCAGGGGGGCCGGTGAGCTGGCCGATGTTGACGCCCTGCATGATCAGCCCGTTGGTGGTGCCGATCCGGTTCGGGCCGGGCGCGTGGACGGGCGAGCCGCTCATCACCGAGGCCGGCAACATTCCGCCGAAATAGGAGAAGACGAAGGCCAAGACGACGCTCCCCGCGGCGCCGGTCCACGGCTGGTAGACCAGCCAGGCGGTCACGCCCATGGTTGCCGCCGCCGACCCGATCAAGAGACCGCGCGGGACGCCGCGCTGGAGCAGCCACCCGCCGAAAAGGTTGCCGCAGGCGTTGGCCGCGACGACCAGGGCGGTCACGATGGCCGCCCAGTCGGCGGCGAAACCCCTCGTGTCGATCAGATAGGTCGGCAGAAAGGCGGACAGGCAGAGATAGTTGAGCGCATAGGTGCCGAAGCAGACCGCGAGCAGCAACGGGCCGCGCGACCGGGCCACGGCCTTGATATCGCCGACGAGTCCGGCCGCGCCGACCCGCGGCCCCGGCCGACCGGCGTCCGACACGCTGCGCGTACCGGCCACCAGGATCGGCGCATAGACGACCAGGATGGCGGCATTGACGAGCCACAGGCCGCGCCAACCCACCCAGTCGAGCAGCGGCGGGGTCAGGAGCAGCATGATGGCGATGCCCGCGGGCATGTAGGTGCCCCACAGGCCGAAGGCGAACCTGATGTCCTTCGCCGCGACCGCGCGAAACACCAGCAGCGGCCCGGCCACGAAGACGGTCGCCGCGCCGATGCCCTCGAAGAAGCGGGACACCAGGAGGGTTGCCGGACCGTCGGCGAACGCGCCGCCGAAGCTGGCCACGCCGACGCAGGCGACCCCCGCGACGACCACCCGGCGCGCGCCGATCATGTCGGAGACCGCGCCGGCGATCAGACCGGTGATGGCGGAAGCGACATAGATCAGGGACACGACCCAGCCGGCGGTGACGAGCGAGATGCCGAGCTCGTCCCGCAGCACCGGGATCGTCGCCGGCAGCTTGCCAACCTGGAAGGCGACGACGATCCCCGCGCCGAGCGTCAGAAAGACGACACCCCAGCGCGTCAGATGCGGACTGTTCACGCGTGCGACCGCACGCCGGGGCGCGCCCTATTCGGCGGCGATCGGATTGACCAGGGTCCCGATGCCGGTGATCTCGACCTCGACCGTGTCGCCGTCCTTCATGAAGACCGGCGGGTTGCGCTTGAAGCCGACGCCGCCCGGCGTGCCGGTGACGATGACGTCGCCCGGCTCGAGGAAGGTGAACTCCGAGATGTAGCGGATCAGGAAGGGCACGTCGAAGACCAGCAGGTTGGTTTTCGACCGCTGCAGTTCCGTCCCGTTCAGACGCGTCATCAGTTCCAGCGCGCTCGGGTCCGGAATCTCGTCGGTGGTCACCATCCACGGGCCGAAACCACCGGTGCCGGGGAAGTTCTTGCCGGGGATGAACTGGGTGGTGTGGCGCTGCCAATCACGGATCGAGCCATCGTTGTAGCAGGAATAGCCCGCGACATAGTCGAGTGCGTCCGCCTCCGAGACGTGGCGGGCACGCTTGCCGATAACGACCGCGAGTTCGCCCTCGTAGTCATACTTGTCGGAATTCTTCGGCAGGATCATCGGCTGGTTGTGGCCGACCTGGGTATTGGCCCAGCGGGTGAAGATCGACGGATAGTCGCTGTCGCTGCGCCCCGTCTCCTCGATGTGGGATTTGTAGTTGAGGCCGATACACACGATCTTGTCGGGATTCCCGATCACCGGCAGGAAATGGGCGTCGTCGACCGAACCGGCGGCCGGCGCGCCGTCGGCGGCGGCCTTGACCTCGTCGAGCGCGCCCGCTGCGAGCACCGCCTTGAGGTCCGGATATTTCGAGCCGAGCTTGGCGCCGACGTCGACGAGACCACCGTCGGTCGCCGCGCCGTAGGTCGCCTTGCCGTTCAGCATGAAGGACGCGAGTTTCATCACCTGTCTCCCGTGGGCATGATTCTGTTATGGGCGGGGCGGCCCGAGGACGCGCGAAACGCTAGTGGGCCGCCGCCTTGGCGCCGGCCTTGAGCACGAAGCGCCGGTCGCAATACGGACACTCGACGAAGCTTTCGTCGCCCATGTTTAGATACACCTTGGGATGGCCGAGCACGCCGCCGCCGCCATCGCAGGCTACGGTCGGAGTATCGACTTCGGTGATCTCGGGAGGATCAACGCCTTCCGCCATGAGGATTCCACAAACGCCGAAGAGAGTGCCCGCGGCCGCTGCCCCGGGCGTGGCGGATGATACTCAAGGCAGGCCGGGGTGCAACCGCGATTCGCGCAATGGCCACCTTCGCCCCGCGGGCGGCGATTTCACCCGGCGCGAAAAAGACCTATGTTTGGTCCAATTGCTGAAACGAAAGAGACAATGGCACCCTTCGACATTTCCCATGCGCCCCAAAGTGGCCTCGCCCTCGATATTCGCGGTCTGACCAAGGTCTATCGCGGCGGCCGCCATTCGCCCGAAAAGACGGCCCTGAACGGGGTCGACCTCGAAGTTCCGCAAGGATCACTGTTCGGCCTGCTGGGCCCCAACGGCGCGGGCAAGTCGACGCTGATCAACATCCTCGGCGGCATGGTCAACAAGACCCGCGGCGATGCCGAGATCTGGGGCATCGACATCACCAAGCATCCGCGCCAGTCGCGCAGCGCGATCGGTATCGTGCCCCAGGAACTCAATATCGACGCCTTTTTCACCCCGCGCGAGATGCTCGACGTCCAGGCGGGGCTGTACGGCGTGCCCAAGAGCGAGCGCCGGACCGAGGAGCTGCTCGCCGCGATGGGCCTCACCGACAAGGCCGAGGCCTATTCGCGAACGCTGTCTGGCGGCATGCGCCGGCGGCTGATGGTCGCCAAGGCGATGGTCCACGATCCGCCCGTGCTGGTCCTCGACGAGCCGACGGCCGGCGTCGATGTCGAACTGCGCATGCAGCTCTGGGACCAGGTCCGCGAGCTCAACCGGCGGGGAACGACAATCCTGCTGACGACGCATTATCTCGAAGAGGCCGAGGAGCTGTGCGACCGCATCGCGATCATCAATCATGGCGAAGTGATTGCGTGCGACACGACCCGGGCGTTGCTGAAAAAGCTGGATCGCAAGGAGCTGTCGATCGTGCTTACCGAGGATCTGGCCGAGCTGCCCGCCGCGCTCGTCGCGCACGACGCCGAACTGCATCCGCCGCGCCGGATCGTGGTCAGCTATCGGCCGAGCCAGACACGCATCCGCGACATCCTCGACGCGGTCCGCGACAGCGGACTGTCGATTGCCGACCTGTCGACCCAGGAGAGCGATCTCGAGGATCTGTTCCTCGAGCTTACCCGGTCGCCGGCGCCGGACGGCGCGGCGCGGGAAGGCAAGGCCGCGTGATCCTGGCGGCAGCCGGCGCGAGGGCT
>CAMYMQ010000090.1 GCA_947259335.1 uncultured Alphaproteobacteria bacterium | reverse complement strand
CTCCGGCGCCTTCGGCGTGGCGGGCGCGACTTCAGTGGTGACACGGTCGCCGGTCTTGCCCGTGGTGTCGGTGCGGTCGGCCTCGTCGTCGCACGCGGTCAGGGCGAGCGCGCCGGCGCAGACGCCGGCCAGCAGGGCAAGTCTCGAGGGGGTTCGTTTCATCGGTCAGGCTCCTGATCTGGTTCAGTTCCTGACGCGAGGAAAACGCCGCTCTCCCAGCGTCGCGTTATCCCACGTTAACTGCCCGGAAATCGCCCTACTTTGGGCAGCCGGAGCTGTCGATGCTGTCGTCGGGCATGACCGTCCGGCACAGGATCGCCCCCTTCATCTCGGGCTTGTAGAGCTCGGCGCCCTTCAGGTTTGCATCGGTCAGGTTCGCCCCGGTCAGGTCGACCTTATAGAGATTCGCGCCCGCGAGATTCGCGCCGGTCAGGTTCGCCTTGGCCAGGGACGCCTTGTAGAGCACGGCGCTGGTCATATCGGCCTTGGTCAGGTTCGCCCCGGCGAGGCTGGCCTTGTAGAAATTGGTTTCCGTCATGCGCGCGCCGGTCAGGTCGGCGCCGTCCAGTGTCGCCTGGGTGACATTGGCCTCCGACAGGTTGGCCTTGGTCAGGACCGCCTTGGACAGGTCGGCCTTGTAAAGGTTGGCGGTCGTAAGGTTCACACCCCCCAACTTCGCGCCAGACATCTCCGCCTTGTAGAGGCTGGCCCCCGCCAGGTCGGCACCGTCGGCCGCCACGCCGCGCAGGTCGGCCTTGTAGAGGTTGGCGCTTTGCAGCATCGCGCCGGTCAGCATCGCCTTCGCCAGGTTGACCTTGTAGAGCATCGCGCCGCCGAGCTTCGCCTTGGACAGGTCCGCCCCGGACAGGTCGGCCTTGGTCAGCGTCGCGGAGGACAATTTGGCCCCGGCCAGCTTGGCCCCGGCGAGCTTGCATTTCTCGCAGCGCTTGGTCTTGCGCAACTGGTCGACGGCCGCCGGCTCGGCGGCGCTGGCCGAGACGGCCATCATCAGCACGGCGCCCGCCGCGATCGCTTGTCTGAGCATCGTCCACACCTTTCAATTGGCGCCGGCGCCGGTGTCGCCGCGCGTCCGGTTGTCCCGGCAATCATAGGGAGGCGGCCGGTCAATTCAAACCGGCGATGGCGTCTGGCGCGACAATGATCGTGGACAATGCCCTGTGCTGCGATAGACTCGCGGGGCGAGCCCGGGTCGAAACCCGAACGTCAAAATGGGCCGCAGGGAGGAATCAACGATGCTCACGGTGCGATGAGTCAATCCACGGCACTGCGCGAAGTCGGCGCGCCCGATCCCATCCTGTCCGTTGCGGGTGTCTCCAAGTCGTTCGGCGGCGAGGGCAAGGACCGCGTCGTCGCCCTGGACGACGTCTGGCTCGACGTCCTGCCGGGCGAGTTCGTCTCGATCATCGGCCCCTCGGGCTGCGGCAAGACCACCCTGTTCAACGTCGTCGCCGGGCTGCTCGACGGCTACGACGGCTCGATCGAGATCGATGGTCACCCGATCGACGGCGTGCACCACGATATCGGCGTGGTGTTCCAGGAGGAATCGACCTTCCCCTGGCGGACGACGCTCGAGAATGTCGCCTTTCCGCTGGAGGTCGACGGCGTGCCCCGGGCGGAGCGCGAGGCCAGGGCCCGTGAGCTGATCCGGCTGGTCGGCCTGGACGGCTTCGAGGACCATTATCCGGCGCAGCTGTCCGGCGGTATGAAGCAGCGGACCGCCGTCGCGCGGACCCTGGCCTACGAGCCCCGACTGATGCTGCTCGACGAGCCCTTCGGCGCGCTCGACGAGCAGACCCGGATGCTGCTCGGCGACAAGCTGCTGGAGATCCAGGCGGCGCTGAAGCAGACGATGCTGCTGATCACCCACAATATCGCCGAGGCGGTGCAGCTCAGCGACCGCGTGGTGATCATGACCTTCCGGCCCGGCAAGATCAAAAAGACGCTGGCGATCGATCTGCCGCGGCCGCGCACCTCGGAGATCATCTCGACTCCCGCCTTCGGCCAGTATGTCGGCCAGATCTGGAGCGAGCTGCGCGAGGAGGCCGCCCGGGGGCTGCAGACGACCGAGGCCAGCCGCGCGGGGAAGAAATGAGTTCGGGTCTGCGCCGGCTGGTCCGATCCCCGGCGCTGGCCGGCCTGGGGGGACTGGCCGCCTTCGCGCTGTTCCTGGAACTGATGGTCGGGTCCGGCCTGATCGACAAGACTGTCGTGGCCAAGCCGACCGACATGATCCGGGCGATTCCCTTCGTCCATGAGGAACTGGACCTGGCGTCCTCCTTCGCCTCGACGCTGTTCGCGACCCTGGCGGCGACCGCCATCTCGCTGGCGATCGGGGTGCCGCTCGGCTACCTGCTCTACAGCAAGCGGGCTTTCGGCATCGCCTACGAGAGCTGGCTCGCCGCCGGCTTTGCGGCGCCGACCGTGCTGCTCTATCCGCTGTTTCTGGTGATCTTCGGGCGCACCCAGCTGACCCTGATCCTGATGGGTGTCATCCCCGGCACCATCCCGATCACCATTCACGTCTTCCACGGTCTGCGCGGGGTTTCCAAGACGCTGCTCAACGTCGGGCGCAGCCTGAACGTGCCCCCGGCCAAGATGTTCTGGAAGATCGCCCTGCCGGCCGCGACCCCGACCATCTTCGCGGGCGTGCGAGTCGGCGTGATGTACATCCTGATCAACATCATCGCGATCGAATATCTGATCAACCTGGGCGGATTGGGCCGGGTGGTCTCCGAGATGGCGTTCCGCTTCGAAGTGCCCGGCACCTACGCCGGCATCTTCCTGGTCATCATCGTCAGCGTCATGTTCTACTGGGTATTGGGGAGGGCCGAGCGATGGCTGCGCCCGCAGTAGCGGCGGTCGAGCGCGAGAAGGTGACGCGCAGGCCGCGGCGACGGCCGATGGGCGTCGCCGCGATCCGGACAATCACGATCGTCGTTGCGATCGTCATCTGGGAAGCGCTCGCCCATTCGGGCCTATTCTATCAGGATGTCATTCCGTCGAGCTGGAAGATCGCCTACGCGCTCTATCAGGAACTGATCTCGGCGGGCTTCTACCACGATCTCGGCATCACGCTCAGCGAGCATATCGTCGGTTTTATCGTCGGCTCGTCGCTGGCCATCGCGGCGGGGATCGCCCTGGGCTCCAATCCGTTCCTACGCAAGGCGTGCGAGCCATACCTGAACGCGCTCGGCTCGACGCCGAAGATCATCTTCCTGCCGATCCTGTTCCTGGTGTTCGGCACCGGGATCGAATCGAAGATGGCCAAGGGGGCGCTGTCGGCCTTCTTTCCGGTCATCTTCGCGACCGTGCTGGGCATGCTCTTGATCAATCCGGTCCACATCCGGGTCGGGCGCAGCTTCAACGTTGCCCGGCGCTACATGGTCACCAAGGTCTACGTGCCGTCGATGATCAGCCCGCTGATGGTCGGCCTCAAGCTGGGCATGGCGATCGCGGTGACCGGCGTGCTCGTGGCCGAGCTGAAATTCGCCAACGCCGGCATCGGCTACCGGCTGTCGAACTATTACGACGAATTCCAGATCGCGCCCCTGTATGCGCTGATCATCGTCTGCTTCTCGCTGGCGGCCTTTGCCCATGTGGGCATGTCGGCGGTGCAGCGGCGCTTCACGCGCCACGAAAGCCTGGACGCGGAAACGACCGAAAGGCTGCAAAGCCAGCGATAACGGCGTCGTGCCCGGGTCGGCGCCGTCGCGCCGGTCGAAGCCAAAACGATACGAAACAACACTGTGGAGGAAACAGTATGTCCAAGCGAAGGATTGCAGCGGCCGCGATCGGTCTGGTCGGCGCAGCGTCGCTCGCCTCGGGGGCCCCGGCCGCCGAAAAGCTGAAGGTCGCCATCGGCCAGCTCGGGCTGTGGGACACGATGGTCACCGTGATCGCCAGCAAGCGAGGCTTTTTCAAGGAGCGGGGCCTGGAGATCGACTATATCAAGACCCGCGGCGGCGCCGATACGGTGCGCGCGGTGACGGCAGGCGACCGGGCGATCGGCATGTCGAACGGCATCCTGGGTGCGATCGCGGCCTACAAGAAGGGCCTGCCGGTTCGGATCATCAGCTCGGAGATGATCGGCGTCGACATGTTCTGGATCGTGCGCGCCGACAGCAAGCTGAAGGAACCCAAGGACATCGACGGCCGCACGCTCGGCTTTTCCCGGCCCGGCTCGTCGACCCACCTGGCCGTCCTGGCCATCGCCGAGCATCTGGGCGTAAAGCCGAAGTTCGTGCCGGTCGGCGGACCGCCGGGGTCGCGTACCCAGGTGATGAGCGGTCAGGTCGACGTGGGCTGGCAGGTCGCGCCCTTCGGCGTCGGCCTGGTGCAGAGCGGCAAAGCCCGCATTCTGCTCAAGGGCGACCTTGCCAAGTCGCTTTCCGACGTGTCGGTCCGGGTCAACATCGCCAACGCCAAGTGGCTGGAGGCGAACAAGGAGACGGCCCGGAAGTTCCTCGAGGTGCGCAAGAAGACGATCGCCTGGATGAACGGCGACGGCCGCGGCGAGGCCATCAAGATCTGGACCGAGTTCAACAAGAAATTGGATCCAAAAGTGGCGCTGGCCGCGTCGAAATTCTATACTGCGGATCAGATGCGCCTCGGCCCGGTCGCCGGCATCGACAAGGCCATCGCCTTGGCCGTCAAGTACAAGCGGATCAAGCAGCCGCTCACCGAGGCGGAGAAGAAGGAGCTGTTCCAGGTTCTCGTGCAGTAACGAGGATCCGGAACGATCGTTAGGCCGGCCGCGGCGAGTCTCGTTGCGGCCGGTTTCTTTGACGCGGCCCGGATCCGGGCCGCTCTTGCCGTGGGAGAAAGTTCCGGATGAATGACATCAACAGGTTGGACAAGCCTGTCGCCGCCGACAATCGCCGCATGGGCTGGGTCAGCGACGTCGCCGCGGACGTGGTTCAGCGACTTGGCTTCAAATATATCGCGCTCAATCCGGGCGCGAGCTATCGCGGCTTCCACGACAGCCTGGTGAACTATCTGGGCAATCGGGACCCGCAGATCCTCTTGTGCCTCCACGAGGATCACCCGATCGCCATCGCCCACGGTTATGCCAAGGTCACCGGAGAGCCGATGGCGGCCGTGGTCCATTCCAATGTCGGTCTTCTCCACGGCCTGATGTCGGTGTTCAACGCCTGGTGCGACCGGGCGCCGGTCTATCTGCTCGGCGCGACCGGACCGGTCGACGCGTCCCGGCGGCGGCCGTGGATCGACTGGATCCACACCGCCAAGGACCAGGGCGCTCTGTTGCGCAATTTCACCAAGTGGGACGACGAGCCGCGCTCGGCGACGGCGCTGGTCGAAAGCCTCCTGCGCGGCGCCGTGATGGCCAAGACGGCGCCCAAGGGGCCGGTCTACCTGTGCCTCGACGCCGGCCTCCAGGAGACCGAGCTGCCGGAGCCGATCGAGATCCCGGACATCTCACGCTATGCGCCGGGCGAGCCGCCGGCGGCCTCCGCCGACGCCGTCGCGCGGGCCGCCGATCTGCTTCTGGGGGCCGACAAGGCCGTTCTGATGATGGGCCGCATGTCGCGCAGCCGGGAAGACTGGGACCGCCGCGTCCGCCTGGCCGAGTTGCTCGGCGCGGGCGTGCTCACCGACCTCAAGACCGCGGTGCCGTTCCCGACCGATCATCCGTTGCACATCGGCGCGCCGAACTTGTGGCTCCGCGACGACCGGGCCGACGCGGTCAAGGACGCGGGCGCGATCCTGGCCCTCGACTGGGTGGACCTCGCCGGCAGCTTCAAGTCCGCCGGCGTCGGCGCGGATGTTGCCGCCAAGGTGGTCAACTGCAGCGTCGATATCTACGCCCATAACGGCTGGTCGATGGATCACTTCGGCCTGGCGCCGAGCGACCTGACCGTGCATGCCGACCCCGACCGCTTCGTCGCCCAGCTGGTCGAGGCGGTCGAGGCGAAGCTCGGCGGCACGCCGCGCTGGACCGCGCCGGCGGAAGGCCCCGCG
>CAMYMQ010000089.1 GCA_947259335.1 uncultured Alphaproteobacteria bacterium | reverse complement strand
CGCCCTCGCGTCGGGCGCGCGCGGCCGGTGGGCGGGCCGGAAAGGCGCGAGCGGCACCGGCGTCTTTATCGACCTCCGGCTGCACCCTATAACCATTCAAAACTATCTGATATTCCCCTGACCACCGGTCTTTAAATTTCCGGCGGTTTCACCTATATTACAGTCATGACGAACCAGCGACCCTATACCGAGGCGATCCAGCGCCTGCGCGACGTCGGGCTCCGGCCCACGCGGCAGCGACTCGCGCTCGCGCGTCTGCTGTTCGGGACCGGCGACCGTCACGTGACGGCGGAGCAGCTTCATGGCGAGGCGCAGGACGCCGATCTCGGCGTGTCGCTGGCGACCGTCTACAACACCCTCAACCAGTTCACCCATGCCGGGCTGATGCGCGAAGTCGTGGTCGAGCCGGGGCGCTCCTATTTCGACACCAACACCTCGGACCACCACCATTTCTTCGTCGAGGGTCCCAGCACCCTGATGGACATTCCCGCCGACAGCCTGTCCGTCCACGGCCTGCCCGACGTGCCGGAGGGCACGTCGGTCGACCGCATCGACGTGATCGTGCGGGTGCGACCGAGTCGCAACTAAGCCTCTAATTTATCTTTTTATTTCAATGCGTTCTTTTAACAGATTAGAAGTGTTCTAATCTGTTGACAGGACGTGCGTCCGTCGCCATATTGAGGGTGGAACGGCAACTGTCCCAGCATGCCGTTCGGCGCCCGCGCGGCGCTTGCCGCCCGCATCAACGCCGGACGCCCCGAAAGCAACCCAATCGAGGAGGAGAGCTCATGTCCCTCAAGGGCACCAAGACCGAAGACAATCTGAAGGAAGCCTTCGCCGGCGAGAGCCAGGCCAACCGCCGGTATCTCTATTTCGCGCAGAAGGCCGACGTCGAGGGCTACAACGATGCCGCCGCCGTGTTCCGTTCGACCGCCGAAGGCGAGACGGGCCACGCCCACGGCCATCTCGCGTTCCTCGAGGAGACCGGCGACCCGGCGACGGGCGAGCCGATCGGCGACACCAACCTGAACCTCAAGGCCGCTATCGCGGGCGAGACGCACGAATACACCGACATGTATCCGGGCATGGCCCGCACCGCGCGTGACGAGGGCTTCGACGAGATCGCCGACTGGTTCGAGACGCTGGCGAAGGCCGAGAAGTCCCACGCCGGCCGCTTCACCAAGGCCCTGGGCGAGCTGTAGGCCCTAGCCGGTTCCGGTTTCGCACCGAAATCGCCATCCATCCTTCGAGGCCGCCTTCGGCGGCACCTCAGGATGAGCCTTTAACGTTGACCGGCTCATCCTGAGGCGCTCGCGCGGCGAGCCTCGAAGGATGCGATGACGGATCAGGACCATCGTCTCAAAGGATCGCCCCCATGAGCGAAGGCAGCCTCGAGGCGCCCATCCGCCACCCGATCGCGTGGCAGGACCCCGACTATACCGACCCCGAGAAACTCGACGCGGAGATGCGGCGCCAGTTCGACGTCTGTCACGGCTGCCGGCTCTGCTTCAACCTGTGCGACAGCTTCCCGCGCCTGTTCGACCTGATCGACGAGGCCGAGACGGGTGAGCTCGACAGCGTGGATTCGGCCGGCTTCAAGCATGTCGTCGACGCCTGCACCCTGTGCGACATGTGCTTCATGACGAAGTGCCCCTATGTGCCGCCCCACGAATTCAATCTCGACGTGCCCCACCTGATGCTGCGCTACCGCGCGATGGAGCAGAAGCAGGGCAAGCGCCCCTTCTGGGAGCAGCAGCTGACCAAGACCGACCGCAATGGTCGCCTGTGCAGCCACGCGCCGGGCGTGGTCAACTGGGGCGGCAAGACCTCCAACGGGCTGACCCGCGGCGTGCTGCAGGCGGTCGCCGGCGTCGACAAGGACGCGGCGCTGCCGAAATATTACGGCAAGACCTTCGTCGAGCGCGCCAGGACGGACGTGCCCGAGGTCAACAAGGACGCACCCGCCTACGGCCGCAAGGCGGTCCTCTACGCGACCTGCTTCTCCAACTACAACAATCCGCAGATCGGCGCCGCCACGCGCGCGGTGCTGGCCCGGAACGGGGTCGAGACCGAGGTCGTCTACCCGGCCTGCTGCGGCATGCCCCAGATGGAACAGGGCGACCTCGAACAGGTCGCCGAGAACGCGAAGAAGGTTTCCGCCGAGCTCAAGCCGTGGATCGACAAGGGCTATGACGTCATCGCCCTGGTTCCGTCCTGCGCGCTGATGCTCAAGTTCGAGTGGCCGCTGATCGTGCCCGGCGACGACGACATCAAGGCGCTCTCGGCCGCGACCTCCGACGCCAGCGAATACATCGTTGCGATCGCCAAGGACGAGGGACTTGCCGACGGCCTGTCGGCCCTCGACGGCGGGGTCACCCTGCATATCGCCTGCCATGCCCGGGCCCAGAACGTCGGCATGAAGGCGGCGGAGATGATGCGCCTGATCCCCGACACCGAGATCAAGGTGATCCAGCGGTGTTCGGGCCACGGCGGCTCGTGGGGCGTGATGAAGGGCAACTTCGAAACCGGCCTCAAGGTCGGTAAGCCGGTGGCCCGGGACGCGGTCAAGGCCGAGAACAAGTATGTCGCCTCGGAGTGCCCGCTGGCCGGCATCCACATCCTCCAGGGGATGGAGCGGATCGAGGGCGGCAAGCCGCCCGAGGCGGCGCCGCACCCGATCGAGCTGTTCGCCCGCGCCTACGGCATCGAGGCGGGCTGATGCGAACCATCGCCGTCACCCCCGCGCAGGCGGGGGGCCAGAGGCGCGCCCGCCGCGCCCGACATCCCTGGGTTCCCGCCTGCGCGGGAACGACGCACGAGAGAGCTGGGAACGACCATGGTCAAAACCGAGATCACCCGCGACGACATCATGCCGATGGCGGACTACGAGGCGGTCCGCAAGGAGCGCCGCCGCCAGATCTCCGAGAAGAAGCGCGACCGCCGGCTCGCCGTCGGCCCGTTCGCGACCTTCTATTTCGAGAGCTACGACACGATGTGGCACCAGATCCACGAGATGCTGTTCATCGAGAAGGGCGGCGAGGCGCAGATCGAGGACGAGCTGCGCGCCTACAACCCGTTGATCCCCAACGGCCGCGAGCTGGTCGCCACCGTGATGCTCGAGATCGAGGACGCCGATCGCCGCCACCGCGAGCTGATGAAGCTGGGCGGCATCGAGGACACCTTCTACATGACGGTGGATGGCGAGCGGATCGACGGCGTGTCGGAAGAGGACGTCGACCGCACCACGGCGGCCGGCAAGGCCTCGTCGGTGCAGTTCGTCCACTTCCCCTTCACGGACGCGCAGGTCGAGGCCTTTCGCCAGCCCGGCGCCGAGGTCATCGTCGGCATCGGCCACGAGAACTACGCCCATATGGCCAGGATCCCCGACGCCGTGCGCCAGGCGCTGGCGGGGGATTTCGCGTAAGCGGTTTCCGGCTTTCAGCCGCGAGTCCTCACCGGGGAAGTGAGCCCACGGGCCTGAGGTCGCCCGGCGCGAAGCGCGCCGGCGAGGTGTTAGAGGTCAGCGTCCGACATCCAAGGGATTGAGCAGAGCAGGCAGAATACGGGCGAATCCGCCTTCGTCTGCCGAGCAAGCAGCGTTCGAGGCCGGACGCGGGCGTGTCCAGCCGGGCCGGCGGCGCACCTCGCCTCCCGGTCCCAAAACCGAAGCCCGGGCTTGCAAGCGATAGAGGTTCCCCGCTTTGCGTGTGGCTCGCAGGCTCGGCGGATGTATTCTGCCGGCGCGCTGCCCATATGAGGGGGCCTTCCAGCCCGGCGCCGTTTCCGGAGACGTTCCTGTCCACCGCACCCACCCAGCTCCCCGAGACCCCCTACTACGGCAAGCCCTGGCTGCCGCTGGCGCTGGCGCTGTCGCTGCTGCCGGTGAGCACCGTCTTCGTCTACACGATGGGGGCGCTGCTCGCGGGGTATGGGCCGCCCCAGTTCGTCGAGCGGATGACGGCGGTCTACATCATCCCGCTCGCGCTGGCGCCCTTCGCCGCGCTCAACATCCTGTTCCTGCACCGGGCGGTGTGGCTGATGCGCCTGCACCGCTGGGGCCGGCCCGGGGTCGCGGCGATCGAGTCGCTGGAGGCGGAGACCCGCGCCGACGGCAGCCCGACGGGGCGCACCCTTGTCGTCG
>CAMYMQ010000088.1 GCA_947259335.1 uncultured Alphaproteobacteria bacterium | reverse complement strand
TGGCGGGACAGCGGCGGGATCTCGCCGCCCGCGAAGGCGGCGCGCCAGGCGGCGATGGTCTGCGGCCGGTCGCGCTCGAAGACGCGCAGGCCGTATTCCACCGCGGCGATGAAATCGGAGGAAAAGGCGCCGGCGCCGACCATCTCGGCCAGGGGCACCATCGGGTCCGGCTGACCCTTGGCCAGGGCCGTGGTGCGCCGGGGCGCCTCCGGCGGCCGCTCTCCGGTCATGCAGCGGTACATCGACGACGCCAGGGCGTAGATGTCGGTGTAGGGACCCTGCTCGCTGTCGCGCTCATACTGCTCAACCGGGGCGAAGCCCTCGGTGACGATCGCGGTCAGGCCGACGCCCTTGGCGGTCAGCGCCTCGCGGGCGGCGCCGAAGTCGAGCAGGACGGGCGAGCCGTCCTGGCGGATGTAGATGTTGTCCGGCTTGATGTCCCGGTGCAGGAAGCCCTTTTCGTGGATCTGCTCGAGCCCGTCGAGCAGCGGCATCACGATAGCGGTCAGACGCGCCTCGCCGATGGTCTGCTCGCTGCGCAGGACCGCTTCCAGGCTCTCGCCCAGCTCGTATTCCATCACCAGGTACGACGTCCCCAACGCCTCGAAGAAGCGCAGCACCGAGACGATGTTGGGGTGCCGGAAGGCGACCAGCGTCGCCGCCTCCATGCGGAACCGGTCGAGGCCCCACTTGAAGTCGCCCGCATCCGCGGCGCTGACCGGCACGACGGAATGGTCGTCGCGGTTCCGCCCGGCGATGCTGATCGGCAGGAATTCCTTGATCGCCACCTGACGGTCGATGGCCTTCTCGGTGGCCAGGTAGGTGATGCCGAAGCCGCCCGCCCCCAGCACCCGCTCGATGCGGTAGCCTTCGAATTCATAGCCCGGAGGCAGGGCGTTCATGTGGTCGTCGGACATGCGCGCGGAGGGTGTCTCGAGAATGATCGGGGATCGCGCGCGGATGTTACCACCAATCCACGGCGACGTTACCCTTTGTTACGGTAAATCAGGCTATTTTGTGGGCGTTGAGGGAGGACCGGCGCCCCGGCGGCGGCCGCGCCCGGCTACGAGAAATAGTGATCCGGCGCGCTCAGGATGACGTTTGTCGAGCTGCGGATATGGCGGCGCATCGCCTCCTCTGCCGCCCGGGGATCGTTCCGGAAGACGGCCTCGATGATGTCCCGGTGTTCGCGCCGCGAGCGTTCCGTCTGCCGGGGCTGGATCAACATGTACTGGAACTGAAGCCTGATCAGGGCGAGCTTGGTCTGCTCGACGAAATGCGGGATGTGCGCGTTGCGCCCGATCCGCATGACCAGGTTGTGGAACTGCTCGTTGTATTCGCTGTAGCTGGGGAACTCGGAATCCTCGTCCCACAGCCGCTCGAGCTCCAGGATCTCTGACCGGGCGGACTCGTCCGCGTGCAGCGCCGCCTCGGCGGCCGCGTGGCCCTCGAGCACTTCGCGGATCTGATGGAGTTCGGCGACGTCGGTGCGCGACATCCGCCGGACGCTCGCCCCGCGAAAGGGCGCGAGCTGGATCAGCCCTTCCGCGTCCAGCCGGTGGAAGGCCTCGCGCACGGACCCCCGGCTCACCCCCAGCGCTTCCGTCAACGCCGGTTCGACCAGCCGCTGGCCGGGCACGTACCGGCCTTCGCGCACGCCGCTCTTGATCGCCGCGATGACCCGATCGACCGCTGAAACCTGCGGCTTCGCCGGATCCTCCTCCGGCGCCGTGCCGCCGCGGCGGTATGCGGACTTCAGGTCGGTCATCGCTCCCTTATAGCGAGTCGGGCCGGCCGGTTGAACATCGAAGGGCAATCCTCAAGCCCTTGCCCGTCCCCCCCGGCCTCGACAAATGGGTGTATAGTCGACTAACCTCGGATCGTCGGACGATTTCGTGCAAAATCTTCGCGGTCCCGGCAGCCGCGATTTCCGGAAAGGAATGGCGTGAGCGACGAGTCCAGCAGCCTGGCAGCACTTCGAATCGATCAGGTGGGCGGCCTGGTGGGACCGGCGGACTTGCGGGAAGCCACCCGCCGCTTCGAGGCCGGCGAGATCGGCGCCGACGCGCTGCGCGCCGCCGAGGATGCGGCGATCGAGGCTGTCCTGCGCCGGCAGGAGGAGATCGGATTACCGATCCTGTCCGACGGTGAGCTGCGCCGAAAGAATTTCCAGGAAAGCTTCGCCCTCGCGGTCAGCGGCTACGACACCGGCGCCGACGCCGTGACGGGCGCCGCCTACCGCCAGGGCTCGATCAACCGGGCGCCGTCGGCCCGGGCCGAACAGGATTTCGGCGCGGCCGGGCCGCCGGTCTTCACCCGCCGACCGGTGGTCGAGCCGCTGAGGCTGATCCGCAACGTCGCCCTCGAGGAATATGCCTTTTCGAGCCGCCATGCGGCGACCCCGGTCAAGGTCGCCCTGATGAGCCCCGACCGCATCTCCCAACGCTATGCCTGGGAAGACTCGCTCGACGTCTACCCCGACATGGACGCCTTCGTCGCCGACGTGGTCGCGATCGGGCGCGAGATGATCCAGCAGCTGATCGACGCCGGTTGCCGCTATATCCAGATCGACGCGCCGGGCTACACCGCCTATGTCGACGAGGTGTCGCTGGAGCGGATGCGGGCGCGCGGCGAGGACCCGGAAGAGAATCTCGCACGGTCGATCCGGGCCGACAACGCCATGGTCGAGGGCTTCGACGGCGTCACCTTCGGGCTGCACATCTGCAAGGGCAACGCCCGCACGCTCGACCCCGCGACCGGCCGGGTCGTCCGCCAGTGGCACCGCGAAGGCGCCTACGACGCCATCGCCGAGCGGCTGTTCAGCGAGCTGACCCATGACCGCCTCCTGCTGGAATACGACGACGAGCGGTCGGGCGGCTTCGAGCCGCTGCGCTTCGTCCGCAAGGGAACGGTCGCCGTGCTCGGCCTGGTCAGCACCAAGACCCACGAGGCCGAGGCCGCCGCCGCGTTGAAGGCGCGCATCGCGGAAGCCGAGCGGCACCTGCCTCTCGACCAGCTCGCGCTCAGCCCCCAGTGCGGCTTCGGGGGGATGGACCCGATCCACCCCCAGATCTCCGAGGAAGAACAGTGGCGCAAGTTCGACCGGATCGTCGAAACCGCGCGCGACGTGTGGCGATAGCCATGCGCGGCTGAACTGGACCTGCAACCATCACCAACGAACAACCAAGCAGAACGGAGGAAATGCCATGAAACAGGGAGCCAAGTTGATCGCCTGCGCCGGGGCGCTGGGCCTCGGCATGGCCGCTTCCCCGGCCCACGCCGAGGATACGGTCAAGGTCGCCATCGGACATATGGGCCTGTTCTGGAACTCGATCGTCACCATGGTCGGAGAGAAGAAGGGCTTCTTCAAGGAAGAGGGCATCAAGGTCGAGGCCCTGGGCACCAAGGGCGGCTCGTCGACCGTCCAGGCCGTGACGGCGGGTGACAATCACATCGGCATCGCCAACGGCACCCTGGGCGTGATCGCCGCCTACAAGAAGGGCCTGCCCGTCCGCATCATCAGCTCGGAGCAGGTGGGCACCGGCGACATCTACTGGATCGTCAAGGCCGACAGCCCGCTCAAGAAGCCGGCGGACGTCAACGGCCACGTGCTGAGCTTCTCGCGGCCCGGCTCCTCCACCCATCTGGCCGCCCTGTCGGTCGCCGAATCGCTCGGAATCAAGCCGAAGCTGCTTTCGGTCGGCGGCCCGACCGGGGCCCGCACCCAGATGATGAGCGGCCAGATCGATACCGCCTGGCAGGCGCCGCCGCTGGGCCTCAAGCTGGTCCAGGACGGCAAGGCCCGCGTGCTGCTGACGGGCAAGCTCGCGAAGACCATCTCCGATATCTCGATCCGGGTTAACATCGCCAACGCCAAGTGGCTGGAGGCCAACCGCGAGGCCGCGACCAAATACATGCGCGCCCGCAAGAAGACCCTGGACTGGATGTTCGGGGACGGCCAGCAGGAGGCGATCGCCATCTGGTCCGCCGCCCGCAAGAGCATCACGCCGGCCATCGGCAAGGCCGCCGCCGACTTCTACAAGCGCGACGACATGCGGCTCGCGCCGCTCGGCAATCTCGACAAGGTCATCGCCATTGCGGTGAAGAACAAGCGGATCAAGAAGCCGCTGACCGACGCCGAGAAGAAGGAACTGGTCCAGATCCTGGTTCAGTAGGCACCGGTGCTGCGCCGGGCTGGGGCCGGAAGGCTCCCGGCCCGGTGCGGCGCGCCGCCGGCCTGTCTTGGAGGCTTGTCTGGGAGGCCCATCCTGGCGGCCGGGCTTAGCTGCCGGTCTTGCGGAATAGCCGGCCTAACCGGACGGCCGGCGAAACACGGCATCCGGCAGCGCCGACACCATCGACTGGCTGCGCCGGACGTGGTTTGCCATCGCGCGCCGGGCCGCCGCGGCGTCCCCGTTGTAAATCGCCGCCGCGATCTCCCGGTGTTGGGCGATCGATCCCTGGATCTGGTCCCGGGAGATCGTCTGCCGGAACTGCCCGAAGAAGATCTGGGTGTGGAGCTGTTCCAGGATCGCGCCGAGGCGCGCATTGCCGGATATCTCGACGACGGTGCGATGGAACGCCAGGTTCGCGTGGTTGTAGAGCAAGGCGTCCTGCGTGTCCCCGAGCGCCACCATCTCCTCGATCGCGGCCGCGAGTTTTGCCCGGTTGCTGCCCTCTTCGATGACGGCAGCGGCCAGCTCGGCGGCCATGCCTTCCAGATTCTCGCGGATCTGGAGGATGTCGGTGACTTCCTTCCTCGACAGGCTGCGTACCAGAGCGCCCTTGTTGCGGACCAGTTCGACCGCCCCTTCCGACGCCAGCCGTTGGAGCGCCTCGCGCACCGAACTCCGGCCGATGCCGGTGATGTCCACCAGATCCTGTTCGACCAGCCGCTGACCGGCCACGAACTGGCCGGAAAGCAGGCGGTCCCGAATCGCGGTGACGGCCCTTTCGACGGCGCCGTCACTCATGCCTGCCGTCTCCCGCGATGCGGCCGGGACCCGCGGCCAGGACACGCGGCTGCGGCCGAAAGTGACGGGATGACAATTGGATCGGTCGGCTGCATGGGTCACCAGGCGTTTCCATCGGTCGCCGCCAGTTTACCCGAAGGCGCCCACAAGACCCAAGCGACGGTTGCGAAGGCAGAGGCGGATGCGCACGCACTTGCACTCGAATTTTGCAGGTGATATCAGCAGACAATCTTATCTGACAAACTATCGTGCGCTCTGCCGCCCGGGCTTCCTGTCAAACAAAACCAGACGATGAGGATCGTTCGGGCGGAGCGACCCGCACTTCATCGATCTCGCCGATCAGCCGCTCGCCCCCCATACCGTGCGGACACACTCACTATCGTCACCGTCCACGCCTGCGCGGCGATGACGGAAGAGAACACACCCGAGGAAGAAAGCATGTCCAATCAAATCACTCGTCATCACGGGCCGGTCCGGATCGGGTCGGCAACGATCGCCCTGGCCGCCGCAGTGGGCGTCGCGATGGGCGCCGCCGCCGGGCTCTCCGCACCCGCGCTGGCCGCCTCCTGGCCCGACAAGCCGCTCACGATGGTCGTTCCGACCCGCGCGTCGGGCGGTCTCGACCGGCTCTCGCGGACCATGGCCAAGTTCCTGTCCAAGGAACTCGGGCAGCCGGTCAAGGTGATCAACAAGCCGGGCGGCATGACCGGGCTGGGCATGAAATACGTGCTCGACCAGCCCCAGGACGGCTACCACATCGCCGCCGTCATCTTCCCCTTCCCGATCATCCTCCAGTCGCGGAACATGCTCGGACTGAAGGTCAGCGACTTCGCCTACGTCAACGCACAACAGGCCGATACCGCGACGATCATCGTCAACAAGGACAAGCCGTACAAGACCATCGGCGACCTCCTCGCGGCGATCAAGGCCAACCCTGGCAAGCTCAGCCACGCCACGACGCGGGGCAGCATCATGGACCTGTTCCTGGCCGATCTGCTCACCAAGATGGGCCTCAAGGCCGATGCGGTCCGCGGGGTCAACTACACGAGCGGCGGGCCGATGGCGACGGCGGTGATTGGCGGTCAGGTCGACTTCTTCCTCGCCAACACGCGCAGCTATGCACGGATCAAGTCCAAGACCCGCGGGCTGGCGACCTTCGACGACAAGGCCGATCCGGTCTGGAACTCGCCGCCGATCAACGCGGAGTTGAAGAAGCTCGGCTACACGTTCAAGGTCGATTTCTTCGATACCACGATTCGCACCTTCGCCGTGCCGGCGAGCGTCCGCACCAAGCATCCCGACCGCTGGAAGATCCTGGTCGAGGCCAACAGGAAAATCCTGTCCGATCCGGCGAATCGCGCGGCCTTCCTCAAGGTCGACGCCGCCGCCGACTGGGTCGGGCCGGAGCGGACCGCCGCCAAGATCGCCGCGATGGAAAAGGCGCTCAAGGCCGGCATGAGCAAGAAAAAGAAGCAGTAGAGTCGGCGTCTCCGGCGGTGCCGGCGGGAACGCCGCCGGCACCGCCGGTCCGTCAGCCAGATACGGAGCATCGCCCGTGTTCGAGCGAACCGATTGGACCAGGGTGGGCCACATAGTGTTCGTCGG
This sequence comes from uncultured Alphaproteobacteria bacterium, assembly GCA_947259335.1. Classification (GTDB taxonomy): domain Bacteria; phylum Pseudomonadota; class Alphaproteobacteria; order Bin65; family Bin65; genus CAMYMQ01. Next base: position 216 of record CAMYMQ010000088.1, on the reverse strand, counting down.
GGCCATCCTGGCTTACAGCGCGTGGTATGCCTTCGACGCGATCGGCTCGGTCGACAACATCGAAAGCGCGATGGCGGTGCTCGTCTGCGCGGTGCTCGCCATCGTCCTCGGCATCCTGATCCTCGCGCGGGAGGGACTCCGGGCCTGGGCGGCCTCGACCGGCCCGACCGTTCCCGCCGCCCCCGTTGGCGAAGGCCACGATCCCGGCCCCCGCGG
>CAMYMQ010000087.1 GCA_947259335.1 uncultured Alphaproteobacteria bacterium | reverse complement strand
GTCGCCGCGCGGCGTCATACTCGGCGCGCAGGCGGGCGACCACCTCGGCGGTGGCCGGGGCATCGTGGACCTGGCCGGCGCTCTGGCCGGCGCCCCAGATGTCGCGCCAGGTCTTCTTTTCCTTCAGCTCGGCGCCACTGCCGCCGAAATTCATCTTCGACTTGTCGGCCTCGGGCAGGTTGGCCGGGTCGAGGCCGGCGGCGGCGACGCTCTTGGCCAGATAGTTGCCTTTCACCCCGGTGAACAGCGAGGTGTAGACGATGTCGTCCGCCGCACTGTCGACCACCATCGCCTTGTAGGCCGGGTCGGCGTTGGCCTCGGCGGTGGCGATGAAGCGGGTGCCGGCATAGGCGAGATCGGCGCCGATCGCCTGGGCGGCGAGGATGGCCGCGCCGCTCGCGATCGCGCCCGACAGGATGATCGGCCCGTCGAAGAACTGGCGGACCTCGTAAACCAGGGCGAAGGGGCTGAGCGCCCCGGCATGGCCGCCGGCGCCGGCGCAGACCAGGATCAGCCCGTCCGCGCCCTCAGCCAGCGCCTTCTTCGCGTGGCGGATGTTGGTAACGTCGTGGAAGATCAGCCCGCCATAGTCATGGACCGGCCCCGCGACCCGGGTCGGCGCGTGCAGGCTGGTGATGACGATCGGCACCTTGTGTTTGACGCACAGGGAGACGTCGTGCTCCAGCCGGTCGTTCGACGGATGGACGATCTGGTTGACCGCAAACGGCGCGACCGGCGCGCCGGGGTGCCCCGCGCGGTGGTCCTCCAGCTCGGCCGTGATCCGGGTCAGCCAGTCGTCGAGCAGGTCCGGCGGCCGGGCGTTGAGCGCGGGGAACGACCCCACGATGCCGGCCTTGCATTGCTCGATCACCAGGTCCGGCCCGGAGACGATGAACATCGGCGCGCCGATCAGCGGCAGTGACAGGCGCCCTTGCAGCGCGGCGGGGAGAGACATGGTTGCGGCTTTCTTAGAGATCGGGAATGAAGGGTGGGGTCGAGACTTAGCCGGTTCATGCCGACGCGGAAAGCCCCGGCCGAACGCACACATCGTCGGACGCTCGCCGGAGCCGGGAACGCGGGTGCCTGGCCTCAAACGCCGCGTGCTCGGCAGATGAGTATGAAGGCGCCCGCCTTCTTCTTGCCGAGCAGGAGTCCTCGATTGCCGAACGCCGGCTTCGGAAACCGTGCCGGCGCGCTTTGCGCAACCGGCATCGACGCCAGCCAATCCCTTTCCCTGATCTCAACGCTCCAACTGTACCGCGGTTCGAAATCCGGCATCTAAAATGGCACGAACGTTCATATTATTTGGCAGAGACCGGGCGACCGACGCTTCTGGGCTCGGCGATACTCCGGCTGTCGCGGCTACTCGGCAGCGGCGGCTGTTCCGAGCGTGTTGTCGACGATAACGTCGGTGTCGAAATAGGTGATCGTCGGGGCGACCCCATAGCGCTGCTCGATCGACTTGCGCCACTCGCCCGAATAGACGCGGTCGGCCGCCTCGCGGCTCTCCCACAGATAGGCGCCGCCGCCGATGCCACCCTCGCCGTAGAGATAGTATTTGCGGATCAGGCCCGGCAGCCCCTCGAACCGGGGCACCGAGGCCTCGAACAGCTCGCGCGCCTGCTCGCGCGTCGTGCCGTCGGGGAGCTTGAAGTTGACGATGGCGGTGATCATGGCGCTGTCCTCCGATTCGGGTGGCCCACACGGAAGGGAGTGTAGGGCAATCCGGGCGCGCCGTCATGGCGCGGGAAGGGACGGGCCGATGTATTCAGGGGTTCAAAGCCATACGACCGAGCATTGCGCATTTGGTTGGGGAGGTCCTGACGCCGATCTTCGCGCCACCTTGTCAATTCTTCTAAAAATTGGGTATAATCTTACTATTACAATCATTGCCTGAACGATGCCGTCGAGCATCGGTGGGAGTGAAACATGCCGGAAGGCGACCCCAACCCCGACCCAGACGCCGACAGCGGCGCCCTTTGGACGGACCAGGCGATACCGCGGAACCACGGGATCGCCTTGTGCGCCTTCATCGTCACGTTCTTCCTGCTCATGATACTTCTCTTGTTCGGATTCTGGCCCCAGGCCGGCACCGGGAACAACTGGGAGGCGGGCTTTCGATGGCTGTTCTGGCCAGCCGAGGGCAAAATTGATCCGAGCCAGCGCCTGGTCATCACCGTGCTCATCTGCGGCGGCATCGGCGCGCAGGTCCACACCATCGCGTCCTTCGCCTTTCACATGGCGCGCCGGGACTTCAGCCGGGACTGGATCTACTGGTACATCCTGCGGCCGTTCCAGGGAGCGATCGTCGCCTTTGTCGTCTATTTCGTCTTCGCGGCCGGACTGGCCGGCGAGCTGACTTCCAGCGCCGACACGGACGGCAAGGCGGCCAGCAAGATGGCCGAGCTCTTTCGCGCCGGGGCGATCGCCGCCCTTGTCGGCATGTTCAGCGAAAGCGCGGTCGAGAAGCTTCGTGAGATCGCCAATACGGTGCTGGCCAGGCCGAAGCCCAAGGCGGAGCGCGAGAAGACGCCCGAGCCCGCGCTGTCAGCCGACCCCAACCCAATCAAGGCTGCGGAAAATCAAACGGTGGTCTTGAGAGGCAGGGCGCTGGACCGCGTGTCCAAGGTCGAAATCGGCCCCCAGACCGCCACGCTCGCAAGCGGGTCGGACAAGCGCAACCCCGCCGCGCTGACGGTTACCGTCGATGGCGGCGTCCTCGGGGCGGGCCGACACAAGATCACGCTGGATGGCAAGGACACCGGCAGGAGCGTGCAGGTGAACGCCGCCTGAGCCCTACTTCCGCGCCACCATCAGCTTCTTGGTCTCGGCAATCGCCTTGGCCGGGTTGAGGCCCTTGGGGCACGTATTGGTGCAGTTCATGATGGTGTGGCAGCGGTAGAGCCGGAACGGGTCCTCGAGATTGTCGAGCCGCTCGCCGGTCGCCTCGTCGCGGCTGTCGGCGATCCAGCGGTGGGCCTGCAGCAGCGTGGCCGGGCCGAGGTAGCGGTCGCCGTTCCACCAGTAGGACGGGCACGAGGTGGTGCAACAGAAGCACAGGATGCATTCCCACATGCCGTCGAGCTTGGCCCGGTCCTCGGGCGACTGCAGCCGCTCGCGCCCCGGCGGCGCGGTGTCGGTCTTCATCCAGGGCTCGATCTCGCGCAGCTGCGCATAGGCCTGGTTGAGGTCGGGGACGAGGTCCTTGACCACCGGCATGTGCGGCAGCGGGTAGACGGCGATATCGCCCTTGTAGTCCGAGATATGGGCGGTGCAGGCCAGCGTGTTGGTGCCGCCGATATTGAAGGCGCAGGACCCGCACACGCCCTCGCGGCACGACCGCCGGAAGGTCAGCGTGGTGTCGATCTCGTTCTTGATCTTGATCATCGCGTCCAGGACCATCGGGCCGCAGTCGTCGAGATCGATCGGGAAGGTGTCGAGGCGCGGGTTCTCGCCCGTGTCGGGGTTCCAGCGGTAGACGTGGAACAGCTTGATCCGCTTGGCGCCCTCCGGCGCGGGCCAGGTCTTGCCCTTCTGGACCCTCGAATTCTTCGGCAGCTTGAATTCAGCCATCGGCCTTCCGCTCTTTCTTTCCCTGCCGCGACGCGCGGCTGATCTTTCCTAGTAGACCCGCTCTTTGGGCGGGATCGACTGGACCTCGTTGGTCAGCGTGTTCAGGTGGACCGGGCGGTAGTCGATCTCGACCTTGCCCGTCTCGTCGCACCACGCCACGGTGTGCTTCATCCAGTCGACGTCGTCCCGCTTGGGATGGTCCTCGCGGGCATGGGCGCCCCGGCTTTCCAGCCGGTTCTCCGCCGAGGTGATGGTGACCATCGCCTGGTAGACCAGGTTGTCGAACTCCAGCGTCTCGACCAGGTCCGAATTCCAGATCAGCGACCGGTCGGTGACCTTGAGGTCGTCGCGCATCGCCCAGACCTGCTTGATCGCATCGACGCCCTCGTGCAGCACCTCGCCGGTGCGGAACACCGCGCAATGGTCCTGCATCGCCTTCTGCATCGCCAGCCGGGCCTCGGCCGTGGTCGTCGAACCGCTGGCGTTGCGGAACCGGTCGAACCGGTCGAGCGCCTTTTCGGTGGCGCCGTTGGTGAGCGGCTTGTGGCTCTCGCCGGGCTTGATCGTCTCCGCGCAGTGGATCGCCGCCGAGCGGCCGAACACGACCAGGTCGAGCAGCGAGTTCGAACCGAGCCGGTTGGCGCCATGGACCGAGACGCAGGCCGCCTCGCCGATCGCCATCAGGCCGGGGACGACCGAATCCGGGTTCTTGCCGTCGACGGTGACGACCTCGCCGCGGTAGTTCGTCGGCACGCCGCCCATGTTGTAGTGGCAGGTCGGCAGCACCGGCATCGGCTCCTTGGAGACGTCGACCCCGGCGAAGATCTTGGCGGTGTCGGCGATGCCGGGCAGCCGCTCGTTGATGATCTTCGGGTCGAGATGCTCGATGTGCAGGTGGATGTGGTCCTTGTTGGGGCCGACCCCGCGGCCCTCGCGGATCTCCACCGTCATCGACCGGGAGACCACGTCGCGCGAGGCCAGGTCCTTGGCCGACGGCGCGTAGCGCTCCATGAAGCGTTCGCCCTCGGAGTTGGTCAGATAGCCGCCCTCGCCGCGCACGCCCTCGGTGATCAGGCAGCCCGCGCCGTAGATGCCGGTCGGGTGGAACTGGACGAACTCCATGTCCTGGCAGGGCACGCCGGCGCGCAGCGCCATGCCGTTGCCGTCGCCGGTCTGGGTGTGGGCGCCGGTGCACGAGAAGTAGATGCGTCCGTAGCCGCCGGTCGCCAGCACCGTCTGGTGGGCGCGGAAGCGATGGATCGAGCCGTCGTCGAGGCACCAGGCCAGTACCCCGACGCACGCGCCCTCTTCCATCAGCAGGTCGATCGCGAAATATTCGACGAAGAATTCCGCGTCGTGCTTGAGCGACTGCTGATAGAGCGTGTGCAGGATGGCGTGGCCGGTGCGGTCGGCCGCGGCGCAGGTGCGCTGGGCGATACCCTCGCCGAAGTTGGTGGTCATGCCGCCGAAGGCGCGCTGGTAGATCTTGCCCTCGGCCGTGCGCGAGAAGGGCACGCCGTAATGCTCGAGCTCGACGACGGCGGCGGCCGCCTCCTTGCACATGTATTCGATCGCGTCCTGGTCGCCGAGCCAGTCGGAGCCCTTGACCGTGTCGTACATGTGCCAGCGCCAGTCGTCCTCGCCGACGTTGCCGAGCGCCGCCGAGATGCCGCCCTGGGCGGCGACGGTGTGCGAGCGGGTCGGAAAGACCTTGGTGATGCACGCCGTGCGCAGGCCCTTTTCGGCCATGCCGAAGGTCGCGCGCAGCCCCGCGCCGCCCGCGCCGACCACGATGACGTCATACTCGTGGTCGGTGATCTCATATGCCTTGGCCATACGCCTCAGCCCCCGAATGCCAGTTTAAGGACGGCGAAGACGGCCAGCGCCGCCAGAGCCACGGCGGCGAACTTGATCGCGATGATCAGCGTCAGCTTCGCCGCTTCGTTATGGACATAGTCCTCGACCACCACCTGCAGCCCGAGCTGCGCGTGGTGGAAGGTCGCCACGATCAACAGCACCGTCAGCACGGCGGGCAGCGGCTGGGCCATCCAGGCCTTCACCGCGGCATGGTCGGCGCCGACCATCGACAGGATGCTGATGACGAACCACAGGATCAGCGGCACCAGCGCGATGGCCGTCAGGCGCTGCGCCCACCAATGGGCGGTGCCTTCCTTGGCCGAGCCGAGGCCGCGGACGCGGCCGAGCGGCGTGCGGTAACTCATGTCAGGTCTTCCTCTCTAGATGAGGCCGTAGCCGACGATCCACGCGATCGCGGTCAGGATCGCCGTGGCGGCCAGCACGATCATCGCGCTCGCCCGCGCCGGGCCCAGTTCCAGGCCCTTGCCGGCGTCCCAGAGCAGGTGCCGGATGCCGTTGCACAGATGATAGAAGAGCGCGATCGACCAGCCGAACAGCAGCAGGCGCCCGAACCAGCCGCCCAGGAAGCCCTGGACCACGGCGAAATAGTCGGGCCCGGTCGCCGCGGCGATCAGCCACCAGACCAGCAGCAGGGTGCCCACGGACAGGGCGATTCCGGTCGCCCGGTGCAGGATCGACCCCGCCATCGTCCATTGCCAGCGATAGATCTGGAGGTGCGGCGACAACGGTCGGCTGGCGGTGACCGGCTTGCTCGAAACGTCGGACGGCATCTGGTACGGACTCCTCTCCCCGGCCCCGGACACGACATGTGACACGGCCGCAAGCGAATCACGCGTCAAGGCTTGGAAACGGCAACTGGGCGCGGAATCGGCGGAACCGCCGGGCTATCAATCGTGTTTAGACCCGGCCCATGGGTCAAGTCAACGTCACCCCGCGTCGCAGTCCGGGACCCGCGC
>CAMYMQ010000086.1 GCA_947259335.1 uncultured Alphaproteobacteria bacterium | reverse complement strand
GCTGACCGGCAGCTCCCTCGACGCGGCGGCGCTCAAGCGCGCCGGCGAGGCCGCGGCGGAGGAGGCTGAGATCGTCGGCGATATCCAGGGCTCCGCCGACTACAAGCGGCAACTGCTCCGGGTCTCCCTGGGGCGCGCGGTCAGACAGGCGCTCGACGCCGGCAACCAGGGAGCAGGCCGATGAGCGCGACGGCGAAGACCCGGCAGGTCGGGCGATCTCTGCCGAGGCTGGAGGCGCGCGAGAAGGTCACCGGCCGCGCCGAATACATCCACAACCTGCGCCTGCCCGGGATGCTGCACGCGAAGATCTTCCGCAGCGACATCCCCCACGGACGGATCAAGACGATCGACGTGAGCGCCGCCGCCGCGGTCGAGGGCGTGTTCGCCGTCTATACCGGCGAGGATATCAAGCGGGTCATCCCCGATCCCTATTTCGGCCCGGCGTTCCACGACCAGCCGATCCTCGCGCTCGACAAGGTGCGCTACGCCGGCGAGGCGGTCGCCGTGGTGCTGGCGAGCGACCCCCATGTCGCGCAGGCGGCCGCCGACCTGATCGAGGCCGACTACGAGGAACTGCCGGCCGTCTTCGACGAGGTCGAGGCGATGGACTCTAAGGCCATCGTCCACGAGGAGCTCAAACCGGCGGGCACCTTCCCGGACCTGAAGCATCTCAAGGGGCTGCGCGACACCAACGTCGCGCTCGACTTCCACCTGCGCCGGGGCGACACGGACAAGGCCTTCGCCGAAGCCGACCATGTCTTCGAGCACGAGTTCAAGACCCAGCGGGTCCTGCACCTGCCGATGGAGCCGCTGATCTCGCTGGCCGAATGCACAAGCGACCGCACGGTGACCATCCACACGGCCTCGCAGAGCCCGTCGTTCGTGCGCATCGAGATCGCCCGGCTGCTCGGCTGGGCCGACAACCAGGTGCGGGTGCGCACGGCCTACCTGGGCGGCGGCTACGGCGCCAAGCTCTACATCAAGCTGGAGGCGCTGGCGGTCGCGCTGACCCTGCTGGCGCGCAGGCCGGTGCGGGTCGCGATCGGCATGGACGAGGTGTTCCTGACCATCAACAAGCACCCGACCACGTTCAAGATCCGCAGCGCCGTCACCAAGGAGGGCAAGGTTACGGCCCGGGCCTGCGACGTGTGGTGGAACGGCGGCGCCTATGCCGACATCGGCCCGCGCGTGACGCAGAAGTCGGGCTTCACCGCCGCCGGACCCTACGACATCGACAACGTCACCATCGACTCCTACGCGGCCTATACCAACCTGCCACCGGCCGGCGCGTTGCGCGGGTTCGGCATCCCCCAGCTCGTCTGGGCCTATGAGAGCCACACCGACCTGATCGCGCGGGAGCTGGGCATCGACCCGGTCGAGTTCCGCCGGAAGAACATCCTGCGCGAGGGCCGGCCCCAGGCGACCGGCACCGCGATGAAGGACGCCGCCTTCGACGCCGTACTGGAGCGGATCGCCGAACGGCTCGACTGGGAAAAGCCGTTCGACAGGGGCGCCGGCACGAAGCTGCGGGGGCGCGGGGTCGGCATCGGCTTCAAGGCGTGCATCGCGCCGACGACGTCGGTTGCCGTCGTCAACATGGGCGCCGACGGGTCGTGCACGCTTTATTGCGGCACCGTCGACATGGGCCAGGGCAGCGACACGGCGATGGCCCAGATGGTCGCCGAGGTGCTCGACCTGGAAGCGGAGGCCGTCCGCGTCGTCCGGCCCGACACCGACATCACCCCCTACGACATGGGCACGCTCGGCTCGCGCTCGCTCTACCACATGGGCCATGCGGTCCGGCTCGCGGCCGAGGACGTGAAGGCCAGGCTGGCGGCGCTGGCCGACGAGCTCGGCCTGCCGCCCGGCTCGAACATCCCGATCCCGGAGATGTTCGTGAAGCGCTACGGCATGCGGGCGGGCAACATCATCGGCACGGGCACCTTCGTGCCCAGCTATACCTCGCCCGACGCCGACGGCCTGACGCCCGACGCCACTCCCTTCTGGATGGTCGGCGGCGCCGGGGTCGAGATCGAGGTCGACACCGAGACCGGGCACATCAAGATCGAGCGGCTGGTCAACGTCTGCGACGTCGGCACGCCGATCAATCCGGCCATCGTGGAGACCCAGATCTCCGGCGGCGCGGTCATGCAGCTCGGCTTCACCATGTTCGAGGAGATGACCTTCGACGAGGGCCAGCTCACCAACGGCACGCTGGCCGACTACCGGATCCCGGGCTTCCACGATCTGCCGGCGACGATGACCAACGAGACGGTCGACGCGGTCCAGCAGTCGGGGCCGTTCGGCGCCAAGGGCGTGGGCGAGAGCGCGACTTTCGGGGTCTCGCCGGCCATCGCCAACGCGATTCACGACGCGGTCGGCGTGCGGCTGACCAGCCTGCCGCTGACGCCCGAGGCCGTCTACACGGCGCTTCAGAAGTCCAACCTTGAGAATGGGGACAGTTGAGATGGACGCGCAGCTCAAATCCATCCGCTTCACCCTGAACGGCGCCCCCGCCTCGGCGACGGTCGCCACCCACCACACGGTCGTCGAGATGCTGCAGGAGCAGTTTGGCCTGTTCGGCGCGCGGGAGAGTTGCGCCCAGGGCCTGTGCGGCTGCTGCACGGTGCAGGTCGACGGCACCGCGATGACCGGCTGCCTGACCCTGGCCGCCTTGCTCGACGGCGCCGACGTGGTGACCATCGAGGGGCTCGACGCGGACGGCACCCTGGACCCGGTTCAGGAGGCCTTCATCGAGACCGGCGCCTTCCAGTGCGGCTTCTGTACCTCGGGCATGATCCTGATGATCCGCCAACTGCTCGACGCCGACCCGGACCCCGACGACGGCGCGATCCGCGACTATCTGTCCGGCAACCTGTGCCGGTGCGCCGCCTATCCCGAGATCCTGAAGGCGGTAAAGCTGGCGGCGAAGAAGCGCGCCGCCGCCTGACCGGCCCCACCCGCCGCGGACTATCGCAGGACACTCACGCCGGCGCGCGCGCCGGCATCCCATCCACCATCCCCTTCCAGGCATCACAACGGAGTTCAGCATGCAGGCAATCTCGACCGACAAGGCGCCCCCGGCCGGTGGCCACTACAGCCAGGCGATCGTCTCCAACGGCTTCGTCTTCGTGGCCGGCCAGCTCCCGATCAAGCCGGGCGGCGGCCGCGATATCCCCGAGGGCATCGAGGCGCAGACCCGCCAGGCGCTGGAAAACCTGAAGGCCATCCTGGAGGCCGCCGGCTCGGGCATGGACAAGCTGGTCAGCGTCAACGTCTTCGTCACCGACGTCGCCCACTGGCCGGCGGTCAACGGCGTCTATGCCGAGATGCTCGGCGACCACAAGCCGGCCCGCGCCATCTCGATCTCGCCCCAGCTCCACTTCGGCGCGCTGGTCGAGATCCAGGCCACCGCCGAGGCCGGCTGACCGGGCCGGCGGGTTCCTACGTTTCCATCCCGCCGTTCGAACCGATCATCTGGGCGGTGACGAAGCCGCCGTCGTCCGAGCACAGGAAGCCGGCCAGCGCCGCGATATCCTCCGGCTCGCCCAGCCGGCCGACCGGGATCTGGGCGATCTGGTCGGTGTTGTGCCGGGCCATGACCGGATCGTCGTAGTCGCCCCGGATCGGCCCCGGCGAAATCGCGTTGGCGGTGATCCCGTGGGACGCGAATTCCTTGCCGAGCGACTTGGTCAGCCCCCACAGCCCGTGCTTGGCGGCGCTGACCGGCGCGCGGCCGGAATAGCCCCGGATCGAGTGCATGCCGGTGACGTTGATGATCCGGCCCCACTGCCGGTCGACCATGCCGGGCAGGAAGGCGCGGGCGGTGTGAAAGGCGGCGTTCAGGTCGACGTCGAGGACCCGGTACCAGTCCGCGTCGTCCATCTCCAGGAAAGGCGTCGCCGGCCGGATCGCGGCGTTGTTGACCACCACGTCGACCGCGCCGAAGCGGGCCAGCGCTTCGTCGGCGAGCAAGCGCACGGCGGCCCGGTCGCCGACATCGGCCATCATCACGACGGCGTCGACCCCGAGGGCGCGCGCCTGCTCCGCCGTCTCTTCGCAATCGTCGCGGCTGGTCGATCCGTTGACGATCACGGCGAAGCCGCGGCGCGCCAGCTCGAGCGCGATGGCCCGGCCGATGTTGCGCCCGGCGCCGGATATGAAGGCCGTGCGGTTCTGCTCGGTCATCGTGTCTCCTCCGTCATCCCCAGATCAGCACGCTTACCCCGATGGCGAGTATGAACGCGAGCCCGAAGCGGCGGTAGCCCGCGTCGGGCACCCGCTTGAAGGTCTGTACGCCCAGCCAGACGCCGACGAAGTTGGCCGGGATCACCGAGACGACGAGCCAGGCGAGCGGCAGGTCGAGCACGCCGATGACGATAAACGCCGCGATCCCGAACAGGCCGAGCATCACCGACAGCGAAAAGGCGCTGGCCCGGGTCACCGCCGCCGCCGTGTTCTGGGCGAAGTAATAGAGCACGAACGGCAGCCCGCCGAGGCTGGTCGACCCGCCGATCAGGCCCGACGCCATCCCGCAGGCGAGGTCGCGCGGGGTGGTGTGCTCGCCCCGGAAGCGCCAGCCGCTCAACAGCAGCATCGCGCCGAGCACAAGGGTGCCGGCGATCACCCGCCGCATCACGTCCTTGTCGGCGATCACCAGGACGTAGATGCCCAGGGGAAAGGTCACCACGGCGCCGACCGCGATCCACAGGATCGATTTCCACCGCGTCTGCTTGAAGGCCCCCGGCACCAGCGGGACGCCGGCGATCGTGTCCTGGAACCAGGCCGCCGCGACCGCCTGGGCGGGGTCGATGAACAGGCTGTAAAGCGGCGTCATCACCATGTTGGCGCCGAAGCCGGTGAAGCCGCGGATATAGCCGCCGGCGAAGACGACGAGCGCCGCCTGCCAGAAATGCTCGGGAAGCCAGTCAGGCATGGGGATTGGGGCAACCCCTCATGCGCGGGCGGCCGGCGCGGCCACGCCCAGGTTGTCGCCAATGGCGACGAGCTGGCCCCAGACATCGGCGTCGACGGGCACGCCATCGCGCAGGCTCCGGGCCCGCTCCCGGTCGCCGCGCTCGCCCGGCAGCAGGATCTCGTCGAAGCCCTCGGCCAGCGGCAGGGCGCGGATCGAGTCG
>CAMYMQ010000085.1 GCA_947259335.1 uncultured Alphaproteobacteria bacterium | reverse complement strand
GCGGCGGCCACTCCCTCGCCGAGGCCGCCACGGAAAAGGGCCTGGCGCCCGACACCATCGCCGCCGAGCTCGCGGCCCTCGACCCCGGCAACGCGCCCGCCGTCCCGCGCGAGCCGGCCCGCCTGATCGACCACATCCTCGCCCGCTATCACGAGGTCCACCGGCAGGAATTGCCCGAGCTGATCAAGCTGGCCATGCGGGTCGAGGTCGCCCACCGGGGCCACCCGAAGGTGCCGGCCGGCATCGCCGACGCCCTGCGCGAGCTGGAAACCGAACTCGTCTCCCATATGCAAAAGGAGGAGCAGGTCCTGTTCCCGCTGATGCGCGCCGGCGGCGCGCCGATGATCGTCCACCCGATCGCGCGGATGCGGCACGAACACGACGAGCACGGCGAGCGCCTGCGCCGGCTCGAGGTGATGACCGACAATTTCGCCCTGCCCGAAGACGCCTGCCCCACCTGGGCCGCGCTCTATACCGGCCTGAGCAAGCTGGTCGACGACCTGATGGAGCACGTCCACCTGGAGAACAACGTGCTGTTCCCGCAGTTCGCCGCAGAGGGAGATTTACCGGCGACGCCGGTGTGCGGGATGCGGCGCTGACCGACGCCGAGCCAACGGCCGGGCGATCGGGCCGACGAGAACATCGCAAAGATTATCATCGGTTATCAAAGGTTATCTTCTGTGCCGCGACGCCCGGCGCGCTGATGTCGTCGGGCGTCGGCATTTGTAGGCATCGGTCGGCATTGCGCCCATGACCGGTTCGTCCGACGGCACGCGCATCATGCACTGTCGGCATTTTTGGGCATTTATAGGCTTTCGCGAGCATTGGTTCCTCGTCCGCGCTGAAGAGCGGATGTCACCGCGACAGTCGGACCGCCGACGGGGCTTTTTTGATAATACTCCTAAATGGTGCGCGAACCGAGGGATGCAATCCGTAGGGGCGGGTCGCCCGGAAGGCCTCAACGCCCGTCGACGGACGGCGCAACGGTGGTGACCTCGATCAACGGGGCCAACCGGTCGACCTCCTCCTCGCTCGGCTCGGGCGCATCGTCGCCGCGCGCCACCCCTTCGCCGATCCGTATCCCGACTTGCTCGGCGAGGGCGCAGATCTGGAGGCGGATGCGATCCGCCTCGTCGAGGGTGGCGGCATGGGCGTCGGCCGACATGCCGTCGGGAATTTCCCCCTTCGGCAATCGCAAGACGGCGGCGCCGACGGCGTTGAAGGCCTCGCCCGGGCCGAGGCCGAAGACCGCCTGCAGCATTCCGGTGGCCCAGCCGACATGGTCCTCGACCGCACCATCGTCCTCAGGCGGTTTGCGGTCGCTGTCGCCCGCGCCTCCCGCGCCTTGCTCCAACGCGGTCAGCATCACGAGGGCCGCGAAGTCGATATAACCGTTGTCGACCTGGATGTCCGGCAACGAGAGGTCGGCCTGCTGACGGTTTGCGGCCACCTCGCGCGCCAGATGCTCCGCCCACACGCGCTTCATGACGCGCGCACGATGAGCGGACATGTAGCGACCGACGGCATAAGCGACCCGCCGCTGACGCCGGAAGACGGGATCGATCAGGGCCCTGAGTCTGTCGAACATGGGGCTCCTCCTGGCGGCCGATCTTTCAGATCTCGTCGGAACGATCGGGTGCGAGCCGCTTCAATCGATGATTGAAGGTTGTGAGCCTAGGGGGAAAATGGAACAAAAGCAAAACGATTTGCGGTTAGCGATGACCGAGCGCCAGATCGCGGAACGATGGAGGATCGAACGGCCCGTGCCGGGTGCGACCCCCGAACGACAGGAAGTGACCTTTTCCAAGCCGTGGCGCGTCGGAGAATACGAGTGGCGCTGCGCGATCGGTCTGCCGTTCATGGACCATGCGCCGTTCGAAATTCCAAGCAACGACCCAAAACATGCCGAAGAGCAGGCGCGCTGGTTCGCGGGCGAACTGATGGAACACAATGGCCGGCGGCGGGTTGACGCTGATTGAGCAAGGACGACACGACATGAGCACGCCCGCCAAGATCGAAGAAACCTTCCGCATCGTCCGGGTCGAGACGAACGAGGTTTCCGAGGTCCGCATTTCGGAGCCCTATCCGGGCGACGACATCGAGTGGTGGTGCGACCTTTATATTCCCGCACTGTACGAGGACAGGGTCAAGCGGGCGGCCGGGGTCGATGCGGCGCAGGCGCGCGAGCTGGTGAGACGGCTGGCGCAGGACCTGATCGATCATTTCGGCTTTCAGAGGGTGGAAGACGGCGATCCCCCACCCAACAGAACAGGCTCGTAGGGGCGGGTTTCCAACCCGCCCGCGCCAATGCTGGGTACATCGCCCACGACCCGTGGCGCCGCTTCCACCGGGCGGGCGGGTTGGAAACCCGCCCCTACGCGCTTGTCACCCTCTGCGCTCGCGGGGATCCAGAGCGCTTCATCGTTGGATTGGATGCCCGCCTGCGCGGGCATGACGGCATCGGAAACGCGGCGCCAGATCCCGGCTCGCGCCCCTCCGGCGCGCGTCCGGGATGACCCGCCACGGCGGGTCACTCCGCTGCCCGCTTCAGCCCGCGCACCAGCTCCAGCACCTCGCCCGCCGCTTCGGGGATGTTCGTCCCCGGCCCGTAAATCGCGTGCACGCCGGCGCGCTTGAGCATGTCGTAGTCCTGGGGCGGGATAACGCCGCCGCAGATCACCACCACGTCGCCGGCGCCCTGGGCCTTGAGTTGGTCGATCAGCGCGGGGACCAGCGTCTTGTGGCCGGCCGCCTGGGTCGAGACGCCGACGACGTGGACGTCGTTCTCGACCGCCTGGCGGGCGCATTCCTCGGGGGTGGCGAACATCGGGCCGATGTCGACGTCGAAGCCGATGTCGGCGAAGGCCGTGGCGATCACCTTCATGCCGCGGTCATGGCCGTCCTGGCCGAGCTTGGCGACCAGGATGCGGGGCCGGCGGCCCTGTTCGGCGGCGAAGTCGGCGACCGCGCCCCGGATCGAATCGAACATCGCATCGCCCTCCCAGGCCTTGCCGTAGACGCCGGAGATCGAACGGGTCTCCGCCCGGTGGCGGCCGAAGACCTCTTCCATGGCGTCGGACATCTCGCCGACCGTGGCCCGCGCCCGCGCCGCGACGACGCAGGCCTCGAGCAGGTTGCCCTCGGATTTGGCCGCCTCGGTGACCGCGGCGAGCGCGGCCTTGCAGGCGGCCTCGTCGCGCGACGCCCGGATCGTCTCCAGCCGCGCGACCTGCTGGCGCAGCACCTCCGTATTGTCGATGTCGAGGATGTCGACATGCTCCGGGTTCTCCGGCCGGTAGCGGTTGACCCCGACGATGACCTCCTCGCCCCGGTCGATCTTGGCCTGGCGGCGGGCGGCGGCCTCCTCGATGCGCAGCTTGGGCATGCCGGCGGCGACCGCCTTGGTCATGCCGCCCATCTCCTCGACCTCCTCGATCAGGGTCCAGGCCGCCTCGGCGACCGAGGCGGTCAGCGCCTCGACATAGTAGGAACCGCCGAGCGGGTCGATCACGCGGGTAACGCCACTCTCCTCGGCGATCACCAGCTGGGTGTTGCGCGCAATCCGCGCCGAGAAGGGCGTCGGCAGGGCCAGCGCCTCGTCGAAGGCATTGGTGTGCAGGCTCTGGGTGCCGCCGAGCACGCCGGCCAGCGCCTCGATCGTCGTCCGCATGACGTTGTTGTAGGGATCCTGCTCGGTCAGCGAGACGCCCGAGGTCTGGCAGTGGGTGCGCAGGGCCGACGAGCGCGGGTCCTTGGGCTCGTACCGGTCGATGATCCGCGCCCACAGCAGCCGCGCGGCGCGCAGCTTGGCGATCTCCATGAAGAAGTTCATGCCGAGGCAGAAGAAGAAGGACAGCCGGGGCGCGAAGGCGTCGATGTCGAGGCCCCGGGCCAGCGCCGCGCGGGCGTATTCCCAGCCGTCGGCCAGCGTAAACGCGAGCTCCTGGACGCAGGTCGCCCCCGCCTCCTGCATGTGGTAGCCGGAGATAGAGATCGAGTTGAAGCGCGGCATCTCCCGCGCGGTGTAGTCGATGATGTCCGCCACGATCCGCATCGAGGGCTCGGGCGGATAGATGTAGGTGTTGCGGACCATGAACTCCTTGAGGATGTCGTTCTGGATGGTCCCGGCGAGATCCTTGCGCGCGACGCCCTGCTCCTCGCCGGCGACGATGAAGGAGGCGAGCACGGGCAGGACCGCGCCGTTCATGGTCATCGACACCGAGGTCTTCTCGAGCGGGATGCCGTCGAACAGGATCTTCATGTCCTCGACCGAATCGATCGCCACGCCCGCCTTGCCGACATCGCCGACGACGCGGGGATGGTCCGAATCGTAGCCCCGGTGGGTGGCGAGGTCGAAGGCGACCGACAGGCCGGTCTGCCCGCCGGCGAGCGCCTGACGGTAGAACCTGTTGGACTCCTCGGCGGTCGAGAAGCCGGCATACTGGCGGATGGTCCAGGGCCGGTTGGCGTACATGGTCGCGCGCGGCCCGCGGACATAGGGCGCGAAGCCCGGCAGCCCGCCGACATGCTCCAGCCCTTCGAGGTCGGCGGCGGTGTAGAGCGGCTTGACCGAGACCCCCTCGGGGGTCTCCCAGGTCAGGGTCTCGGGGTCGGCGCCCTTGAGCTCCTTGCCCGCCAGGGCGCGCCAGTCGTCGAATGTCTTTTCGGCCATCATCGGTCACCAGTTCCTGCGTTCCGCAGTATATCGCACGTGCGAAAGGGCGGGAAAAGGCAATCGGTGGGGAGCCGGAGCCAAGCCTCTCCCTTCACCCAATGTTCCTTGACCTCGGTCTTGGGCCTCTCAAACTAGCTTGAGTCCTCGACACGGTATCGAGCGGCGCGATGTACCAGGTCAGACTGCAACAAGTCGGCGACGGCCTGGGAATAGTCATTTCCGACAAGGAATGCACCCGATTGGGATTGTCTGAAGGCGATAGCCTCATCCTCACGGAAACTCCGGAAGGATTGCGTCTGACGCGCTACGACAAGGACTTCAAGGACGCGATGGTTGCTGCCGAGCGGGGGATGCGCAAGTTCGGTCGCGCTCTTCGCAAGCTCGCGGAGTGAACTGACCGTCTCGCGCGACATGGCTTCCGGGCTTGAGCCCGCCAATGCGCGACTACGGCCCCCGCGCACGAAAAAGGCCGGCAAAGGCCGGCCTTTCCCGTCTCGGAGCGATCCGTCCGGCTAGTTCACCCGGCGCGCCCGCACGATGTCGGCGGAGTTCGCGTCGACCACCACGCGGTAGGTCTGGCCACGCCGGCTGGCGCGGGCGACATACTGCTCGCGCTTGCCGCGGTCGACGAAGCGCAGGTTGCGGATGTTGCGGTAGCCGGCGGCGCGCAGCGTCTGGCGCACGTCGCGCTGGCTGGCCCGCTCGTTCTCCAGCCGCACCCGGCGGGTCGGCACGCCGGTCTCGATGTCGGCGAAGACGCGGTAGGTGACGCTGTTCTTCTGAGCGCGGGCCACCCAATACTCGGTATTGCCGCGGTCGCGCACCCGCAGGTTGGCGATCTTGCGATAGCCGCGCCGGCGCAGCTGGCGGCGCACCTGCTTCTGGCTGGCGCGGACGGTCTTGAGCCGCTTGCGGTTCTCGACCTTGCCGGTGCGCTCGTCGACCGTCACGCGGAACACCGCGCCGCCCTTGTGGGCGCGGGCGACATACATCTCGCGGCGGCCGCGGTCGACGAAGCGGATGTTGCGGATGTGGCTGTAGCCCTGATTGCGCAGACGGGCGCGAATCTGGCCCTCGTTCAGGCGCTTGCCGGCCCGGTCCTGGCCGACGCGGCGGGCGCTGATCAGCCGGCCGGTATCGGCATTGGCGTAGATCACGAAGCGGTGGCCGTTGCGCACGGCGACCGCACGGTAGAAGCCGCACCGGTTGCCCTGGTTGAACTTGCGGCCGTGGTACTTGATGTTGCGGATGCGGCGGTAGCCGCTGGCGCGCGCGTTGCGGCGCACCGCCGGCTCGCCCGCCCTGGGCGCGTCGTAGAGACAGGCCGGCCAGACGTCGATGTTGAAGTCGCCGTCGCCGAAATCGAAGTCGAAGGTGATCTGGGCGCTGGCGGGACCCGCCACGGACACGGCAAGCGCCGCGCCCATGCAGGCCGAGAGAATCCTGTGCATGTGAGCTCTCCTTTCGGTCGGTTCGCTCCCCTGCCCGGGACCTTCGGCGACGCGGCGCCGGCGCACCTTTACATAGGTGAAACCGGCGGCCGCCGCATGACGGCCGCTAGACCTCCCATTCCGGGCCGGGCGCGCCGCGGAAGGTGCGCTGGAGGCCGCGGCCCCAGTAGCGGCGGAGACGCTGGAAGTAGGGGTCGTTCTCATCCAGCCGGACCCTCAGCGAGATCGCCTGACGGTCGCGCCGGGCGACCACGAGGTCGATCGGCGGGCCGACCGAGATGTTCGAGCGCATGGTCGAATCGAAGGACACCAGCGCGCATTTGGCGGCGTCGAGCAGCCCGGTCTGCTTGTCGATGAGCCGGTCGAGCACCGGCTTGCCGTATTTGACCTCGCCGATCTGGAAATAGGGCGTGTCGTCGGTCGCCTCGATGAAATTACCCGCGGCATAGATCTCGAACAGGCGCAGGTTGCCGCCCTTGACCTGTCCGCCCAGGATGATCGAGGCGTTGAAGTCGATGCCCAGCGTCTTGAGCGCGGCGCCGTCCTCCTCGTAGACCGCGCGCAACGACCGTCCGACGATGCGGGCGGCCTGGTACATCGAGGTGGCTTCCATCAGGTTGGGCAGGCCGTTCTTGCCCTCGATCGCCTCGGCGACATGGCTGACGGCCGACTGGGTGATCGACAGGTTGCCCGCCGTCAGGATGACGAACAGCCGCTCGCCCGGATCCTCGAAGACGTGAAGCTTGCGAAAGGTGGCGACCCGGTCGACCCCGGCGTTGGTCCGCGAATCCGCGGCCATCACCAGCCCGTCGTCGAGCAGAATGCCGACCCCGTATGACATCGTGCCCCTCCCCTGCCGGATTGTCGTGGTTGTGTTACTGCTGTTGCGCGCCTTCGGCCTGCAGCCGGACCTCGACCTTGAGCTTTTCCTCGCCGCCGCCGATCCGGACGCCGCGCACCGGACCGGCGTCAGCATAGTCGAAACCGATCGCCGCGCGCACGTACCGTTCGGTCGCGGACACGCCGTTGGCCGGATCGAAGCTGACCCAGCCGAGCCCCTCGACCAGGGCCGACGCCCAGGCGTGGCCGGCGGCATGGGATTCGGTTCCGTCGCTGGTCGCGAGATAGCCCCCGACGTAGCGCGCGGGAATGCCCAAGCGCCGGCAACAGGCGATGAAGATATGGGCGTGGTCCTGGCAGACGCCGACCCCGTCGGCGAAGGCCTCGGCGGCGGTCGTGTGCACGTGGCTGCCGTCCTCCTGATAGCGGACCGCCTTGCGCACGGCGGTCATCAGGTCGTGCAGACCCTGGACGGGGTCGCGGGCCAGCGCATCCGCGTGGGAATCGGCGAAGTCGGCCAGCCGCGCGTCGGTGCGGGTGAACAGGGTGTGGCGCAGATAAAGCGCGATGGGCAGGTCCGTCGAGGTCTGCGGGACGACCCCGCCGGTGTCGACGGTCTCGACGAAGCCCGAGCAGGTGATGGTCACCTCGGTCAACGGCTCCCGGATCACCACGGTGTGGCACGGGTTCCGGTGATGGTCGGTCCACGCAGCGACACTGCCCGGGGCCTCGACCTGCCAGGACTGCACCTGCTGGCGGGCGGAGGCGCGCGGCGTCAGGCGCAGATACTGAATGACCCGGTACAGAGGCTCGGAATAGGCGTAGGTGGTGGCGTGCCGAATGGATATGCGCATGCCGCGCTACTCCACCGGCCGCGCCATCATGAAGTCGCGGTGAATCTGCATGCCCAGTTCGTTGTTGCGCTCGATGAAGGTATCGAGGAATTCATGGAGACCGTCGCGGAATATCCGGGCAATGTCCCCGAAACGCAATCCCGCCTGGAGCTCGGTGGCCATGCGGTGACATTCCAGCGGCCGTTCGCTGTTGAGCGCCTCGAAGGTCGAGAGCACCTCGTCGAAACAGGCCCGCAGCGAGCGCGGCATATCCGGCCGCAAGGTCAGCAATTCAGCGACTTTCGACGGATTGATGGTGTCGCGGTAGACCGCCCGGTAGGAGCGGAAGGCACTGACCGACCTCAGCAGCGCGCCCCACTGGTAGTAGTCGACCGCGCCGCCGACGCTTTCACCCTTGGGCAGCAGCACGTGATATTTCACGTCCAGGATGCGCGCCGTGTTGTCGGCCCGCTCGAGAAAGGTGCCCAGCCGGTTGAAGTGGAAGGCCTCGTCGCGCAGCATCGTGCCGTAGGTGACACCCCGGAACAGATGCGACCGCTCCTTGATCCAGTCGAAAAAGGGGCGGTGCCCCCAGGTCTCGAGCTTCGCGGTATCGAGGTCCTGGATTTCCAGCCAGGTCGAATTCAGGCTCTCCCACATCTCGGTCGACACGGCGTTGCGCTCGGCCCGCGCATTCTCCCGCGCCGCACCCACGCAGGTCAGGATGCTCGACGGGTTGTCGCGGTCGAGAACCATGTATTGGATGACGTTGGTCTCGTTCGCCTCGGCATAATTGTCCCAGAAGTAGTCGGGATCGGAGCCGATCTCGACCGACGGGCGCCAGTGCAGCTCCTGGATGTCCGCGACCGATGGCAGGCGCGACATGCGGTAGCTGACATCGAGCGTGCGCGCCGCGTTCTCCGCCCGCTCGACATAGCGGGACATCCAGTAGAGGTTTTCCGCCGTGCGGCTCAGCATGGCCGCCCCGGCGCATCGTGACAGGCAGTCTCAGTCATAGCGCTCCAACACCCAGGTATCCTTGGTGCCGCCGCCCTGGGACGAGTTGACCACCAGCGAGTTCTCGCGCAACGCGACGCGGGTCAGCCCGCCGGGGACGACGCTGACGCTCTCGCCGGACAGCACGAAGGGCCGCAGGTCGACATGGCGCGGCGCGATGCCGTCGCGCACCATGGTCGGACAGGTACTCAGCGCCAGTGTCGGCTGGGCGATGAACAGCTCCGGGTCGGCCAGCACCCGCTGCCGATAATCCTCGATCTCCTGCTTGCTCGCCGCCGGCCCGATCAGCATGCCATAGCCGCCGGAGCCATGGACTTCCTTGACGACGAGGTCCTTCAAGTTTTCCAGAACATACTGAAGGTCCTGCTTGTCGCGGAGCCGATAGGTCGGGACATTGGACAGGATCGGCTCCTCGTCGAGGTAGAATTTGATGATGTCCGGCACGTAGGTATACATCGCCTTGTCGTCGCCGACCCCGGTGCCGATCGCATTGGCCAGCGTCACGCGGCCGGCGCGGACGACCGACAGGAGCCCCGGCACCCCGAGCATCGAATCGGCGCGGAAGGCCAGCGGATCGAGATAGTCGTCGTCGACCCGCCGATAGATGACGTCGACCCGGCGCGGGCCCTCGGTCGTCCGCATGAAGACTCTGCCCTTGTCGACATAGAGGTCGGACCCCTCCACCAGCTCGACCCCCATCTCTTCCGCCAGGAAGACATGCTCGAAATAGGCGCTGTTGAAGCGCCCCGGCGTCATCACCGCGACCGTCGGCTCGCCCGTGTCGTCGGGCGCCACCGCGCGCAGATTCTGGAGCAGGCGTTCGGGGTAGTTGCCGACCGGGGCGATGCGGTGCCGCATGAACATGTCCGGGAACAGCCGCATCATGATCTCGCGGTTTTCTAGGAGATAGGAAACCCCCGAGGGCGTCCGCAGGTTGTCCTCGAGAACGTAGAATTCCTTCTCGCCGATGCGCACCAGGTCGATGCCGGCGATGTGGGCGTAGACCTGCTCGGGCAGGTCGAGCCCGTGGACTTCGGGGCGGTAGGCCTCGTTGTTGATGACCAGTTCCTGCGGCACCACCCCGGCCTTGAGGATCTCCTGGCCGTGGTAGACGTCGTGCAGGAACATGTTGAGGGCGGTGACGCGCTGGATGCAGCCGCGCTCGAGCACCGACCATTCTTCCGGTCCCAGGATGCGGGGCACCAGGTCGAACGGGATCATTCGTTCGTCGCCGCCGCCCTCGCCGTAGACCAGGAAGGTGATGCCCATGCGGCGGAAAAAGGCGTCGGCTTCTTCCTGCTTGGTCTGGAGATGCTGGATCGGCGTTTCGTCCAGCACCTTGGCGAAACCCTGATAGGCCGGGCGGACCGCACCGTCTTCGGTGGTCATCTCGTCGAAGAAACGCTTCGGCAAGTTTGCTCCTGTGCGTTCGTGCCCAATATGGCTGTCCCGACATCCGGCCGGGGTCATGACGCAAACGGTAACACAGGCCGGGCGCAGGGCGAAATTATATGGCGGCGGGGCCTTCCCGGCCGTAAGGGCCGGGCGGATCGGGCCGCCAAGGGCGCACATCCGGCGCCGGTCCGTCACCACCGATTGCGGTTGACAGGCCGCCCGCCGACACGCGTCAATTGGGCATCCAACGGGGGGACCGCCGATGAAATTCTATGACTGCTCGACCGCGCCGAGCCCGCGCCGGGCCCGCATCGCGCTCGCGGAAAAGGGCCTTCTCGACACCGTCGAGCGGATCGAGGTGAGCCTGCGCGAGAAGGAGCAGATGAGCCCGGCCTTCGCGGCGATCAATCCGTACCTGACCGTGCCCGTTCTCGAGCTGGACGACGGCACGCGCCTGCTGAGTTCGACCGGCATCTACCACTATCTGGAAGCGGCCTTCCCGGAGCCGCCGCTGATGGGCCGCACGGCGGCCGAGCGCGGCGTGGTCGCGGACCTGGAATGGCGGATGGAATGGGACGGGTTCTCCGCGGTCGGCGAGTGCCTGCGCAACACCGTCCAAGGCATGGCCGGCCGGGCGACCACCGGCCCCGACCCGTACGAACAGATACCCGAGTTGGGCGAGCGGGGCCGCGCACGGGCCCAGCGCTTCGTCGAGCGGTTCGACGCGCTGGTCGGCGACAAGCCGTTCCTGGCGGGCGACTTCTATTCGATCGCCGACATCACCGCGCTCGTGGTGATCGACTTCGCCAAGTGGATCAAGATCAAGCTGCCGGAGGACGCCGCCAACGCGCGGCGGTGGTACGAAGCGGTGTCGTCGCGGCCGAGCGCCGCGGTCTGACGCCCCGCGCCGGCGCCTCCTAAACCCGCATGTAGAGCTGCAGCCGCAGGATGCCGTAGGCGATGCAGGTCAGCGCCATCAGCGCGATCACGCCATAGGTCAGCACGATGCCGATCGTCCGCGCTTGGGTGCGGCCGCCGGTGCGGGTCAGGCCGACCGCGTGCAGGATCCGGCCCACGACCAGCGCGGCGGAGCCCACCAGGATCAGCCACGGATGGGCGGACAGAAGCTGGGCCGCGATCAGCAGGATCAGCGCCAGCGGCACATACTCCATGAAGTTGCCGTGGGTGCGGATCGCCTGCTCGAGCTCGTGCACGCCGCCGTGGCCGATGCCGATCTGGTGCATGATGCGCAGCCGCGAGACCCGCAGCGACAGGTAGACGTAGATCAGCCCGAGAAGACCGCCGGAGATGGCGATAACCGCCATGCCAAAGCCATTGACCATGCGACGTCCAATCCTTGCAGCCGTCGGCGGAAGCTACCACCGAAAGGCGGTGGCGGTATAGGTCGGCCTTGCCGCATGCCGGTCGAACAGGGCCTCCAGCGCCCGGGGTTCGGGCTCGGCGAAGGGCGTCATGCCGAGTTCGTCGGCCATCAGGCCGCTGGCGATGAACAGCGAGTCCATGCCCACCGCGGCGGCGCCGGCAACGTCGGTGCGCAGCGAATCGCCGACCGCGAGAATGCGGTCCGGGCCGTGCACGCCGAGCCGGGCGAAGCTGAGGCTGTAGATCGGCGGGTGCGGCTTGCCCTGATAGTGAACCTCGCCGCCCAGGTCCTCGTAGCGCGCGGCCAGGGTCCCCGCGCACAGCTCGCGCTTCTCGCCGCGCATGACCTCCAGGTCGGGATTGGCGCAGATCATCGGCAGCCCCTGCGCCTGCAGGTCGGCCAGCAGCGCTTCATAGTCGGCGAGCGTGTCGGTCCGCTTGAACAGGCCGACCGCCACCACGAAGTCGGCCGAGCCGGGATCCTCGACCTCGATCAGGTCCTGGTCCTGGAGCACCGATTCGTCGCCCGCCTCGCCGATCAGGAAACACCGCCGGCCGAGCGCCGCGTGCCAGGTGTCGGTGCGCTGATGGAGCGCCAGCCACGCCGCCTCGCCGGACGACAGCACGTCGTCATAGGCGTCGCGCGGGATACCGACCGCGTCCATCCGGTCGACCACGGCGGGCACCCGGCGCGGGGCGTTGGACAGGATCAGCATCTGCTTGCCTGCGGCCTTCAGGGCATAGAGGCAATCGACCGCACCCGGCAGCGGCTTCACGCCGTCGTGGATGGTGCCCCACAGGTCGAGGATGAAGGCGTCATAGCGGTCGGCGACCTCGGCAAGGCCGGCAATAACGGTGGGTTCGGCTGTCATGCGTCCGGTTTTGAAACTGCGGCGGGGACGGCCCTTGTGCCACGGCTGGGCGCGGCTGCAAAGCCCGCGGGTCAGTGGGCCGGCGCCCCATG
>CAMYMQ010000084.1 GCA_947259335.1 uncultured Alphaproteobacteria bacterium | reverse complement strand
CCTGACCGGCTGCAGACGATGGGTCTGCCTCCGGAGGGCGACGTGGAAGAGTCCGAGCGGCGGGCGGCGGCGCAGCGACTGGGGCCCCGAAACCGCTGACGGCGGGACGCCGCCCTGGCCCCGGAACGGCCTGTCGGCCGTCCGGGGAGGCAGCGCGGAGACCGCCCCCGATCGAAGCGGACTTATCGGCCGACGCGCGACGGACAGAAGGGGTCCAGAACGCCCCTTAGTTCTCCACCGTCTCGAACCGCCACACATAGTTGCGGTTCAGCGTGTCGTACTGCTCCGGCCATTCGATCTTGTCGTAGCCGACATAGCCCAGCTCGTAGGCCGCGTGGCGGGTCCAGTAGGGGTCGAACAGGTGGGCGCGGGCCAACACGCAGAGGTCGGCGCGGCCGGCGGCCAGGATCGAGTTGACGTCCTCGTAGGAGGAGATGTTGCCGACCGTCATGGTCGGGATGTCCGCCTCCAGCCGCACGCGCTCGGCGAACGGGGTCTGGAACAGGCGGCCGTATTGCGGCTCCTCGTCCGAGACGACCTGGCCCGACGACACGTCGATGATGTCGGCCCCGTGCGCCTTGAGCATCTCGGCCAGCTGGACCGCGTCGCCCGGCAGGCTGCCGCCGTCCTTCCAGTCGTGGCCGGAGATGCGCACCGAGATCGGCTTGCCCTCGGGCCACGCCTTGCGCACCGCGTCGAACACCTCGAGCGGGAAGCGCGCGCGGTTCTCCAGCGAACCGCCGTACTCGTCCTCGCGGATATTGGTCAGCGGCGAGATGAAGGTCGACAGGAGGTAGCCGTGGGCCATGTGGACCTCGAGCATGTCGAAGCCCGCCCGCTCGGCCTTCTCGGTCGCCTGGACATAGTCGGTGACGACCTTGTCCATGTCGGCCCGGTCCATGACCTTAGGCACCTGGCTGTGCGGCTTGTAGGGCAGCGGCGACGGCGCCAGGATCTCCCAATTGCCCTCGTCGAGCGGCTCGTCGAAGCCCTCCCAGATCACCTTGGTCGAGGCCTTGCGCCCGGCGTGTCCGAGCTGGAGCGAGATCTTGGAATGGCTGTGGGTGTGGACGTAGTCGACGATCCGCTTCCAGGCCTCGACATGCTCTTCCGTGTACATGCCGGTGCAGCCCGGGGAGATACGGCCCTCGGCGCTGACGTTGGTCATCTCGGCGACGAGCAGGCCGGCGCCGCCCATGGCGCGGCTGCCCAGATGGACCAGGTGCCAGTCGTTCGGGGTGCCGTCCTCGGCCGAATACTGGCACATGGGCGACACCGCGATCCGGTTCGGCACGACCATCTCGCGCAGCTTGAACGGCGTGAACATCGGCGGCGGCGCCGGATCCGACGGCACGGACTGGCCGCTCTGCTCGGCGGACTTGGCCGCGAACCAGGTGTCGATGGTCTGGACATAGGACTCGTCGCGCAGGCGCAGGTTGCCGTGGCTGATGCGCAAGGACCGGGTCAGCAGCGAGAAGCCGAACTGGATCGGCTCCAGGTCGGTGTAGCGCTCGGTTTCCTCGAACCATCGCTGGGAGACGATCGAGGACCGCTGCAGGCTTTCGACCTGCGGCATGTAATCTTCCTGATACTTGACCAGCCCGTCCTGGAGGCTGCCGGTGTCGATGATCGCGGCATGGAGGTTGATGGCGTCCTCCATCGCGAGCTTGGTGCCCGAACCGATCGAGAAATGCGCCGTGTGGGCAGCGTCGCCGGCGAGCACGACATTGTCGAAATGCCAGTTCTTGCAGGAGATGTTCGGGAACTGCCGCCAGTGCGACTTGTTCTTGATCACCTTGTGCTCGCCCGGGATATAGGGATCGAGCAACGCGTGGACATAGTCGGCGGTGGCGTCCTCGTCGGTGACGCCGAGCCCGGTGTTCTGGAACGTCTCCTCGGTGCACTCGATGATGAGCGTCGAGCGGTCTTGCTCGTAGCGGTAACAGTGGGTCCGCCAGAGCCCGTGCTCGTTCTCGATGAAGTGGAAGGTGAAGGCGGGGAAGTTGTAGTCGCTGCCGAGCCACACGAACCGGTTCGGCCGGAAATCGACCTTCGCCTGGAACTTGTCGAAATGCTTGGTCCGGGTGGCGCTGTTCACCCCATCGGCGGCAAACAGCAGATCGCAATCGCGAATCGAGTCCGGATCCTCGATCAGATGCTCGAAATGCATGTCGATGCCGAGTTCCTTGCAGCGTTCCTGCATCAGCAGCAGCATCTTGTGGCGCGACATGCCGGCGAAGCCGTGGCCCGTCGACTTCAACACCTCGCCCTTGAAGAAGATATCGATGTCGTCCCAGTGCTCGAAGCTGTTCGTGATCGCCTGGTAGGTCTCCTCGTCGGCGTCGCGGAAGCCTTCCATCGTCTTGTCCGAGAAGACGACGCCGAAGCCGAACGTGTCGTCCGGCTTGTTCTGCTCGAATATCGTGATGTCGGCGTCGGGGAACGACTTCTTCATCAGGATGGCGAAGTACATGCTCCCCGGTCCGCCGCCCAAACAGTTGATCTTCATAAGCCGTTTCCCTTCTTCCTTCCGGTCGCCGCGGCCCGCGCCGCGTCTGGGGCCTCGCGGCCACCGGAGACGTGTTTCAAGTTCAGCAATCACTCAAGGGCGCGACCTGCGCCCCGGCATTGATCCAGGTCAGTTTGGTGCCGGTCAGCCCGCTTTTTCTTCCTCGGCCTGACGCAGCTTGAACCGCTG
Organism: uncultured Alphaproteobacteria bacterium; assembly: GCA_947259335.1. Taxonomy (GTDB): domain Bacteria; phylum Pseudomonadota; class Alphaproteobacteria; order Bin65; family Bin65; genus CAMYMQ01. The sequence continues at coordinate 5,049 of CAMYMQ010000084.1, read as the reverse complement.
CACCTTGCCGGTCTCGGTGCGCGGCAGGTCGTCGACGAAATCGATGGCGCGCGGATATTTGTACGGTGCGATCTGCGCCTTCACGAAGTCCTGCAATTCCTTGACCGTGGCCGGTCCCGGCTCGGCGCCGTCGCGCAGGACGACGAAGGCCTTGACGATATGGCCGCGGTCCGGATCGGGCGCGCCGACGACGGCGCATTCCTTGACCTTCGGATGGTCCAGCAGGGCGACCTCGACCTCCGGCCCGCCGATGTTGTAGCCCGCCGAGATGATCATGTCGTCGGCGCGGGCGACGTACCAGAAATAGCCGTCCTCGTCCTGGCGGTACTGGTCGCCGGGCAGGTTCCAGCCGTTCTTCACATAGGCGTTCTGCCGTTCGATGTTGTCGAGATAACGGCATCCGGTCGGCCCGCGCACGGCGAGCAGGCCGTCGCAGGGCGGCGCCAGGATGGTGCCGTCCTCGTCCATGATGCAGGCCTCGTAGCCCGGGATCGCCTTGCCGGTCGCGCCGGGCCGGATGGTGTCGCCCGCGGCGGAAACGAAGATGTGGATCATCTCCGTGGAGCCGAGACCATCGATGATCTTGATCCCCGTCGCCTCACGGAACGCCTCGAAGGTCGGCAGCGGCAGGGTCTCCCCCGCCGACACGCACTGGCTGAGGCTCGCGATATCGTAGTCGGTGCCCGCCTTGATCATGTCGGCCAGCACCCGGTACATGGTCGGCGCCGTGTAGAGGGTCGTGACCTTGTAGTTCTGGATCGTTTCCAGCAGCGTGTCGGGTGTCGGCGGGCCCGGGAAATAGACCACCGAGGCGCCCGACCGCATCGGGAAACAGAGCTGCGCGCCCAGCCCGAAGGTGAAGGCGACGGGCGGCGAGCCGGAATACACGTCGTCCGCGCTGGCCGTGTAGACATAGCGCGGGAAGCAGTCGCACATCGCCATGATGTCGCGGTGGAAATGCATCGTCCCCTTGGGCTGGCCCGTCGTGCCCGACGTGAAGGCGATCAGCGCCATGTCGTCGGCCGCGGTGTCGCAGGCATCGAATCCCTCGGGCTTGTCCGCCATCGCGGTATCGAGGTCGCAGCCGTCGAGGCCGCCCTCGCCCTCGGGCGAGAAATAGCGGACCGTGTCGAGGATCGGCGCGCGTTTCATCGCGTCCTGGGCGTCCTCGGCCAGCCGGATGTCGCACAGGAAGTGCCTGATCTGCGCCTTGTCGGCCATGTAGGCGAGCTCGCGCCCACGCAGCAGCGGCATGGTCGCGACGCAGACGCCGCCGGCCTTCAGAATCGCCAGCCAGCAGGCCGCCATCATCGGGTTGTTCGGACCGCGCAGCAGGACCCGGTTGCCCGGCACCAGTCCCATGTCCTCGACCAGCACGCGGCAGACCTTGTCGACCTTCTTCTGGAAGTCGGCATAGGTCCAGGTGAGGTCAGCATAGCGGATCACCGTCCGGTCGGCCCAGCCGTAGTCGCTGACCGCCTTGTCGAGAAGCTCGACCGCCGCGTTCATCCGGTCCGGATAGGCGGCAAGCTCGGGCACGGTCGAAAAGTCCATGACCGGCCACAGGTCCTTGGGCGGCAGATTGTCCCGCGCAAAGGTATCGACATGCCCCGTCCGGCCGTCGCCCGGTACGAATGGCGCCTTGGTGTCAGACATTCCCATACTCCTCGTTATGCGCCATGGGCTCCTCCGGGCCCGTGTCAGGTTTCCCAAGAGCGCTCATGACCCCGCCCCCAGCGCCGCCGTCGTTTGTCCGGCAATGACCAGTTTTTGGATTTCGCTGGTGCCCTCGTAGATCCGGAGCGCCCGGATCTCGCGGTAGAGTTCCTCGGCCTTGTTGCCGACCATCACGCCGAGCCCGCCGAAGATCTGCACCGCCTCGTCGATGACCGACTGGCCCTCGTCGGTGGCGTAGAGCTTGGCCATGGCCGATTCCCGCGTGACCCGGGTCTGCTTGACGTCCTTGGTCCAGGCCGAGCGATAGATCAGCAGCGCCGCGGCATCGATCTTGACCGCCATCTCGGCGATCTTCGCCTGGATGAGCTGGAAATCAGCGAGCCGCGAGCCGAAGGCCTCGCGCTTGTTGGCGTAGGCGATGGCCTCGTCGAGCGCGCGCCGCGCCAGGCCGAGCGCCGCGGCGCCGACCGTCGTGCGGAAGATGTCCAGGGTCGCCATGGCGATCTTGAAACCGTCGCCGGGCTGGCCCAGCAGATGTTCGGCCGAGACCTTGCAGTCCTTGAACTCGAGCGTCGCCAGCGGATGCGGCGCGATCACGTCGATCCGGTCGGCGATCTCCAGACCCGGCGTGTCGGCGTCGACCACGAAGGCCGACAGCCCCTTGGCGCCCGGCGCCTCGCCGGTGCGCGCGAAGACGACATAGTGATCGGCGATGCCGCCGTTGGAGATCCAGGTCTTGGTGCCGTTGATGACGAAATGGTTGCCGTCGCGCGCCGCCGTCGTCCGCATCGCGGCGACGTCCGACCCACCCTCGGGCTCGGACAGGGCGAAGGCGGCGATCGCGTCGCCCCGGGCGACCGGCGGCAGGTAGCGGTCCTTCAGCGTGTCGTGGCCGGCGAGGGTGATCGAGCCGGTGCCCAACCCCTGCATGGCGAAGGCGAAGTCCGCGAGGCCGGTATAGTAGGCCAGGGTTTCGCGGGCGATGGCGAGAGAGCGGACGTCGAGTTGCTCGAAGCGGCCGCCGTGCGATGCCGGCACGGCATACTCCAGCCAGCCGCCGTCGCCGAGCAGGCGCACCAGCCGCCGGCAGATGTCGTCGACCGCCGCGTGATCGTGAGGTTCGTCCGCGATGGGCCGCACCTCCCTCTCCGCCCACGCGCGCAAGTCGCGTGCCTGGGTCCGGTGCGCATCGTCGAAGAAGGGCCAGTCGAGAAAGCTTGTATCAGGCATGGAAGTGGATCCGGGCGTCGGCTTGGGAGGGCGTCAGGGATGCGTGACCGGGGGCATCAGTCCCCTTCGAATACCGGCTTCTCCTTCTTCACGAAAGCCTCGTAAGCACGCCGGAAGTCGTTGGTCTGCATGCAGATGGCCTGGGCCTGGGCTTCGGCCTCGATGAACTGCTCGATGCCCATGTTCCATTCCATGTCGAGCATCTTCTTGGTCATGGCGTTGCCGAAGGTCGGCCCCGCCGCAATCTTGGCGGCGAAGGCCTTGGTGTCGTCGATCAGCGTCTCCGCCCCGATGACCCGGTTGAAGAAGCCCCAGCGCTCGCCCTCGTCGGCCCTGAGCGGCCGGCCGGTATAGAGCAGTTCCGCGGCCCGGCCCTGGCCGACGATCCGCGGCAGCATCGCGCAGGCGCCCATGTCGCAGCCGGCCAGTCCGACCCGGTTGAACAGGAACAGCACCATCGCCTCGGGCGAGGCGTAGCGCATGTCCGACGCCATCGCCACGCAGGCACCGGCGCCCGCGCAGATGCCGTCGATCGCGGCGATCACGAACTGCGGGCAGGCGCGGATCGCCTTGACCAGGTCGCCGGTCATGCGGGTGAAGTTCAACAACGCCGGCATGTCCATTGCGACCAGCGGGCCGATGATGTCGTGGACGTCGCCGCCGGAACTGAAATTGCCGCCGGCGCCGGTGATCACCACCGACTTCACATCCTCGACATAGACCAGCGCGCGGAACGTATCGCGCATCTCGGCATAGCTCTCGAAGGTGATCGGGTTCTTCCGGTCGGGCCGGTTGAGGGTGAGGGTCGCGACCTTGCCATCGACCTCCCAGCGGAAATGCTCCGGCTTGAAGTCGGCCGCCCGGCGCGGCGAAGTGTCTTTCAGCATTTGCCCGAAAAGGGGCCCCGGCGTTTCGGCCATCAATTCCTCTCCCGTCGATCCGCCGCCGACTGCGGCTTCTTGATACTCTCCTTGAGCTCGCCCAAGAGCGCGTGCAGGCCGCGCAAGTCGGCCCGCGACAGCCCCTCGAACTGCCGTTCGACCAGGGACTGGTGCTCCGGAATCATCTTGGCGAAGGCGGTCTTGCCCTCGGGTGTCAGCCGGACCAGCTGGGCGCGGCGGTCGTGGGGCGAGGGCTGGCGTTCGACCAGGCCTTCGCCGACCAGCCGGTCGACCATGCCGGTGACATTGCCGTTGGTGACCATCAGCCGGCGCGAGAGCGCGCCCATGGTCAGCCCCTCCGGCGCGCGGTCGAGCTGCGACAGCACATCGAAGCGCGGCAGCGTCACGTCGAACTCCTGGCGCAGCCCCTGACGAACCGCCTGCTCGATCCGGTTGGAGCAACTCAGCAGCCGCAGCCAGACGCGCAGCTCGAGCTTGTCGTCCTTGGTCAGGCCGGTCTCGAAATCGGCGTGATGATCGCCGTCCATCACATGACCTCGCCGCCGGCGACCGCGATGGCCTGCCCCGTGATCGACCCCGACGCCGGCAGGGCCAGCCAGCAGACGGCATTGGCCACCTCGTCGGGCTGGATCATCCGCTTCTGCGGGTTGCCCGCGACCAGCTGGGCCCAGGCTTTCTCCTCGGTCGTGCCGGTCTTCTCGACGATGTTGGCGATGGTGTCGGCGGTCATGTCGGTCTCGACATAGCTGGGGCAGACCGCGTTGGCGGTCACGCCGATCTTCGCCGTCTCCAGCGCCAGCGACTTGGTCAGGCCGATCACCGCATGCTTGGAGGCGACATAGGCCGAGACATAGCGGTAGCCGATCAGGCCGGCGGTCGACGCCACATTGATGATCCGGCCGTAGCCCGCCTCGGTCATCGCCGGCAGCGCCGCCTGGGTGCAGGTGAAGGCGCTGAACAGGTTGATCTCGATCATCTTCTGGAAGAAGGCGCGGTCCATCTTCTTGAACGGCACGCTCTCGCCCCGGCCGGCGTTGTTGACCAGGATCGCGGGAGCGCCGAACGCCTCGGTCGCCGACGCGAAGGCTGCCGCGACCGCCGCTTCGTCGGTCACGTCCGCGGCGGCGGCATGAGCCTCGGCTCCGGCGGCAACCAGCTTGTCGCGCTGCGTTTCCAGGGTCGCCAGGGTGCGGCCCAGGATTGTCACGCGGGCGCCGCGCGCGGCCAGGGCCTCGGCGAT
>CAMYMQ010000083.1 GCA_947259335.1 uncultured Alphaproteobacteria bacterium | reverse complement strand
CGAGCGCCCGGGCGGCCGGGGCGGTCGCGGCGGGGTCGATCCGCGAGGCGACCGGCCCCAGGATGACCACGTTGACGCCGCTGAACTTCTCCTTGTCGGACGCGTCGAAGACCGTCGACCAGAAATGCCGCTTGCCGTCCTGCGCCATCTGGCTGAGCCGGAGCGAATGGTAGGTCGGGAACAGGGTTCCCGCCGGCAGGTCGCCGCTGAGCCGCTGGGGCGCGGTCAGCGCGACACGCCCGGGCCCGCCAACCGATTCCAGGGTCGCCACTCCCTTGAGCCGGTCCGACACCTGGCCGTTGGTCCGGGTCGTCGAGGCGAAACGGAAGCTTAGCCCGTCCTTGGATTCGGTGCTGGTGAAGTCGGTCAGCGTCTCGACCTCGGGCCGGCTCGCGCGCACGACGGCGAGCCTGAACTTGTGGCGGACGGTCCAGGCGTTGCAGGTCTCGCGGAACTCGTAATAGATCGCGCCGCTGACCTCGGCGACCCGGCTGGTCGGATCGATGGTCGCGACCTTGAGCTCGTAGATCGCCTTGTGCGGCTGGAGATTGGCGGCCAGGGAATCGAGGGTGGCGGCGCCGAGCGGGGCGGAAGCCGCGGCCAGGACGAGCAAACCGGTTGGTATCGAGCGAGAGAGCGTCTTCATCATCCTGATTTGCGCGCCGACAGTGAGCGGTCAAGTCCCAGTGTGGACCGGAACCGCCCCCATCTCAACGATTACGCACCAGTGCGCCGGTTCGCGCCCGCCTACTCTTCGGATTTCACCTGCGGCGGCAGGTGGACTCGCAGATGCAGCTCGCGCAGCCGGTGCTCGGGCACCTCGGCGGGGGCGCCGACCATCAGGTCCTGGGCCTGCTGGTTCATCGGGAAGGCGATGACCTCGCGGATGTTCGGCTCGTCGGCGAGCAGCATGACGATGCGGTCGATGCCCGGGGCCGAGCCGCCATGGGGCGGCGCGCCGAACTTGAGCGCGTTGAGCATGCCGGAGAACTCGGCCTCCAGTTCCTCGGCCGAATAGCCGGCGATCTCGAACGCCTTGTACATGATGTCCGGCCGGTGGTTCCGGATGGCGCCCGACGACAGTTCCACCCCGTTGCACACGATGTCGTACTGGAACGCCTTGATCGACAGCGGGTCGTCGTTTTCCAGCGCCTCGAGCCCGCCCTGGGGCATCGAGAACGGATTATGGGAGAAGTCGACCTTGCCGGTGTCGTCGAGCTCGTACATCGGGAAGTCGACCACCCAGCAGAAGCGAAAGGTGTGCTCTTCCAACAGGTTGAGCTCGTTGCCGAGCCGCGTGCGCACGGTGCCGGCGAACTCGGCCGCGTCCTTGGGCTGGTCGCAGGCGAAGAAGACGGCATCGCCGGCCTTGGCGCCGGTGGCGGCCGCGATCTGGGCGGTGCGCTCGGGGCCGAGATTGTTGGCGATCGGACCCACGGCTTCGGTGCCGCCCTCCCCCTCGCGCCAGAAGACGTAGCCGAGTCCGGGCTTGCCCATGTCCTTCTGCGCCCAGGAATTCATCCGGTCGCAGAAGGCGCGCTGGCCGGCGCCCGGCGCCGGGATGGCGCGCACGATGGCGCCCTTTTCGATCAGCCCGGCGAAGATCTTGAAGCCCGAGCCCCGGAAGGCCTCGGTGACGTCGGTGATCTCGATCGGATTGCGCAGGTCGGGCTTGTCCGAGCCGTACTTGAGCATCGCCTCGTCGAAGGGGATGCGCGGGAACGGCAGCGGCGTGACCGTGCGGTCGTGGCCGAACTCCTCGAACACGCCGTGGAGGACGGGCTCGATCGCCGCGAACACGTCGTCCTGGGTGACGTAGCTCATCTCGAAGTCGAGCTGGTAGAACTCGCCCGGCGAGCGGTCGGCGCGGGCGTCCTCGTCGCGGAAACAGGGCGCGATCTGAAAGTATTTGTCGAAGCCCGCCATCATCAGCAGCTGCTTGAACATCTGCGGCGCCTGCGGCAGCGCGTAGAACTGTCCCGGATGGAGCCGCGACGGCACCAGGTAGTCGCGCGCGCCCTCGGGCGAGCTGGCGGTCAGGATCGGCGTCTGGAACTCGCGGAATCCCTGGTCGATCATGCGTCGGCGGATCGAGGAGATCACATCCGAACGCAACGCGATGTTGCGCTGCATCTTCTCCCGGCGCAGGTCTAGATAGCGGTAGCGCAGCCGCACTTCCTCGCCGTAGTCGACCTCCGAATTGACCTGGAGCGGCAGCGGATCGGCGGCGGCCTGGACGACGGCTTCGGCCACCCGCACTTCGACGTCACCGGTCGGCAGATTCGGGTTGATCGTGTCGTCGGAGCGGCGGACGACCTTGCCGGTCACGGTCAACACGCTCTCCAGCTTGACCTCTTCGAGGACCGGAAAGCTGGGCTCGGCGGTGTCGACGACGACCTGGGTCACGCCATAGTGGTCGCGCAGGTCGACGAACAGCAGGTTGCCGTGGTCCCGCTTGCGATGCACCCAGCCGGAAAGACGCACCTCGGCGCCGTCATGTTCCAATCGCAGATCGCCGCACGTGTGCGTTCGGTAGGGGTGCATCACCTTGCCTTCGGTTTCGGAATCTAATCGGGAGATGGATTGGCCGGACAAGCCACGCGGGATGACGATTTGTCAAGGGCGGCCTACAGTGCGGGCACGCCGTCCGCCGTCCGGCGGAGCGCAACCGGACCGGACCCGAGCGATGAGCACCACAGCACAATTCCCGCCCGCCCTGCGGCTTCCGTTCTTCTTGCGGTCGGAACCGGTGGAGCCGGCCCTGCAGGCCGCGCTCGACGAAGCGGACGTCAGAGCCTTCCGCCTTATCACCCGGGTCAAGTATGTCGCGTTGGGTCTGGTGCTCGTCTACGTGCTGGTGACGCTGCCGATCGAGGTGACGGTCTGGCCGATCACCGGAATATTCCTGGTCATGGCGTCCGGCGCCGCGCTCTACCGGCTCGAATGCTCGTCGCAGCGGGCGGCCTGGCACAGATACGCCTTCCTCAGCCTCGACATCATCGTCGTGACACTCGCGGTGCTGGTCCCCAATCCCGGGTTCAACGCCGCGGGATGGGCGCCCCAGATCGCCTATCGGTTCAACTCGTCGCTCTACCTGTTCATCTTCATCGCGCTCGCGGCGCTGACCTATTCGCCCCGGTTCGTCCTGTGGGCGGGGTGTTTCAGCGCCCTGAGCTGGGGGGTCGGCGCGGCAATCATGCTGATGTTGCCGAGCAGCAGGTCAGTGCTCGATTTGCCGAGCCTGTCGGCGGCAACGGACGCGGAGCGGCTGGCCCTGCTCCTGGACCCCCATCATGTGCCGATTTCCAACATCACCCAATCGATGACCCTGCTGGTGATCGTCGCCCTGATCGTCAGCGTCGCGGTCTGGCGGACGCGGCGCCTGATCTCGCGCCAGCTCGGCGCCGAGCGCGAGCGGGCCAATCTGTCGCGCTACTTCTCGCCCTCCATGGTCGAGGAACTGGCCCGCACCGACGAGCCCCTGGGCAAGGTCCGGGCCCAGGAGGTCGCCGTCCTGTTCGCGGACATCAAGGGCTTTACCGGCATCGCCGAGACCGCCACGCCCGAGGCGACCATCGAAATGCTGCGCGAGTTTCACCGCCGCATGGCGACGGCCGTGTTCGCCCACAACGGCACGCTCGACAAGTATATGGGCGACGGGCTGATGGCGACGTTCGGCACCCCCCGCGTCACACCCGACGACGCGGTCAACGCGATCCGCTGCGCACGGGCGATGACCGAGACCATCGCCGCCTGGAACCGGGAGCGCGCAGGCAGGGGCGAGACCCGAATCGAGATGGGCGTGGGCGTCCATTTCGGGCCGGTCGTGCTCGGCGACATCGGCGACGAGCGGCGGCTCGAGTTCGCCGTGATCGGCGACACGGTGAACACCGCCAGCCGGGTCGAGCACCTGACCCGGGAACACGGCATCGATGCCGCGGTCAGCGGCGCCGCGGTAAAGGCCGCCGGCCTGCGCAACGCGGAACTGGCGGGTTCCTTGCGGCGGATCGGCGACTCCGGCGTGCGCGGCCGCGAGGCGGCGGTCACGCTCTACACGTTCGCCTGAGGCTCGGATCCCGGTCTCCGGACCTCGATTCCCGCGCTCGGGTCCTCGCGCCGGTCAGCCGCCCCGTTCGCCGAACACCTGCCGCAGGAACCGGGCGACGGCCGCGTTCGACCGGGCCCGCACTTTCGCATCGCGCCCGATCAGATAGGGCCTGCTGGTGACGCACAGCCCGATGATGATCTTGCGCATCAGCTCGCCGGACATCGGCAGGAGCGTGCGACGGTCGCGCACCGTCCCGTCCTCTTCCACCCGGAACCGGCACGGCGCCAGGATGCGGCCGATCCGCATCAGCGGCCGCGGCCCGTCCCACTGATGCGCCGCGCCCTGGTAGGCGGTCATCCGCACGGCGCTGCCGCCCTTGCGCAGGTCCGCGGCGATCTCGGCGCACCGTTGGGGATCGATGAGCTCGTCGCGGGTGCCGTAGAGCATGAGCAGCGGCGCCCCGGTGGTCTTCGAATCGGCGAAGCGCGCGATGCAGGGTCCGTAATAGGCGACATGCCCGGCAAACCGGGTATCGCCGACCCCCAGCACCTTGGCGAAGGTGTTCGCGAACCGCTCGTTCATGGCGTACATCGACGCCATCGCACCATAGGAGAAGCCGATCATGGCGACGCGCTTGGTATCGATCGCCGTGACGGATTTCAGATAGGTCAACCCGGCGTAGGCGTCGGCGACCAGCATCGTCTCGGTGATCTTGATCAGGCGGTCGACGAAGCCCTGGGCCCAGTCGCGGCGCGCCCCGAAGGCGTCGACCACCAGCGCCGCCACGCCCATCAAGGCGAACTGCCGGGCATAGGTCATCTCGCGCGCCCACATTACCCCGCTCGCGCCGTGCAGCAGGATGACCGCCGGAACCGAGCCCGGCGCGTGGCGTCCCGGCGGCAGGAACAGCACGCCGCTGGCCCGGGTCCGGCGCAGCCCGTCGTCCGGCTTGTAGAGGTCGGCCGGCGTGAACGGGCTCACACTCGGGAAGGTTACCTCCCGGCCCTTGATCGCATCGACCGCCGCGCCGGTTGGCCACGGGCGGTTCACTCTCAGGTCCGGCGCCGCGACCGCCGTCTGCGACACACACAGCACGGAGAACGCGGCGGCCATCAGGCCGGCCAGCCGGACAAGCCTGCGCCGCGCGCCGGGCCCCCTTGCGCCTGCGCGCCGTCGCCAACCCGGGTGAATCCCTGTTTAGTGCAGCACT
>CAMYMQ010000082.1 GCA_947259335.1 uncultured Alphaproteobacteria bacterium | reverse complement strand
CTCGCGACGCTGGCGCCGGTGGCGGAAGCGGCCGGCCGGGCCGGCATCCGTGCCACGGCGATCCTCAGCGCGCGCAGTCCGGACCTGTTGATGTCGGTCGATCACCTCAAGGCGGCCGGCGCCGAGGTCATCACGGTCACCGACAGCGAGGGCACCAGCGGCGTCGACCAGGTCGAGACCTTGATCCGCAAGCTGGTCGAGGATGAGGGGGCGGACTTCCTGGTCACCTGTGGTTCAAACCGCCTGCTGATGCTCGCGCAGAAGCTGGGTGCGGAGTACGGCATCGCCGGCGAGGTCGCGTTGGAGCAGCGCATGGGCTGCGGCATCGGCATGTGCTTCGCCTGCGTGCGCGAGTTCCGCGATGCGGCGGGCGAGGTAAGCTATCGGCGGGTCTGCTGGGACGGCCCGGTCTTCGACATTCAGGAGGCGCTCTCATGGTAGATATGGCAGTCACCGTCGGCGGCCTTCGCATGGCCAATCCGGTCATGCCCGGCTCCGGCACCTTCGGCGAAGGTCTGGAGAAGGTGATGGACCTGAACCGCCTCGGCGCGATCGTGACCAAGACGATCACGCCGGACAAGCGGGAGGGGTGCAGGCCGCCCCGGGTGGTCGAATACAAGGACGCCACGCTGATGGCGATCGGGATCCCGTGCAAGGGGCCCGAACACTATATGGAAGAGCTGGTTCCCATCTATCGGGCCTACGACACGCCGCTGATTTGCAGCGTCTCGGCACCGACGGTCGAGGCCTTCGCCGAGCTGACCGCCCAGATCAGCATCGACGGGGTCGAGGCGATCGAAGCCAACATCTCGTGTCCGAACCTCGAAAAGGATGGCAAGGCCTTCTCGATGGACGTTCGGGCGACCGAGACGGTGATCCGCGCGATGAAGCAGGTGACCGACCGCCCGGTGTTCGCCAAGCTGACCCCCAATGTGACCGACATCGCCGAAATCGGCCTGGCCGCCCAGGCGGGTGGGGCCGACGCGATCACCGTCGCCAACGGCCTGCTGGGCATGGCTGTCGACGTCGAGAATTTCCGCCCCGCGCTGGGCAACGTCACCGGGGGCATGACCGGTCCGGCCATGAAGCCCGTGCTGCTGCGCATGTGCTACCAGGTCTGTCAGGCGGTGAGCGTGCCGGTGATCGGTTGCGGCGGCATCGCAACGGCGTCGGACGCGATCGAATACATGATGGTCGGGGCGAGCGCGGTTCAGGTCGGGACGATCAATTTCATCCACCCGACCGTGATGCTCGACATCATCGACGGCATCGAAGATTTTTGCCGGCGCAAGGGCCTGACCCGCGCGGCCGACCTCACCGGCGCAATGCAGATCGACGGCTACAATCCCCAGTCGGTCGGAACTCAGATACAGGTAGCTTGACGTGGATGGATCCGAACGCCCTCAGCCCGGCGGCGCGCCGGGCATGACCATTGGTGCTGACAAGAAAGTGCGCGTCGCCGTCGACGTCGGCGGCACGTTCACCGATGCGGTGCTCACCGACACCAGTGGCCTCGGGCTGGCCGCGGTGAAGGTGCCGACGACCCCGGCCGACCGCGCCATCGGCGTGATGAACGGCGTCGCCGCTGTCTGCAAGGCGGCGGGAGTCGGCACCGACCAGGTCGCCGAGGTCGTCCACGGCTCGACCACCGGCACCAACGCCCTGATCGAGCGCACCGGCTCCAAGGTCGGATTCCTGACCACGGCCGGCTTCCGCGACGTGCTCGAGATCGGCCGGGTCCAGCGTCCGATGGCGGGGCTCTACGATTTTACCGTCGACCGGCCGCCGCCGCTGGTCCCGCGCTATCTGTGCCTGGAAGCGGTGGAACGCATCAATGCCGAGGGTGGGGTCATCACGCCGCTCGACGAGGACAGCGTCCGCAAGGCGGCCGACGCCTTCGCCGCGGAGGGCGTCGAAGCGGTTGCAATCTGCTTCCTGTTCGCCCATCTCAATTCCGCGCACGAGGACCGGGCCGCCGAGATCATCTCGGAACGTCTGCCCGATGTGCCGATCAGCCTGTCGAACCTGATGAGCCCGGAGTACCGGGAGTACGAGCGCGCCTCGACCACGGTGATGAACGCCTATCTGACGCCGGTCATGCGCAGCTACCTGCAGAATCTCGAGGGCCGGCTGGCCCAGGAGATCGGCGGCGCGCGGCTGTCGGTGATCCAGGCCAACGGCGGGTCGACCTCGGTCGAATTCGCCAAGGCCAAGGCGGTGACCACGGTCAACTCCGGTCCCGCCGGCGGCGTCGTCGCGGCCGCCTTCTATGGCCGCCAGCATGGGCGCGAGAGGATCGTCTCGGTCGACATGGGCGGCACCTCCTTCGACATCGGCCTGATCGAGGGCGGCGAGTCGCGGGTGACCACCGAGGGCGACTTCCAGGGCCTGCCGGTCAAGATCCCGATCATCGACCTGCATATCATCGGCGCGGGCGGCGGTTCGATCGCCTGGATCGACCGGGGCGGCGCGCTCAACGTCGGCCCGAAGTCGGCGGGCGCCGAGCCCGGCCCGGCCTGCTACGGCCACGGCGGCACCGAGCCGACCGTGACCGATGCCAACGTCGTGCTCGGCCGGCTCAATCCGGCCAACTTCAACGCCGGGCAGATGTCGCTCGACGTCGACGCGGCGCGCCGGGCGGTCGGCACCATCGCCGACAAGATGGGCATGAGCCCGGAGGACGCGGCGCTCGGCGTGATCAAGGTGGTCAACGCCAACATGACCAAGGGCATCGCCACGGTGACCATCCAGCGCGGCATCGACGTGCGCGACTTCTCGCTCTTCTCCTTCGGGGGCGCAGGCGGGGTCCACGCGGTCGAGCTCGCGCAGGAACTGCAGATGGCCGAGGCGATCATCCCGCCGCTGCCGGGCACTTTCTCGGCGGTCGGATTGCTGGCGACCGAGATGCGCCACGACTATGTCGAGGCGCTCGGCGGCGTGGTCGCCCAGGAGGCCGAAACCGAGAACCTGGAAGCGCGCTTCCGGTCGATGGAGGAGCAGGGACGGGCTGAGCTGTCGGCCCAGGGTTTCGACGGCGACGCGATCAAGCTGACCCGCCTGGCCGATCTCAAGGTCGTCGGCCAGACCTACGAGCTGCTGCTGCCGCTGCCCGATCAGGGCCCGGTCTCCCGCGAGGGAATCGAGGCCTTGCTCAGGGAGTTCGGAACCCTCTACCGCGAACGCTACGCCTTCTTCTTCGAGGGCGAGCCGATCGAACTCGTCAATCTGCGGGTCAGCGCGCAAGGGCTCAATCCGACCGTGGTATTCCCCGAAAGCGCCGATGCCGGGGCCGATCCGGCGCCGGCGCAGGTCGGCAGCCGCCCCGTCTATTTCGAGGGCGGCGGCTGGACCGAGACCAACGTCTATGGCCGTGACGGCCTGACCTGCGGCATGATCGTCGCGGGGCCGGCGGTGATCGAGGAAGAGACCTCGGCGACCCTGATCCCTCCCGGGACGACGGCACAGGTCGCGGCCGACCACGGACTGATCGTTGACCTCAAGGCAAGCTGACGGAGCGCGGACATGAATGATCTCATCACCATGCAGGTGATCCGTTACGCGTCGGAGCAGGTCGCCGACGAAATGGGTTACACCCTGGTCCGCACGGGCCGCTCGACGATCATCACGGAGATCAAGGACATCTCCTGCGTGGTCACCGACGCCAAGGGCCAGACCGTGGCCCAGGCGCACCATACGCCGAGCCTGCTGGCCGGCTTCGAAATCACCATGAAGGAGCTGGTCAAGGAATACCGGCCCGAGGATCTGTCGCCGGGTGACGTGATCATCACCAATGACCCCTACAAGGGCGGTCAGCACATCATGGACCTCTACGCCATCGCGCCCGCCTTCTTTCAGGGCGAGCTGATCGGCTTCGTCGGCAACATCACCCACCATTCGGACCTCGGCGGCGTGGCAGCCGGCGGCGTGGCGGGCGGTATCCGCGAGATCTATCTGGAAGGCTTGCGCCTGCCGATGATCAAGCTCATGAAGGCCGGCGTCGAGGACAAGGAAATCGTCGGCATCATCGAGAACCAGATTCGTGTGCCGGAGAAGACCCTGGGTGACATCCGCGCCCAGGTCAGCTCGCTCATGGTCGGCACCGAACGGCTCAACCGCCTGTTCACGCGATACGGCAAGACCGTGATCCAGACGGCGTGGAACGATCTGCTCGACTATTCCGAACGGCGCATGCGCCAGGGCCTGATGGACCTGCCCGACGGGGTCTATACCGCCGAGGACTTCATCGACGACGACGGCATCAACGACACGCCGATCCGCGTCGACATCAAACTGACGATCGACGGCGACCGCGCCGTCATCGACCTGACCGACTGCGATCCGCAGGCCGAAGGCAACACCAACTCGACCATCGCCAACACCCATGCCGCGATCTATTACGTGATGATCGCCGTGGTCGATCCGCATGCGCCGCCGAACTCGGGTTGCTACCGGCCGATCGAGGTGATTACCAAGAAGGGCACAATCGCGGATCCGCTGCCGCCCGGCGCGGTCGCGGCGCGCACCAACGCTTCGCAGAAGATCGCCGAGGGCATGTTCTTCGCGCTGTCGAAGGCGGTGCCGGAACGGGTGACCGCGGGCAGCCACGGCCAGATCACCACGTGCGGCTTCGGTGGCAAGGATCCCAAGACCGGCCAGCTCTTCATCTATACCGACATCCAGGGCGGGGGGAATGGCGGCCGGCCGCATCAGGACGGCGCCGATGGCCAGGACAGCCATCTTCCGCGCTTCATGAACACGCCGGTCGAGGCGGTCGAGAGCCGTTTCCCCGTGCGCATTGAGCGTTATGAATTCATCCCGGATTCGGGCGGCGCGGGCAAATACCGCGGCAGCCTGGCGCTGCGCCGCGACATCCGACTGCTTACCGGTCCGGTCAGCTTCGCGCGCTATTCCGACCGCCAGAAGTTCCCGCCCAAGGGTCTGTTCGACGGACTGCCTGGCGCATGCGGCCGAATCCTGCGCAATCCGGGCACGAAGGAGGAGGAGCGCATGAAGTCGAAGGGCCTCGATACGCTCCAGGCCGGGGATGTCATCAGCCTGCAGGTCCCCGGCGCCGGTGGATACGGCGATCCGAAAGACCGCGATCTCGACGCCATCGACCGCGATTTGCGCGATCAGAAGGTCACCGTCGAGGCGGTCGAGCGCGACTACGGCGTCGTCGTGGACCGCGCATCGATGACCGTCGACCGCGCGGCGACGGAAAAGGCGCGGCCCCAGGCGGCCTGACCGCGCCGCCGGTGGCACGTCGCCGGCCGCTTCGCCGTATACCTTTGCAGCGAAGAACCATGCTGGCGGAGAGTTCCATGACCCGAACGCACCTGGCGCTCGCGGCCGGTCTGCTGACCGTGACCGCGTTCGCGGCCGGCCATCAGGCAGCGCGCCTCGATCAGGCCCCGTCCACAATGTCGCCGCCCACGGCGTTGACGGCGCCGGGTACTCCGGCTCCGTCTGCAAAGGTAATCGCGCCCGATCCGACCAAGCCTGCGCCGAAGGGAATCCAGCTCGGGGATCCGAGCGATTGCGGACTTGGCGGCACCTGTCTTGGCGAGAAATATCACCTGATGCCGTTGCGCGGTTGAGCGCCTCGGCGACGCCGGCTTCAGTCGCCGCGCAGCAACCGCCCGAAACCCTCGACTTTCGCGCCCAGCCCGAGCGCCCGGTAGGCGCCCCAGATCGTCGCCATGTTCGAGGTGACGACCGGCTTGCCGGTTTCCCGCTCGATCGCTTCCGCGGCGGCCATCGACCGCCAGTTGGTGCACGAGCAGAAGAAACCGTCGGCCTCGGCGGCCTGGTTGGACAGCGCGAAGTCGACGATGGCCTCGACCGGATCGGCGCCGATCTCCAGGTTGCTGCCGTGGCCGCGCCCGGCGACCGACAGAACCTCGTAGCCGTTGCCTTCCAGGAATTCCTTGACCATCCGGGTCATGGTGGCGGGGTAGGGGGTCAGCAGCGACAGGCGCTTCAGCCCCAGATGCTCCAGCGCTTCGAGCGCCGCGGTCGAGGTCGTGATCGCGGGGATGCCGCCGGCCTTTTCGGAGATTTCCTTGGCCAGCGCCCGGTCGTAGCCGATGCCTTTGAGCAGGCTGCCGCCGGTGCAGGCGTAGACCAGCAGCTTCACGTCCGCCGAGCCGAGGTGGTGGGCCGCGGTCTCGACATCCTCGTTCATGCGCTCGAGGACGTCGGCGTCGCTGCCGGTCAGCCACATCCGCGCCGAGTGGACCGAAACGCCGGGCAGGGCGGCGCGGCGGAAATCGATTTCGACCGAGGTGTTCGACGACGGCACCATCACGCCGATCTTGGTCCAGTCGTCCTTGGCCGTGTCCATCGTGTCATCCGTGGTGAGAAGAGAATGCGGGAGTCTACCGCGCTTCCCGGGCGCGGAACATCGTCGAGCCCGAATGGCTCCGTTTTGCTTAGCGCACCTTCAGGACGATCCGGCCGCGGCTGATCGCGCCGGCTTCCATCAGCCGGTGGGCCTCCGCGCAGTCGGCGAGGGGAAGCTCCCGGGCGACCTGGGGCCGCAGGACGCCCTGGCCGGCGAGATCGAGCACTTTGGCGGTCAGGTCGGGCCGGTCCTCGATGACGGCCTGCACATCGCGGACGCCGAAGTCGGCCGAATGGTCCTCGAACGGCTTGGCGATCAGCCAGGCGATGACGCCGCCCTTGCGCATCACGCCATAGGCGGCCTCGTGCATCGCGCCGCCGACCAGGTCGAAGACGGCATCGACCTCCGTCAGGCGGTCGGCGAAATTCTCCCGGTCGTAGGCGATCACCGTATCGGCGCCGAGCCCGGCGACATAGTCGGCATTGCGGCTGTGGCAGGTCGCGGCGACCGTCGCACCGAGATGCTTGGCCAGCTGCACCGACAGGCTGCCGATCGACCCCGACCCGCCGAGGATCAGCACCGTCTGTCCCGCCTCGATCCTGGCCGTCTCGACCAGGCCGATCCAGGCGCACACCCCGGCATGGATGATCGTCGTCGCCTCGGTGAAGGACAGATTGGCCGGCTTGGGCGCGATGTCGTGGCGGCCGCGTGCGACCAGTTCCGCGGCGCCCCCCTGTTCGACATGCTGGGTGACGAAGCAGACCTCGTCGCCGACCTCGGCATAGTCGACCTTCGGACCCACGGCGACAACGACCCCCGCGCCGTCGCGCCCGGGTACCGTCGGCAGCACGACCGGGAACAGGTGCTGGAGCATGCCCGACCGGACCTTCCAGTCGCCCGGCGCGACCGAGGCGGCGTGGACTTCGATCAGCACTTCGTCATCGGCGGGAACGGGGTCCGCGATGTCGGTATAGTCCAGCACGTCCGGGCCGCCGTAGCGGGCGTATTGAACGGCCTTCATGCCGCAGCTCCCTCTGGTAGCGGCCAGGACAGGTCCGGCGCGCGGGTGTGCCAGCCGGCCTCGCGCTGGTAGAGATGCCCGATATTGAACAGGGCGGCCTCGGCGAAGGGGCGTCCGACCAGCTGGAAGGCGGCGGGCATGCCGTCGGCCTGAAAGCCGCAGGGCACCGACAGGGCCGGCAGCCCCAGATAGCTGAACACCCGCGTGCAGCGGCCGAAGGTCGCCATGATCTTCGCCGCGGATTCGCCCGAGGTCGGGGCGCAGTCGGCCATCGTGGGCGTCGCGTATTCGTAGACCGGCGTGAACAGCATGTCGGCCCGGGCGAAGGCCTGGTCGAGCCAGCGCTGCAGGATCGGGCCGCGATGGCGCAGCGCCTGGAGGTATTGGGGCGCCGAGATAAACAGGCCGGCCTCCATCTCCTCCCGAATGCCGTGGTCGTAGTCGCCGGGCCGGTCCCGCATCCAGTCGCCGTGGATCGCCGCGGCTTCCGCCTTGGCGATCACCTGGGCCAGGCGGAAGGGATCCTCGGGATCGGGAACCTCCACCTCGATGATTTCAGCGCCAAGCGAGCGGAGAACTTCGAGGGCCTCGTCGAGCAACGACCGGACACCGTCCTCGACCAGGTCGAAGAAATAGCTGGCCGGCACGCCGATGCGGCGGCCTTCGAGCGGCGCCTCCAGGCCGGCGGCATAGTCCGGCACGGCGACGGGCTCGGCGGCCATGTCCATCGGGTCGGGGCCGGCGATCGCGGCAAGGATCAGCGCGGCATCCTCGACCGTCCGCGCCAGGGGGCCGATGGTGTCGGCCGACCAGGAACGGGGCACCACGCCGTGGCGGCTGACCCGGCCATAGGTCGGGCGCAGGCCCACGAGGCCGTTGAAATGGGCGGGGATCCGGATCGATCCGCCGGTATCGGAGCCGAGCGAGGCGTAAACCAGCCGGGCCGCGACCGAGGCGCCGGAGCCGCTCGACGATCCGCCCGGCGTGCGCTCGATATTCCATGGATTGCGGCAGTCGCCGTAATGCCGGTTGTGGCCGGTCGCGCCGGCGGCGAATTCCGACATGTTGAGCGTGCCGATCTCGACGGCGCCGGCGGCGTCGAGGCGCGTCAGTACCGTGGCTGTATCGGTCGCCGGCTCGCCGCGCAGGATGATCGAGCCGGCGGTGGTCACCCGGCCGGCCCGGTGGAACAGGTCCTTGTGCGCCACGGGGATGCCGTCGAGCGGGCCGAGCGCCGCGCCCCGCGCGCGCCGGGAGTCAGACTGGTCGGCGGCGGCAAGCGCGTGGTCGGCGTCGACCGTCAGGAAGACGTTCAGATGGGGCTGGATCCGGTCGATCCGGCGCAGGCAGGCTTCGGCCAATTCCCGCGCGGTGACGTCCTTGCCCGCCAGCAGCGCCGCCGCGCCGGCCAGCGTCTCCAGCGAGGGATCGCCGCTCACGGCCGGGCGCCCCGGACCAGGACGCCGCGATAGCTCGCCACCGGCTCGGCCGCGAGGGG
>CAMYMQ010000081.1 GCA_947259335.1 uncultured Alphaproteobacteria bacterium | reverse complement strand
CGGCGGGATCGAGCGGATCCACGGGGGCGGCCGGGTCGGCGGGACCGCCGTCGCCGGGCGCCGACTGGTCGTTCGCGGGCCTCGGGGTTCCGGGCTCCGAAGCCTCGGGGTTGTTCTTGTCGTCAGCCATGCCTCTCCAACTTCCTATCCGATCAGGCGGCCGACCACACTCGCGGTGTAGTCGACCATGGGAATGATGCGTGCGTAATTCATCCGGGTCGGGCCGATCACGCCGATCGCGCCGACCACCTTCTCCGCCGCGTTCTTGTACGGAGCGATGACCATCGAGCAGCCGGAATTCTGGAACAGCGAGTTCTCGGACCCGATGAAGATCTGGACGCCGTCGGCCGCCTGGGTGACGTCGAGCAGCTTAACCAGCGTCTCCTTCGTCTCCAGCATCTGGAAAAGGCGGCGGACCCGTTCAAGGTCTTCGACCGCGTTGACGTCCTCGAGCAGCTTCGACTGGCCGCGCACGATCAGCAGGCCCGGCGCGTTGTCGACATCCGCCGAGCGGGTCGCCAATCCCTTTTCGACCAGCTCGGTGGCGAGCGTGTCGAGCTGGGCGCGGTGTTCCGCCAGGTCCTTGCGGATGGCCTCGACCGCCTCGCCGAGGGTGCGACCGACCAGCCGAGCGGACAGATAGTTGGTCGCCTCGACCAGGGTCGAGGCCGGCAGCCCCAGCGGCACGGTGACCAGCCGGTTCTCGACCACGCCGTTCTCGGAGACCAGCACGACCAGCGCCCGGCCCGGCGACAGGTTGACGAACTCGATATGCTTGAGCCGGGCTTCCGTCTTGGGCGCGACCACCAGCCCCGCCTGGTGCGACAGGCCCGAAAGCGACTCGGTCGCCTGGCGCAGCACATGGTCGACGCTGACCCCGGCGGCGGCGCACTGGCTCTCGATCCGCCCGCGCTCGTCCTCGCCCAGCCGGCCGACCTCCAGCAGGCCGTCGACGAACAGCCGCAACCCGAAATCGGTCGGCATCCGCCCGGCGGAGGTGTGCGGCGCGTAGAGCAGCCCGGCATCCTCGAGGTCCGCCATGACATTGCGGATCGTCGCGGGCGACAGGTCGACCCCCTCGATCCGCGAAACGGTGCGCGAACCGACGGGATCGCCCGAGGCCATGTAAGCCTCCACCACGCGGCGCAGGATCTCGCGCGAACGCTCGTTCAACTCGACGACCTGATTGTCGGGCATGGCTTTCAAACCGACCGCTGTGAACCGTTTCTGTTGTACCGGATATGGCTCGACTATGTAGGGACGCACCGCGCGACGGTCAACGCGCCGCGACGGGCAGCGCAGGGCGTGATCCGGGGTATCCTTCCGGGATCGGGAATACTAAGGTCGCCCGCCCTGCCACATGAAAGAGAGTGTCGATGCGCCCCTCAGGCCGCCGCCGGGACCAGATGCGTCCCGTTTCCCTCGAGCCCGGCTTCGCCAAGTATGCCGAAGGCTCCTGCCTCATCCGCTTCGGCGAGACCCATGTGCTCTGCGCCGCGACGGTTCAGGAGCGGGTGCCGCCCTGGATGCGCAATTCCGGCTCCGGCTGGGTGACGGCGGAATACGGCATGCTGCCCCGCTCGACCCATTCGCGCACCGACCGCGAGGCGGCGCGCGGCAAGCAGTCCGGCCGCACCCAGGAAATCCAGCGGCTGATCGGCCGCAGCCTGCGCGCGGTCACCGACCTGTCGGGCTTCGGCGAGCGGCAGATCGTGGTCGACTGCGACGTGCTCCAGGCCGACGGCGGCACCCGGACGGCGGCGATCACCGGCGCCTGGGTCGCGCTCCAGCTCGCCTTCGCCACCCTGATCGAGAAGGGCGCCATCGCCGCCTCGCCGGTCTACAGCCATGTCGCCGCCATCTCCTGCGGCATCTTCGACGGCCAGACCGTGCTCGACCTCGACTATGCCGAGGACAGCAAGTGCCAGGCCGACGCCAATTTCGTGCTTACCGACGCGGGCGGCATCATCGAGATCCAGGGCACGGCCGAGACCGAGCCGTTCAGCGAGGACCGCTTCCACGAACTTTTCACCCTGGCCAAGCAGGGCGTCGCCGAGCTCGGCGCCTTGCAGCGCAAGGCTTTGGGGCATGGTTAACGCCCCGCTAAAATTTTTCGCCGGAAGTTAACCGGAGCGGCTTACCGCCCGTTAATCCTTCCGGCCCTAAACACCCCTCTGCGCGGCGTCCGCACCACCAAGAGAGGGGAAAAGTATGACCGGTCGGCCTCGCGAGCGAACCGCCGATTCCGCCGTCGCACCCGGGTGCGCCGCCGATGCCGACAACATCGACGCAGAACTGGTCGACATAGCTTATCGAAACATGGCGCCCAGCCTGTTCTATCATGGCGCCGCCGCGGTGATCGCCGCCGCCCTGGTCGCGGGCGGGTCGGTGCAGCCGCGGTTCCTGGTCTGGCTCTGCTGCGCCGCTCTCGTGATCGCGGGCCGCGCCTGGCTGCGGTCCCGATACCGTCGCGTCAATCCACCCGCAAAGTCCTGGAAACCTTGGGGTCTGGCGCTGTTCGCCTCGAGCGTCGCGCAGGCCCTCGTCTGGTCGGCGATGGCGGCGCTGTTCCTGCCGCCGGCCCCGGACGCCCGGCAGTTCTTCCTGCTCGCGATCATCCTGATCCTGGCCGCCGACGGGATGACCTGGGCGTCGGCCCACCGCCCGACGCTGGCCGCCTATTTTGCCGCGACCGGGTTGCCCGTGGCGCTGGTCTTCGCCGCCCCGGCCGGCGACCCGTCGGTCGCCCTCGCCACCCTGTTCCTCGTCTTCACCGGGATCCTGTGGGCGCTGGCGGTGCGCCACCACGAAACCCTGCGCGCCGCCCTCGCCCACGACGTCGACCGGGAGCGGATGCTCGTTAACCTTATCGCGGCGCGGGATGCCGCCGAGGCGTCGAACAAGGCGAAGTCGCAGTTCCTCGCCAACATGAGCCACGAGTTGCGGACGCCGCTGAACGCGATCATCGGTTTTTCGGAGATGCTGAAGGCCGGCCCCCGCTTCGGCACGCGGCCCGAGGCGATCCAGGAATATTCGGGCATCATCCACGAGAGCGGCCAGCACCTGCTCGACCTGATCAACGGCATCCTCGACCTCTCCAAGGTCGAGGCCGGCGCGATGACCCTGCGGGAGAGCGAGTTCGACCTCGCCGACGTCGCGTCGACCTGCGTGAGCATGATGCGGCCGATGGCCGCCAAGCGGCAGATCCGCCTGATCAACCGGATCGACGGCTATCTCTACCTGTCCGCCGACGAGCGGATGGTCCGCCAGATGGTGCTCAACCTCTTGTCCAACGCGGTGAAATTCTCGCGGCCCGGCGGCCGGGTCGTCCTCGGCGGCGAGGTCCGTCCCGACGGCTGCTGCCGGGTTTCGGTCGCGGACACCGGCATCGGCATGACCGCCGACCAGGCCGTGAAGGCGATCGAACCCTTCGTCCAGGTCGCGGAAGACTTCGGGGCCGCCGAGCGGGGCACAGGCCTGGGCCTGCCGCTGGCCAGGGCG
>CAMYMQ010000080.1 GCA_947259335.1 uncultured Alphaproteobacteria bacterium | reverse complement strand
GTATGCTCGCCGGGCGCGGCCGGTGGCCGGGCGATCGCGCCGGGGGTGCGGTCGAAGCGCGGCGCGGGTGCCGGCTGGACCAGCCCGTCGTAGTCGACGAAGGTGCCGCGCGCCCTGTTGTGGGGGTGGTCCGGAGCCTCGCCCAGCCCCAGGACCGGCGCGAAACAGGCGTCGGTGCCTTCCAGCAGATCGCACCAGTCGTCGCGTGTCCGGGTCCGGAAGATCGCCGCCAGCTTCTCCCGCAACGCGGGCCACGCGGCCGCGTCGTGCTGCCCGGGCAGATCGGCGTCGGCGAGCCCGATGCGCGTCAAGAAGTCGGTATAGAAGCGGCCTTCGATCGGCGCGATCGAGACATACTTGCCGTCGGCGGTCTCATAGGTGTCGTAGAAATGGGCGGCGCCGTCGAGCAGGTTGGCCCCGCGCGCGTCGCGCCACTTGTCCTGGCCAAACAGGCCGTAGAAGACCGCCATCAACGACGCCGCGCCGTCGACCATCGCCGCGTCGACCACCTGTCCCCGCCCCGAGCGGGCCCGCTCGAGCAGCGCCGCGAGCACGCCGACCACAAGGTAGAGCGCGCCGCCGCCGAAATCGCCGACAAGGTTGAGTGGCGGCACCGGCCGGCCGTCCTTCGGGCCGATCGCGTGCAGCGCCCCGGTCAGGGCGATGTAGTTCAGGTCGTGGCCGGCCGCATGGGCAAGCGGGCCGTCCTGGCCCCAGCCGGTCATCCGGCCATAGACCAGGCCCGGATTGCGCGCATGGCAGACCTCGGGGCCGAGGCCGATGCGTTCGGTCACCCCCGGCCGAAAGCCCTCGATCAGGACGTCGGCCTTCTCCGCCAGCCGCAGGACGGTTTCGACCCCTTCCGGGTTCTTGAGGTCGACCGCCGCCGACCGGCGGCCCCGGTTGAGCACTTCCTTCCTGGGGTCACCCGGCACGCCCAGATCGGCGGCGACCAGCCGGTCGATGCGCAGCACGTCGGCGCCCAGATCCGACAGGAGCATGCAGGCCATCGGCGCCGGTCCGATACCCGCCAGCTCGACGATCCGTATGCCTTCAAGCGGCCCCATGGCTTTTCCCTGCGCGATCCGTGCCCTTCGGCTCGGCCCAACTTAGGATGTGGTTCGCGCTCCACACAAACCGAAACTGTGATAGTGGGTTGGTGTCTTCCGCCGGTCGGCGGTGCCGGCCGAAACAGGTGGCCGCCCGCTTCCGATCGGCCCGGCATGGCAGGACACGACGATGCGCGCCCAGCTCACCTACCTGCTCTACAAGGTGCGGACCGGCTTCTGGTTCGTGCCGGCGGTACTGCTGATCGCGGCCGTGGCGACCTCCTGGGTATCCGTGCGGATCGACGGCGCGGCGGCCTCGACCCTCGAGACCGTGTGGCGCGACTTCAACCTTCACATCGGCGCCACCGGCGCCCGGGCGCTGTTGACGACCATCGCCGCCTCGATGATCACGGTCGCGAGCCTGGTCTTCTCGATGACCCTCGTGACCATGACGCTCGCCTCGACCCAGTTCGGCCCCCGTCTGCTCGAGCGTTTCATGGGCGACCGGGTGACCCAGGTGGCGCTGGGCACCTTCCTGGCCACGTTCGTCTTCTGCATCGCGGTATTGCTGACGATCAGCGAGGAGGAGAATACCAAGGAGCCGATCCTGTCGGTCCTGGTCGCGGTGCTGCTCGCGGTCCTCAGCTTCGGGCTGCTGATCGCCTACATCCACCGCGTCGCCGTCACCATCCGGGCCGACAGCATCCTGGCCCGGGTCGAGTCCGACATGCACGCGATCATGTCCGACCTGCTGCAGGATCTCTCGGAGGACGAGGCGGCCGAGGAGGGCGAGGACAAGGTCGACACCGGCGACCGGAAACGGTTCATGCTCACCGCGCCGGCGGACGGCTATGTCCAGTTCATCGACCATGCCACCCTGGTCGGAACGGCGGTCGAGGACGATCTGTTCGTCCGGATGCGCCACCGGCCCGGCCACTATGTCGTCAAGGGCGCGCCCCTGGCGGAAGTCTGGGCCGAGACCGAGCCCTCCACCGCCTGCCGGCAGACCATGACCCGCGCGGTGACCTTCGGCGCGCAGCGGACACTGACCCAGGACATGGAGTTTGCGATCAGCACGTTGGTCGAAATCGCCGTGCGGGCGCTCTCGCCCGGGGTCAACGACCACAATACGGCGATCACCGTGGTCGACCGGCTGACCTCCGCGCTGGCCTTCGCGCTGCGGCGCGGGCTGCCCCAGTCGATCATGCGCGGCGAGGACGGCGCCGCACGGGTCGCGCTGTCGCGGATCAGCTACGAGGGACTGTTCGACCTCGCTTTCCACGAGATCCGCCAGTGCGCGGGCGACGCCGTGCCCGTGCTGATCCGCCAGATCGAATCGCTTATCGCGCTGTCCGACTTCGTCCGCAACGAGGCCCAGCGCAAGGTGCTCGAGAAGCACGCCGGGATCCTTGCCCGCGCGGCCCGCCGCGAGGACCGGGAGCAGTGCGACCGGGCCGACATGGAACGCCGGCTGGAAGCGCTGGAGGAAGCCCTGAAGTCCGGACAGTGAAGGCATTCGCGCAGCCGTGTTGCGCCTCGCGCGGGAAGGCCTTAACCCTGTGACTTCCACTATCGGCGGGGCTGGGGAGAAACGCACATGACCAAGGTGTATGGCAACCGGACGCAGGAAGAGTTGGACTTCGCGTACAACGCACGCGCTTCGGTGCCCGATTTCGAGAATACCTATCTGCCCGGCTTCACACGCGACAGCGAACGGGTCCGCAAGGCGCTGCCCGGGCCGCGCGACGTCGCCTACGGCCCCCACCGCGACCAGGTCTGCGACATCTTCCCGGCCGAGCAAGCAGGCGCGCCGGTGCATCTGTTCATCCACGGCGGCTACTGGCGGATGCTGACCAAGAACGAGAACAGCTACGTCGCCGACGTGCTGACCCCGGCCGGCGCGACCGTGATGGTCAACACCTACTCGCTGTGCCCGGACGTGCATATCGACGTGATCGTGCGCCAGTGCCGCGACTTCATCGCCTGGGCCTACAAGAACGCCCATCTCTACGGCGGCGACCCGCGCCGCCTCTACATCTCGGGCCATTCGGCCGGCGGCCATCTGACCGGCATGATGCTGGCCACCGACTGGGAAGCCGACTACGGGCTGCCCGCCGACGTCGTCAAGGGCGCGGCGCCGATCAGCGGCCTGTTCGACATGCGACCGCTGCGGCAGGCCTTCACCAACGAATGGCTTCAGCTTTCCGAGATGGCGACCGAGCGCAATTCGCCGCTGTTCAACCTGCCACCGAAATACAAGTGCCCGGTCATCGTGAGCTACGGCGGCGACGATCCGATCGGCTTCCACGAGCAGAGCGACGCCTATATCGAGGCGCTCAAGGGTCACGGCGTCGACGTGACCTATGTGCCGCTGCCCGGTCTCGATCACTTCGCCGTCGGCAACGAATACATGAAGGCCGACAGCCCGCTGACCAAGGCGATCCTGGCCCAGATGGGCCTCGCCTAGGGGGTCGCGCGCCATGATCCTGCGCTTTCTTCCTCACTCGCCCTTCGTGCGAAAGGTCCTGGTCTCGGCGCACGAGACGGGTCAGGCCGGAGACCTGGAAATCGAGGAAGCGCACGTCTTCGATCCGTCGACGCCGCTGCTGGCCGAGAACCCGCTGGGCAAGGTTCCGGCCCTGGTGCGCGACGACGGGTCGGTGCTCTACGACAGCACGGTGATCTGCGAGTGGCTCGACAGCCGGGCCGGAAGCGAGAGGCTGTACCCGCCGGCGGGAGAAGCCCGGTGGCGGGCTCTGCGGCGCAATGCCTTGGGCGACGGGCTCGGCCAGGCGGCGACCTGGAACATCCGCGAGCGGTATCGCCCGGACGGCGAGCGGTCGGACCGTTACATGGCCTCTTACGACCGCGCGATCGGCCGCACGCTCGCCGCGCTGGAGAGCGAGACGGGCGCGCCCCCGGCGACGGGGGAGCCCATCGACATCGGCGACATCTCGATCGCCTGCGCACTGAGTTATATCGATTTTCGCTATCCGGACCTCGACTGGCGCGCCGCCCATCCGGCGCTCGGCGCCTGGACCGACGCCCTCTTCGCCCGGCCGTCCTTCGAGGCGACGCCGCTCGGACCCTATGAAGGACCGCTTCAGCCGGCTGCCTGACCACCGGGTGCCGGGCCGGTCGGTCACGCGACCCGCTCGGACCGGGCAAGACCACAAGACGGGAGGATGGCACCGATGCTCGAACTCTACTATCTGAAGGAAGCCGATTCGATCTGCTCCAACCGCGCGGTCCTGACCCTCGCGGAGAAAGGGATCGAGGACTACACGCACCGCCTCATGTCGCTGGTCGACGGCGACCAGTTCTCCGCGGACTACCTTGCCCTGAACCCCAAGGCGCAAGTCCCGACCCTGGTCCACGACGGCGCGGTGATCCGGGAATCCTCGATCGTGTGCGACTATATCGACGGCCTGCGCGCCGACCCGCCGCTCAAGCCCGAAGGCGCCGAAGCGGTCGCCCACATGCGCGAGTGGATCAAGGACTGCGACGAGAGCGGCTATCAGGCGGCGGCCACCCTCAACTTCGTGACCAAGTTCCGGCACGCCATCCCGATCGAGGTGATGGAAATGCGCTGGGCCAAGGTCACCGATATCGACCGGCTGCACCGCCAGCAGTCCGTGATCCGGGAGGGCCTGGAGTCGCCCTACGTGATGCGCGCCGTCGGCTCCTGGGACCGCATGCTCGGCAAGATCGACAAGACGGTCGCGGACGGTGGGCCCTGGGTCATGGGCGACCGGCTGACCCTGGTGGAGACCTGCTACGCCCCCTTCATCAAGATCCTCGAGCTCACCCACCTCCTGGACCTCTGGCTAGACGGCCGTCCCCATGCGCAGGCGTGGTGGGACCGGCTGACGGCGCGGCCGAGCTATGCGCTGCTCGACGAGTACCCGGGCCAGCGCGAGGACATGGACGCGCCCCACGCCAAGGCGGGCGCCGAGTGCCGCGCCGGCCTCGCCGAGCAGCTCGCGCGCTACCGGGAGCGGTTCGGCAGAGCCTGAGCCGTAGGCCGCCCGGGGGGCAGGAAACACCCGAAGGTTATCATCGGTTATCAAAGGTTATCTTCGGGTATCCCCGGCGGGTCTGCGGCCGGCGATCTCCGGACCGATGGCGTCAGCATGTGTCATCATTTGTCATCATTCGTCGGGCACTTGTCGGCCCTCGCCGTTCCGACAACGGCCATATAAAAGGAATATTTATCTATTGCCTGGTGTGTTTTCAAGGGCCAATGGAGGCCCCACGCCGGGCCGATAGCCGCCCCCGGCTTGACGTGGCACACTCCCGTCTTCACCGGAGACGGGGCCAGCCGAGGGGGCGCCGCGCATGCCCGGCCTCTACATCATGGCGATCATCGCGGCCGCCGCCGCGTTGGCTGTATTGGGCGGGCTGCTGCTGGCGTCGGCCCCGCGGGGCTTTCGCCGGATCGCTCTGCTCCTGATCCTCATCGAACTGCCGATGAGCGCAGCCTTCTTCCTGCTCGTCCGCCAGCCCCTCGACCTCGGCGTCCGCTCGCTCGGCCTCGACGCCGGGGTCTACCGGTTTATCGCCTCCTGGTACGCGCCCCTGACCGAGGAGCCCGCCAAGCTGCTGCCGCTCCTCTTGCCCTTCTTCTTCCGCAAGGTCTCGCGCGACAATGCTCTCGTTACGGGCCTTGCGCTGGGCCTTGGCTTCGGGCTCGGCGAGATCGCCTTCCTCGCATGGCTGATCAACCACAACCCGCAGGTCGCCGATCTTCCGTGGTTCGCCTTCACCGGCTTCCTGGTCGAGCGATTGCTGGTCTGCTTCCTCCACGGCGCCATCACCGCGGTCGCGGTCTGGATGTGGTGCCGGGGCAAGCGTTGGGGGATCCTGGTGGCGATGCTCCTGCACTACCTGCTCAACTTCCCGATCTACCTCGCCTCGATGTATCCGCTCGGTCTCGACCGCGCCACCTGGGTCACGATCA
Source organism: uncultured Alphaproteobacteria bacterium (assembly GCA_947259335.1). Classification (GTDB taxonomy): domain Bacteria; phylum Pseudomonadota; class Alphaproteobacteria; order Bin65; family Bin65; genus CAMYMQ01. The sequence continues at coordinate 5,741 of CAMYMQ010000080.1, read as the reverse complement.
GCCTCGTCTGGGTGGTGGCGATGGTGATCGGCATGTCCGTGACGCTCGCCGTCCTGCGCGCCGGCCGGCCCGGCGTGAAGTCCCTGTTCGGCGGCGAGCGCGCCTGCCCCGGCTGCGGCGAGCGCTACAGGCCGGGAACCGTCGGCCTGAACCTGCTTTATCGGCGCTACGAACCCTGCCCGCACTGCAAGAAATGGCACATGGTTTAGAGCCCGCGGATGCACACGCCTCTTGTGCGGCGCACAATCGAGGCTTATCTAGCGGTCTACCGGGCCCTTTTTTCATTTCTTGGAAAACCAATGTCTATTCGCAACGTCGCGATCATCGCGCATGTCGACCATGGCAAGACCACGCTGGTCGATCGCCTTCTGCAGCAGAGCGGCACCTTCCGCGACAATCAGCGCGTGCAGGAGCGCGCGATGGATTCCAACGACCTGGAGCGCGAGCGCGGGATCACCATCCTCGCCAAATGCACCTCGGTCGCCTGGCAGGACACCCGCATCAACATCGTCGACACGCCGGGCCATGCCGACTTCGGCGGCGAGGTCGAGCGCATCCTGTCGATGGTCGACGGCGTCATCCTGCTGGTCGATGCCGCCGAGGGGCCGATGCCCCAGACCAAGTTCGTGCTCGGCAAGGCGCTGCGCCTGGGCCTGCGCCCGATCGTCCTGATCAACAAGGTCGACAAGCCGGAGCAGCGCGCTCACGAGGTCCACGACGAGGTGTTCGACCTGTTCGCGGCGCTCGACGCCAACGATGCGCAGCTCGATTTCCCGACCCTGTTCGGCTCGGCCAAGGACGGCTGGGTCGCAGAGGCGCCGGAAGGTCCCAAGGACAGCGTCGCTCCCCTGTTCGAATTGATCGTCCGCCACGTGCCGGCGCCGACGGTCGCCACCGACGGTCCGTTCAAGATGCTGGCGACGACCCTCGAGGCCGATCCCTTCCTGGGCCGCATCCTGACCGGGCGCATCGAATCCGGCAGCATCCGAGTGAACGAGGCGGTGAAATCCCTGCACCGCGACGGCAAGGAGGTCGAGCGCGCGCGCCTGACCAAGCTGCTGTCCTTCCGCGGGCTCGAGCGCGTGGCGGTGGAAGAGGCCCATGCCGGCGACATCGTCGCCATCGCCGGGCTGCGGGACACCACCGTCGCCGACACGATCTGCGCGACCGAGGTGACGGAAGCGATCCCGGCCCAGCCGATCGACCCGCCGACCTTGGCGATGACCTTCTCGATCAACGATTCGCCGCTCGCCGGCAAGGAGGGCGACAAGGTTACCTCGCGCCTGATCGGCGACCGGCTCGCCCGCGAATCCGAGGGCAACGTCGCGATCAAGATCAGCCAGGGCGACGCCAAGGACGCCTTCGAGGTGGCCGGCCGTGGCGAGCTGCAGCTCGCCGTCCTGATCGAGACCATGCGCCGCGAAGGCTTCGAGATGTCGATCAGCCGGCCGCGCGTGCTCTACAAGTCCGACCCCGAGACCGGCCAGCGGCTCGAGCCGATCGAGGAAGTCGTGGTCGACGTCGACGAGGAGTATTCCGGAACCGTCGTCGAGACGCTCGGCGAGCGCCGGGCCGACCTGGTCGACATGCGCTCGGCGGGCGGCGGTAAGACTCGGATCGTGTTCCACGCGCCCTCGCGCGCGCTGATCGGCTATCACGGCGACTTCCTGACCGATACGCGCGGCACCGGCGTGATGAACCGCGTGTTCCACGGCTACGCTCCGCACAAGGGGCCGATCCCCGGCCGCCGCAATGGCGTCCTGGTGTCGCTGGAGACCGGCAAGTCGGTCGCCTATGCCCTGTGGAACCTGGAGGACCGCGGCCCGATGTTCATCGGCGCCGGCGAGCCCGTCTATGGCGGCATGATCATCGGCGAGCACAGCCGGGGCAACGATCTCGAGGTCAACCCGCTCAAGGGCAAGCAGCTCACCAACATGCGCGCGTCGGGCAAGGACGAAGCCGTCGACCTGACCACGCCGATCCGGCTGACGCTGGAGAAGGCGCTCGCCTACATCGCCGACGACGAGCTGGTCGAGGTGACGCCCAAGGCGATCCGCTTGCGCAAGCGCTGGCTCGACCCGCACGAACGCAAGCGCCAGTCCAAGCGGGCCGAGGTCGCGTAACACGCGCCGGCGGTCAATCCCGCCGGCGCTTACCTTTCTCCACCGTCTCGAAACCGGACACCCCGAAAGAGATTGACCTCTGCCCTTTATTTCGATAATTGTCGAAATATGGAATCAAAGAACGCCATCGAAGCGCTCGGCGCGCTTGCGCAGGAAACCCGGCTCGCCGTCTTCCGCCTGCTGGTCAAGGCCGGCGCGGCGGGGATGACCGCGGGGACCATCGCCAGGACCCTGGAGGTCGCGCCCTCGACGCTCTCCTCGCACCTGTCCATCCTGGAACGGGCCGGCCTGCTGCAGTCGTGGCGGGTCCAGCGCCAGATCTTCTATGCCGCCGACTACGACGGGGTCCGCGATCTGCTGGCCTTCCTGACCGAGGACTGCTGCCAGGGCCGCCCCGAAATCTGTGCGCCGCTCGCGGGAAGCGTGGCGGCGCCCAACCGCCCCACCGAAAAGACCGGAGCTTCCCGATGAAACGCCTGCACCTGCATATCCGGGTCGACGACCTTGCCGCCTCGACCCGCTTTTACGAGACCCTGCTGGGCGTGGCGCCGGACGTGGCGCAAACCGACTACGCCCAGTGGAACCTCGCCGATCCGAGCGTCAACCTCGCCATCTCGTCCGCGAGCACGGACCGGGCCCGGCCCGCCGGGATCGACCATGTCGGCATCCAGGTCACCGAAGACGCGGACCTCGCCGATATCACGGGCCGGCTCAAACAGGCCGAACAGGCGATCTTCGAGGAGAAGGGACAGCCCTGCTGCTACGCAGTCGGCGAGAAGACCTGGGCCGGCGACCCGAACGGCGTCATCTGGGAAACCTTCCTGCGCACGGGCCGGGCCGAAACCATGGGGCCCGACGCCACCCGCGACCACACGATCGACGCGCTCCGCCCCGACACCGGAAAGCCCGGGGTCGACACCGGCAGCGTCTGCTGCGCGGCGCCGCCGTCCCAAAGCTGAAACAGGTCGATGCCACGGTGCCGCTGCTGAAGTCCTGATCGCCCTGTAAGGCGCCAAGACCGGGGTCGTCGGCCTGCCCGGCGGCCCCGCCCACATCGAGGGCCGGCTACGCCGCCCCGCACGCACTGCGCAACGACGATAGAGGGGAGACCCCCGCAATGTCAGACGGCAAACAATTCAACGTCCTGTTCCTGTGCACCAAGAACTCGGCGCGCAGCATCATGGCCGAGGCCATCATCAACCGGCTCGGCACCGGCAAGTTTCACGGCTATAGCGCGGGGAGCCAGCCGGGCGACGCCGTCAACCCGCATGTGATCGAATTGCTCGAGCAGCTCAACTATCTGACCGGGGACTTCTTCGCCAAGTCGTGGGACGCGTTCGCCAAGCCGGACGCCCCCCACCTGGATTTCGTGTTTACGGTTTGCGACACTGCCGCGCAGGAGGTGTGTCCCGTCTGGCCCGGCCAACCGATGACCGCCCACTGGGGCGTACCCGATCCGGTCCTGGTCACCGGCAACGACATCGAGAAACGCCTCGCCTTCTCCGAGGCCTATCGCATGCTCTACAACCGCATCTCGATCTTCGTGAACCTGCCGATCAGCTCGCTCGACCAGCTCTCGCTGCAGAAGCGGCTCGACGAGATCGGCAAGACAGTCGACGGACCGTCGTCCGACGCGACCGCCGCCTGACGGCGCGATCATGCGAATCGGGATCAACGGGTTCGGGCGTATGGGCCGCCTGTTCGCCCGGGCGGCGCTGGGCGGCGTGCCGGGAGTCACCTCGAACCTCGACGTCGTTCATGTCAACGAGATCAAGGGCGGCGCCGAGACGGCGGCGCACCTGCTCGAATTCGACAGCGTCCACGGGCGCTGGCACGCGCCCTTCGACTGGTCCGAGACCGGCATCAGGGTCGGCGACCGGGCGATCGGCTTCAGCGATCACGGCACGCCGGCCGACGTGCCGTGGGACGACCTCGGCGTCGATATCGTGATCGAGAGCTCGGGCAAGTTCACGAAGCAAGCCACGCTCGAGCCCTATTTCAACCGCGGCGTCAAATCGGTGGTCGTCGCCGCGCCGGTCAAGGACGGGCCGCTCAACATCGTGATGGGGGTGAACGACCACCTCTACGATCCGGCAGAGCACAGGATCGTCACGGCGGCGTCCTGCACGACCAACTGCCTCGCGCCGGTGGTCAAGCCGATCCACGAGGCGATCGGCATCGCCCACGGCTCGATCACCACGATCCACGACGTCACCAACACACAGGTCGTCGTCGACGCCCCGCACAAGGACCTCCGGCGCGCCCGGTCGTCCCTCATGTCCCTGATCCCGACGACGACCGGGTCGGCGACGGCGATCGGCCTGATCTATCCGGACCTGAAGGGCAGGCTGAACGGCCACGCCATCCGGGTGCCGCTGCTCAACGCCTCGCTCACCGACTGCGTGTTCGAAATGGCGCGCCCGACCACGGTCGAGGAGATCAACGGGCTGCTGCGCGACGCGGCGAACGGACCGCTCGCCGGCATCCTCGGCTACGAGGAACGCCCGCTGGTGTCCGCCGACTATCGCGGCGACACGCGATCCTCGATCGTCGACGCCCCGTCGACGATGGTGATCAACGGGACCCAGGTGAAGATCTACGCCTGGTACGATAACGAGATGGGCTACGCCTGCCGCCTTGCCGACCTGACCGCAAAGGTGGGCCGCGCCCTGACGGAGGCGCGCGCCTAGCCATGAACCTGCGCGCCTACGGCATCGTGACCGGCGCCTACTGGGGGCAGACCGTCACCGACGGCGCGCTCCACATGCTCGTCCTGCTCCACTTCTACAGCCTGGGCTTCACCCCCTTCGAGATCGCGCTGCTGTTCGTCCTCTACGAACTGATGGGCGTCGTCACCAACCTGCTCGGCGGCTGGATCGCCGCCCGGTTCGGGCTGAACACGACGCTCTATGCCGGGCTGACCCTCCAGATCGCCGCGCTCGGCGCGCTGGCGGCGCTCGACCCGGCCTGGCCCAAACTCGTCTCGGTCATTTACGCGGTCGCCATCCAGGGCATCGCCGGCATCGCGAAGGACCTGACCAAGATGAGCTCCAAGAGCGCGATCAAGCTGATCGTGCCCGAGGAGGCGACAGGGGCCCTGTTCCGCTGGGTGGCGCTGCTCACCGGCTCGAAGAACGCCATGAAGGGGGCCGGCTTCTTCCTCGGCGGCCTGCTGCTCGCGACGCTGGGCTTCGTCTGGGGGCTCGCGCTGCTGGCGGCGTGCCTGGCGGCGATCCTCCTGCTCACCCTGGTCGCGCTCCCCGGGGGGATGGGCCGGGTGAAGGCCAAGCCCCCGCTCCGGTCGATCCTCGCGAAGGACAGCGCGATCAACCTGTTGTCGCTCGCCCGCTTCTTCCTGTTCGGCGCCCGCGACATCTGGTTCGTCGTCGGCGTGCCGATCTTCCTCTACGAGGTCGCCGGCTGGACCTTCATCCAGGTCTCGACCTTCCTGGCCGCCTGGGTGATCGGCTATGGCGTGGTCCAGACCCTCGCGCCCGGCTTCATCCGCAGCTCGACCGACGGGCTGCGCTCCGAGGTGCGGGCCACCCGCGCCGGGGTGCTGGTGCTGGCACTGATGCCGGCGGGCGTTGCCGCCGCGCTCGCCGCCCTGAACCCGCT
>CAMYMQ010000079.1 GCA_947259335.1 uncultured Alphaproteobacteria bacterium | reverse complement strand
GGGAACCGCTGCCCGGCGGCGCCCCACAGCCCGAACCGGGGGCCTCCGCGATCAGGCGCGCCGGCCGCGCGGACACGCGATTTGCGGGGGTTGCGTTTGGCTTGCAAACCGCGCGCGCGACTTAACCATAAGCGACAAAATCGCGGATTTGAGCCATTGTCAGGTTGACCTGCCCTGCCGGATTGGACAGGGTCAGGGGGCACGCTTATGTGCGGCTCAAGTCTGGGGACGTCATGAAACGATTATTAATGCTTCTCCTGCTCTCGTTTGTGTTCATACCGATCGAGGCGCAGGTCGCAAGTGCCAGGTGCTTCAAGCCGAATTGCTGGGGCGCCATCGCCATCAACACCAGGACAGGACGTTGGGGTTGGACCGTCAATTGGCCCAGCCGGGCCATTGCCCGCTCGCGGGCGAACGCGAAGTGTGGCAACCAGTGTAATCGGTCTTTGGTGTTCCGCAATTCCTGCGGCTCTTACGCCACGCCGCGGACCTTCAACGGCGGCTACGGTTGGGCGACCCGCACGACCCGCTTCGCCGCCGAACGCGAAGCGTTGCGTCAATGCCGCCGTTTCAATCCGGGTCAGGGCTGCCGAGTCCGTGTCTGGGCCTGCACCTCGCGCCAGACAGCATCGGCACCGCCGCCTCCGCCACCTCCTCCGCCGCCGCCGCGCAATCAGGGCTGCTTCGCCCCCAATTGCTGGGGCGCCATCGCGATCAATACGAGCAACGGACGCTGGGGCTGGACCGTCAACCACCCGACCAAGAGCCGGGCTCATCGCCGCGCGAATGCGAAATGCGGCTTCAACTGCACCCGTACCCTGACCTTCCGCAATTCGTGCGGATCCTATGCGCTGTCCAGGACGGGCGGTTGGGGTTGGGCGACCCGGCGGAACCGCCGCGCCGCCGAACGCGAAGCGCTGCGCCAGTGCCGCATCCACAACCCGGGCCAGGGTTGTCGGGTCCGCGTCTGGGCCTGCACCACACGGCGATAGCGCCACGAGAGCACTGGGGTTGCCGTCAGTAGGACTTTGGCAACCCCAGCGCCTTCTCGGCGATATGCGATAGGATCAACTCCCTGGTAACCGGGGCGATCCGGCAGATCAGCACTTCGCGGAGCAGTCGCTCGATGTGGTATTCCTTGGCATAGCCCATGCCGCCATGGGCCAGCAGCGACCGCTCGCAGGCCCGGAAGCCGGCCTCGCCGCCGAGATATTTGGCGGCGTTGCATTCCGGCCCGCAGGGTTCTCCCTTGTCATAAAGCGAGGCCGCGCGCAGGGTCGCCAGCCAGGCGGCCTCCAGTTCGGCCCAGCTCGCCGCCAACGGATGCTGGATCGCCTGGTTCTGGCCGATCGGCCGGCCGAAGACGGTCCGTTCCCCGGCATAGCGGGCGGCGCGCTCGACCGCCTGCTGGCCGATGCCGATACCCTCGGCGGCGACCAGGATGCGTTCCGGGTTGAAGCCGTGGAGCAGGCAGCGGAAGCCGTCGCCCTCGTCGCCGATCCGGTCGTCCTCGGGCACCCGCAGCCCGTCGATGAACAGCATGTTCGAATCGACCGCCTTGCGCCCCATTTTCTCGATCTCGCGAACCTCGATCTTCTCCCGGTCGAGGTCGGTGTAGAAAAGGGTCAGCCCGTCGGTACGTTTGGCGCCCGCGTCGCGCGGGGCGGTGCGGACCAGCAGCATCACCTTGTCGGCGACCTGGGCGGTCGACGTCCAGATCTTGCGGCCCGAGACGACATAGCCGTCCCCGTCCCGCTCCGCCCGGGTCTTGATGTCGGTGGTGTCGAGGCCGGCGTCGGGCTCGGTGATCGCGAAGCAGGCCTTCACCCGGCCCTCGATCAGCTCGGGCAGCCAGCGCGCCTGCTGCTCCGGCGTGCCGTGGACGACGATCGGGTGCGGGCCGAAGATGTTCATGTGGACGGCCGAGCAGGCCGCCATCGCGCCGGGCGACCGGGCGATCGTGTGCATCATGATCGCCGCTTCCGTAACGCCCAGGCCCGCGCCGCCGACGCTTTCCGGCATGGCGATGCCGAGCCAGCCGCCCTCGGCGACGGCGGCGTGGAAGTCATGGGGAAAGCCGCCGTTGCGGTCGCGGTCGAGCCAGTAGTCCTCGCCGAATCGGTCGCAGATGCGGCCGACGGCGGCGCGAATGTCCGACTGCTCCTCGGTCAACGCGAAATCCATGGGGCACCCAATCCGGTCCGTTCGACGTACACTTAAGTGTGATTACCCGACTGGTCTCCGCCATACCATCTCGATCGTCATGACCAAGACACGCACCCGACACGCCTACCCCTTCGCCCGCCGCCTCGGTCTGGGGCTGGCGGTTGCCGCAACCCTCGCCGGAGCCGCGCCGGCCCGGGCCCTCGTCTCCGGCACCTTTTACGTGCCGGCGGGCTTCGAGCGGATCGGCTGGTCCTATCCCGGCCTGTCCGCCGGCCGCCGGCCGCAGATCACCGAGATCGGGCCGTGGGAACGAACCGACTACGCCCGCTTCACGGGCCCGGCCGGCGAGGGAGAGCTGCTGTTCAAGACGGCCAACTACGGCCCCTACGTCCTCAGCCACGCGCCCGGTCTGGCGCGGCTGGCGCGGAGCTGGAACCACCTGCGCGGCCGGATCCGCGGCTGGCACCCGGCGCAGGTGGTGAGCAGCTATTTCGCCGACACGAGCTTCCGCCGCGTGACGCTCGACGACGGCCGCAGTTGCGTCGTTTTCTCGGGCGAAGGCCAGCCGGTGACCTCCGACCACGAGGCCCGGCCGGGGCTGGTTTATTTCGGCTACTTCTGCGCCCGGACCGGCACCACCCTCGACGACGGCGCGGCGCGGAGCGTCGTCACCTCGCTGCGGCTGACCTACGACCGCCGGACGCCGACCCCGGACCGGCGGCCGAGCCGCGAGGCGGAGGCAATCGCCAAGGGCAGTCTGGCGGCGCGGACCGGCAACGCCCGGTTCCCCTTCCCGCTCGCGACCCCCTACAACGAGAACGACGGCAGCCGCGAACATCCCTGACAGAGCGCTGTTTCGTCCCAGGTCGGACTAGTTTATCCTGCTGGCCAAATCGCATGATGGGAGCGGCCAATGACAGGCAAGGCGCCGGTGGGAGTCGTTTCGGTGGACGGAACCTGGATTCGCGGCAAGGCGGATGCTGACCCTCCCGCGCCGGCCGGCGCGCCGCCGCTCCGGCGCAACAAGGTCGACCACCGCAAGCCGATCGACGAGTTGACCGGTTTCGAGATCAGCCCCGACTTCGAGCTGTTCGACCAGCGCAACGACGTCTTCAACCGCGCCAACTGGGACGACACGGTGCGCTCGGACAAGGCGCTCGAATTCTGGGCGGCCTACGTCATGCCCAACGCCCGGGCCCGCAAGGCCGACGGCTATTCCCAGCGCGACTACGCCCTGCGCAACGCCGCCTGGCATTTCACCAAGGCCTTCGCGACGCTGAAGGCCGGCGAGGAAGGCCGCAACGAGGGCTTCAACGACACCTTCACGATGCACGGCCCCGGCTGGCCGGAGAAATGGCCGCTGGGCGACCCCGCCGAGACCGCGCGCGAGATCAAGCAGGTCGCCAAGCTGTTCGGCGCCGATCTGGTCGGCATCTGCGAATATGACGACCGCTGGGTCTATGCCCAGAAGTACAACCGGATGGAGCAGGCCTCCAAGCCGGTCGATGTCGACGACAGCATGACCCACGTGATCGTCACCATCACGGCGATGGACCACGAACTGACCGATACGGTGCCCTCGGCGCTGGCCGCGACGGCGACCGGCATGGGCTATACCGAGGACGCGGTCACGCTGATGTCGCTGGCCCAGTATATCCGCAACCTGGGCTATTCGGCCCATGCCAGCATGAACGACACCGGGCTCAACATCCCGCTGGCCGTGCAGGCGGGGCTGGGCGAATACGGCCGCCACGGCCTGTTGATCACCGAGGAGTTCGGGCCGCGGATCCGGATCGGCAAGATCTTCACGGACATGCCGCTCGAGCCCGACACGCCCCGCTATTTCGGGGTCAAGGAATTCTGCGACATCTGCAACGCCTGCGCCGCCGGCTGCCCGGTCAAGGCGATCCCGTTCGGCGAGCCGTCGATGGAGGCGCCCAACCAGTCGAGCTTCTCGACCATCCGCAAGTGGACGGTCGACGGCGAGAAGTGCTTCAAGTTCTGGACCAGCCAGAACACCGAATGCTCGATCTGCATCCGGGTCTGTCCCTACAACCGGAGCTACAAGACCCGGTTCGACCGGTTCTGGCGCTGGCTGGCCGGGACACCCATGCGCCGTCTGGCGCTCAGGCTCGACATCTGGCTGCGCGACGCGAGCCGCAAGAAGGCGACGTCCTGGTGGCGCCGCTGACGCTTGCCGCGTTCTAGCGCAACACCCCGCTCAGCCGGTCCATCGCCTCGCTCAGCTTGTCCGTCGACAGGCAGAAGCACAGACGCAGGAAGGGTTCCCCGCCTTCGCCGAAGGCTGACCCCGGAGCCAGGCCGACGTTGGCCTGATCGGCGAGCTTGAAGGCCAGCGCCCGGCTGTCCGGCTGACCGTCGACCTTGAAGAACATATAGAAGGTCCCCGGCGGCCGGGCGAAACGGACCCGAGGCAGCCGATCGAAGGCGTCGCTCACGATCTCGCGGCCGACCCGGCACCGCTCGCGCATCTCCGCGATGAAGGACTCACCCTCGTTCATGGCGGCAACCGCGCCGAACTGCAGGAAGGTCGGCACGCCCGAGGTGTTGTACTGGATCAGGTTTTCGTAGACCTGTCCCAGTTCCTTCGGGGCCACCACCCAGCCGATCCGCCAGCCGGTCATCGCCCAGTTCTTCGAGAAGGTGTTGACCACGACGACGCGATCATCCGGCTCGATGATCTCGAGAAACGACGGGGCGTGGTCGATGTCGTAGGTCAGGCGGCCATAGACCTCGTCGACGATCAGCCAGATGCCGCGCTCCCGGGCGAAGTCGCGCAGCGCGATCATGTCTTCCCGCGGCATCATCCAGCCAGTCGGATTGCCCGGCGTGTTGACGAAGATGGCCTTCGTGCGGTCCGTGCACGCCGCGAACAGCTTCTCGATGTCGAGCGACCAACCGTCGTTGCCGAAGGTCAGGGTCACCGGCTTGACCACCCCGCGCATGATCTGCGCCGCGTTGAAGATGTTGGGCCAGACGGGCGACGGTACGACCAGTTCGTCGCCCGGCCCGATCAGCATCTGGATGGTCTGCTTGATCGCCTGCATGCCGCCGACGGTGACGAAGACCCGCTCCGGATCGACCTTCACCCCATAGGTGCGGCCGAGATAGGCGCCGATCGCGTCCCGCAACGGCGGGATGCCGCGCTGGTAGGTATAGAAGGTCTGCCCGTCGCGCAGCGCGGACACGGCCGCGTCCGAAATGAAGGACGGGGTCGGCAGGTCGCCCTCGCCGATCCAGAGCGGGATCAGCCCCTTGCGTTCGCGCGCGTAGTTGACGATCTCGACGATCCCGCTTTCGGGGAGCGCCGCGATATTCGGCTGAATGGCGGAAATCAGATCGGTCGGCATCGGCGGCGGCATCCAAGGGTGAGCAACATCTCATCCCCTACAACGCAGGGTCGCTCGACGCAAATGCCGCGTCACGACCCGCGCGCGCGTCAAAATATCATCGGATTACCGAAGAGAAACCTACACATACACAAAACCAACCTAAATCAGTGCTAAACAACGTAGGCGTTCATTGCATAATCTATAGATGATTTTTTCATGGCTTTTTATCGTTTTGGTATTTCCAATCTTAACCCGATACTTATATCCTTTTGATCGCAATTCCTCACCTTATCACACGGCGGTCCGATGGACGCTTTCAGCATTGTCGACGGCGACACCCGTGGCCAGATCGGGCCGGGTATCGAACGTTTCGTCGACTATTGGGCCAACCGGCGCGAACCGGGCGGGCGTCCGCCGTTGCTGTCGTCGATCAAGCGATACGAACTCGCCGCCCAGGCCAGCAGCCTGGTCCTGTTCGACGCCGAGCGCCGCGACGACCATGGCTATCGCTTCCGCTGCCGGGAGATGGGGGCGCGGCACCTGGACTTCTCCGGCACCGACCTGACCGGCAAGCTGTTGGAGGACGTCTTCGCAGAGGATGACGCGCGGTTCTTCTCGAACATCTACTGGGGTGTGCTGACCACCGGCCGGCCCCACTACTGGCGCCGGCCAAGCGCGATTTCGGGCCGCGAGTTCGAGACCTACGAACGGGTCATCGCGCCGGTCGACGATCCGAACCATCCCTTGGGCACGCTGATCGGCCTGTGGCAGTGGACACCGCTGGGGGCCGCGGAAGGCGAGGACAACCGCCCCGCGCGGCGGACGGCGGGCGGCATTCCGTCGATCCGGCGTGGCGGGAACCGGCCTCCCACCTACCGGCTGATCGTCGAGGCCGGCCAGTTTCCCCTGGCGAAGGACTGCGCTTTCGAGCCGCTCGCGCTCAAGTCGACGGACACGTTCGTGGAGACGTTGCGGCCGGTGCTCGAGCCGATCTGGCGCGGGCTGGCGACCCACCGGGCGCCCGCGGGCACGCAGGAGATCGCCCTGATCGAACCCTCGCTCGACGTCTCCGTCCGCGCCGGCCTTGACGCGGTGCCGCTGGACCGGTTCGATCGGTTCGTCGATGCGCTGCGTCCTCGCCTGGAGGAACTCCGGGCCGCCATAGCCGGCGCCCGCGCCAACAACAGTTGACCTCGCTCCGTGCTCTCCCCGGCAAGCAACATAGCGGTCACCTGCGTCACTCCGGACCGGGCGACCCTCGGCGAGAGCCCGATCTGGGACGCCGGGCGGAACGCGCTCTGGTGGATCGATTGCGCCGGGCCGGCGCTGCACCGGCACGTGCCCGCCACCGGTGCGAGCACCCGCATCGTCCTTTCGGAGCCGGTCCATGCCATCGGCCTGCGCGGGGACGGCGGCCTGATCGCGGCCATGGCCGGCGGATTGGCGCGGCTCGACCCGGATACGGGCACGGCGGAGGTCTTCTCCCGGCCGGAGGCGGGCCGCGCCGACCACCGGTTCAACGACGGCAAGTGCGGGCCGGACGGCCGCTTCTGGGTCGGCTCGATGCACCGCAGCTATGGCGAGCCGACCGGCCGTCTCTTCCGCGTCGATCCGGGCGGCGCCGTGGCGGCGGCAGAGCGACTGACGGTGCCCAACGGCCTCGGCTGGAGCCCGGACGCGGCGACCTTCTATCTCGGCGACAGCCCGACCGGCACGATCACGGCCTTCGCCTTCGACGCCGAGGCCGGCGCCCTGAGCGATCCAAGACCGCTGAGCGGTGCGGACGAGGCCCCGGGCTGGCCCGACGGCCTGGCCGTCGATTCCGAGGGCTTCCTGTGGAACGCGCGCTGGGACGGCGGCTGCGTCATCCGCATCGCACCGGACGGGCGTCTCGACCGGACCGTGATCCTGCCCGTGACCCGGCCCACCAGTTGCGCCTTTGGGGGTCCGGGGCTGGACCGGCTCTATGTCACCTCGGCGCGGCTCGGCCTGGACGGCGGGACGCTGGACAGCCAGCCCCTGGCGGGCGGGCTGTTCGCGCTGGACGTCGGAATCGCCGGTCTCCCCCCCGGCCTTCCGGTCGGCACTTTCGCGGGGTGAGCCTATGACCCAGATCTCCGCCGGCACGCCCCTGTCGGAAATCATGGCCCGGCTGCGCGCGACCGTCGCCAGCGGCCGGACCCGATCATACAGCTGGCGGCGCGGCCAGCTCGACGCGCTCGCCGCCCTGCTGGAGGAGCGGGAGGCCGACCTCAGCCGGGCGCTGTTCAGCGATCTCCGCAAGCCGCCGGTCGAGGCCTGGACCGCGGAGATCGGTTTCACCGCCTCCGAGGCCGCCTTCGCGGCCAGGCGGCTGCGCCGCTGGATGCGACCCCGGCGGGTGCGAACCCCGCTGGCGCTGCAGCCGGGTTCGTCGACCATCGTGCCCGAACCGCTGGGCGTCGCCCTCATCATTTCGGCCTGGAACTATCCGCTCCAGCTCGCGCTGTCGCCGCTGATCGGCGCGCTCGCCGCCGGCAACGCCGCCGTGGTCAAGCCGTCCGAGCTCGCCCCCAACACCTCCCAGGTGCTTGCCGACCTTCTGCCGCTCTACCTCGACACCGAGGCGGTGGCGGTCGTCCAGGGCGCCGTGCCGGAGACGACCGCGCTGCTCGCCCAGCGCTGGGACAAGATCTTCTACACCGGCAACGGCCGGGTCGGCCGCATCGTGGCCGCCGCCGCCGCCAGGAACCTGACCCCGGTCACCCTCGAGCTCGGCGGCAAGTCGCCCTGCATCGTCGACGCCGACGTGGACATGGCGGTCGCCGCCCGCCGCATCGTCTGGGGCAAGTTCCTCAATGCCGGCCAGACCTGCGTCGCGCCCGACTATGTCCTGGTCCACCGCGACCGGGAGGTCGAGCTGGTCGCGGCGCTCGGCGAGGCGGTGCGGGCCCTGTTCGGCGAGGCGCCGCAGCAGAGCCGCGACTATGCCCGGATCGTGAGCAACCGCCACTTCGACCGGCTGGCGGGGATGATCGCCGGCAGCGCCGGCAACGGCGCGGTCGCGGTGGGCGGCGGCACCGATCCCACCGACCGCTTCATCGCGCCGACCGTGCTCACCGGTGTCCGGCCCGACGCCCCGATCATGGGCGAGGAGATCTTCGGCCCGATCCTGCCGGTCCTCGCGGTGGACGACATCGACGCCGCCATCGCCTTCGTCAACAAGGGCGACAAGCCGCTCGCCCTCTATCTCTTCTCCCGGTCGGCGCGCAACCAGCGGCGGGTCCTGGCCGAGACCAGCTCGGGCAGCGCCGTGATCAACGACACGGTCCTCCAGCTGGCGTCGCCCCACCTGCCCTTCGGCGGGGTCGGCGAAAGCGGCTTCGGCGCCTATCATGGCCGCCATGGTTTCGAATCGTTCAGCCACCTGCGGGCCGTGCTGCGCAAGCCGACCTGGATGGACCTGGCGCTGCGCTATCCGCCGTACACCAAGGGCAAGTTCAAGTGGATCCGGCGGTTCATGTAGGTAGGAACAAGCAAATTAGAGCCTAATTTGCCTCAGCCTTCCCTTCCCGGTGAACCTAACCGGAACCTCAAATGCCCCTCCATCTACACGCTCGGAAATTTCGACAATCGAAGGCCACCATCGTACGATACGCCAAGACTTCTCCCAATGGCGCAGTCTTGTCCATGCACGTTGAAGGATGAACGCCGTCAACCCCGCGCGCCTCAGCGCTTCCTTTTCCAATGAGCCTTTAAACAGTCGGTCTTGACTTACGATTGACCATCCGCCCTGCTTTCCAAGCTCACCAATCCACACATGATCGGCCGTATCGTGCGGAAAGTGTTCTCTCAGGTGAACAATTTCATGTGGTTCGGCGGCGGATAATTCGTTCAGCGCCTTCGCGAGCGCAGGAGATAGATTGTTGTCGACTAAGAATTTCACGCGACCAATCGTTGTTCAAACTCAACTGCGTCACGAACATCTCTTGAATCCACTTCATAAAGATATGCGACACGTTCAATCGACTCTTCTACGGACACCGCCTGTGCCAATACTTCTGTTGGCACACCCGATCGTTCAATGACCGGGCGACCAAACGATCGCTCCGGATCGACAACGACGCGCCCATTGCCCTCGCTTGGGTACCACCGTATTGGATGGTTATCTTCGAATTCGATACCGCGAAACAGACTTTGTGCGACGACGTCACGCAAGGCGTACTGCGCCTTATTGAGGTCGAACAATCTCACCTCACCCGCTTCACGGATTTCGGCAAAAATTCTCTGGCCGTCTGTCTTAAATGCTTGAAGAATAAATGGATGATGTGATTGGAGGCATTCCTCAGCTCGGCGAGCCGCCAATCGAATTGCCGGCCATGAGACGCCGCGACGGCGAAATGCCGCGACCATTCTCGCTTCGAGCAGATCATAAAAGCTCAAAGCAATTGTGCCGTCTACAGGCTCCAGATCGCCCCTCCACAGTGGGCCGACCGAATGAGGCTCATTCCCACGGCGATAAGAATACCCGCGCAGCCAACGATGAATGCTTCTAACCGGCGCGTGCACCAACCGTGCCGCTTCGGGGACAGTATATAGGCCCGTTCCGATTAGGTTTGTTTCAACGCGCGAATCCATAGGCAGATTATTAGGAATTATTTCTAGACATTCAAGCGATTTTTGCCGCCCGCTTCGCCTTCCGCACCACCTCGCTCGCGCTCTTGAGCTGGCCGCAGGCGGCCATGATGTCGCGCCCGCGCGGGTTGCGGACGGTCGCGATCAGGCCCCCGGCATGAACGATGTCGGCGAAGGTCTTCACCGCGCCCTCGGGCGAGGTCTCGAAGGGCGCGCCGGGCCACGGATTGAACGGGATGAGATTAACCTTGGCCGGGATACCCTTGAGCAGCCGGACCAGTTCGCGCGCATCGGCCGGGCTGTCGTTGACGTCCTTGAGCATCACGTATTCAAAGGTGATCCGCCGGGCATTGTTGACGCGGGGATAGGCGCGGCAGGCATCGAGCAGTTCCTTGAGCGGATACTTCTTGTTGATCGGCACGATGTGGTCGCGCAGCTCGTCGGTGACGGCATGGAGCGAGACCGCCAGGTTCACCCCCAGTTCCTCGCCGCAGCGGACCATCATCGGCACCACGCCCGCGGTCGACAGCGTGATCTTGCGCCGGGACACGGACAGCCCCTCGCCGTCCATCAGGATGCGCAGGGCCTGGGCGATGTTGTCGTAATTGTAGAGCGGCTCGCCCATGCCCATCATCACGATGTTGGTGATGTTGCGGTCGACCTGGGGCGTCGGCCATTCGTCGAAGGCGTCGCGCACGGTCATCAGCTGGGCAACGATCTCGGCGGCGGTCAGGTTGCGCACGAGCCGCTGGGTTCCCGTGTGGCAGAAGGCGCAGGTCAGCGTGCAGCCGACCTGGGACGAGATACAGACCGTGCCCCGGCCGCTCTCGGGAATATGGACGCATTCGGCCTCGCGCCCGTCGCCGAAGCGCAGCAGCCACTTGCGGGTGCCGTCGTCGGAGACCAGGGCCGCCGATTCCGCCGGCCGGTCGAGGGTATAGGTGCCCTCCAGTTTCTCGCGCAGGCTCTTGGACAGGCTGGTCATCGCATCGAACGACCGCGCGCCGCGATGGTAGACCCAGTGCCAGAGCTGCTTGGCCCGGAAGGCCGGCTCGCCGAGCCCGGTCACGACCGCGCCCATCTCCTCGCGGGACAGGCCGACCAGCGACGGCAGGGCGCCGTCGGGAGGGACGGCGACAGCCGGGGTGGCGGGCGAAGCGGGCGTCGTGGCGGGGGTAGCTGCGTGTTCCATGGCGTTCAGATAAGCGAGAGGGCGGCCCGGGGCAATGCACGGCGCGACGGCGGCGCTGCACGGGTGAAGAACGGCGGACAGGTTATCATCGGTTATCGAAGGTTATCATTCCGCGTCCGAAGGCCCGAGTCCGCGGCCCCGCCCTTCTCCGTCGGGAGCCGGAGGGGCTGGCTGACAGGCCGGCCCCGGCGCCGAAGGCCAGAAAGAGCGCCGAAGGAGTCGAGGATCGGGCGAGGCGGCCCTCAGCAATGTCATCAGATGTCATCAAGTGTCATCATTGGTCATCGGCCGTCGGGGTCGACGTCTGCCCGCTCCGGACCTCGGATCGGCCCGGCGCCCGCCGGGGAGATGCTTCCGGGGCGGATACAGGACCTCGACGTCAGCGAATGTCATCATTTGTCATCACCTGACATCGGCGTTGGCCGCGACCTCGGGTCACAGAACAAGCCGGGCCTCTCGAACGGGACGCCGCCGTAGCGGTGGTGAAAGCGGCACCGGCCTCACCGAAAGGAACATATGTCTATTTGGTCGTCGCCGTTCAAGACGCCGCCTCATCCATCCGGGCCGGCCTCTCTCTTCCCCCTTGCGGCGAGCGACCCGGGCACCGATCATCCCCGGGCGCCGCCGCCGCTTCACCGTCCGACCCGGAGCCACCCCCGCACCATGCCCGAACCCGCCTCCCGCCAGATCACCGTCGTCGACCACCCGCTGGTCCAGGACAAGCTGACCCAGATGCGCCGCCGGGAAACGCCGGGCGGCGAGTTCCGGCACCTCTTGCGCGAGATCAGCGGCATGCTGCTGTTCGAGGCGACCCGCGACCTGCCGCTCGGCACCGAGACCATCCGCACGCCGATCGCGGAGATGGAGGCGCCGGTGCTGGCCGGCGACACCCTGTGCCTGGTTTCGATCCTGCGCGCGGGGGTCGGGTTGCTCGACGGCATGCTCGACCTGATCCCGTCGGCGGGCGTCGCCTTCGTCGGCATGTACCGCGACCCGGCCACGCTGGAGCCGGTCGAATACTATTTCAAGGCCCCGGCGGGCCTGGCCGAGCGCCAGGTGATCGTGATCGACCCGATGGTCGCCACCGGCAACACCGCGGCGGCGGCCGTCGAGCGGCTCAAGGAGCGCGGCGCCCACGACCTTCGTTTCTGCTGCCTGCTCGCCGCGCCCGAAGGCCTCGAGCGCCTGACCCGCGCCCATCCCGACCTGCGCATCTTCACCGCCGCCATCGACAGGCAGCTGAACGAAGACGGCTTCATCGTCCCCGGCCTGGGCGACGCGGGGGATCGGTTGTTCGGGACGGAATAGAAACCGCACGCCCCGAGCCCGGGCTTTAGGCGATTGGCCACTCTCGTCGTCGGACGGGGCGTGCGGCCCGGGTGTCTCACGAAACCGCCCGCCCCGAGCCCCGCCCCCAAGCAATGAGCCGCTCTCGTCGTGGGACGGGGCGTGCGGCTGTGTCGGCGGCACGCCCCCGCCAAACCGCCGCGAGGCATCACTGGGCCCCGGCTCTCCGCTGCGCTGCGGCCGGGGACGCAGCCTTGGCAGGCCATGGGAACTATCCGTGCGTCCCCGGACGGCCGAAGGCCGATCCGGCGCCCAGGTGCGTCGGTGCGGCTGCGACAGGCTTGTGGCGGGCACCCGGCCCGCACGCCCCGTCCGACGACGAAAGCGGCAAATCGCGAAATGCGGGGCTCGGGGTGTGCGGTGTCTGAGACACCTGGCCCGCACGCCCCGTCCGACGACGAAAGCGGCAAATCGCGAAATGCGGGGCTCGGGGTGTGCGGTTTCCTAGGGCGTGCGGTTTCTGTACTCAAACGCCGCGTCCAGCCGCCCCTGGATGTGGCCGGCGCAGGTAACCGGCGGGTAGTGCGGATCTTCTCCCTCGCCGACGACCGGGTTGATCATCGTGTCGTGGTTGGGATCGACGAAGACGGCGGCCGACAGCCGCTCGCGCCCGGAGGCGTTGACGACCCGGTGGGGGGTCGAGGCGAAGCGGTCGTTGGTCCAGCGTGCGAGCAAGTCGCCCACGTTGACCACGAAGGTCCCCGGAATCGGATGCGCCGTGACCCACTCGCCGTCTCGGCCCCTGACCTGGAGCCCGCCGGTGTCGTCCTGGCACAACAATGTCAGGCAGCCGTAGTCGGTGTGCGGCGCGACCCCGAACTGGGCCTCGCCCGCGTCGGCCGGCTGGGGCGGATACCAGATCAGCGAACCGCGGCTGATCGGCCGGTCGAAGGAGCCGGTGAAATAGGCCGGGTCTATGCCGAGGCTGAGCGCGCAGGCGCGCAGGAGACGGATGCCCAGCGCGTTGCACGCGTCCATGTATCCGGTCAGCAGCGGACGCAGCCCCGGCATGAAGTCCGGCCACATGTTGGGGCCGATCAGCTTGACCCCGGCCAGGCAGTCGGGGTCGTCCGCCTCGACGTCGAGGCCCCAGACGTAGCTCTCCTTCAGATCGGCCTGGGCGCCGTCATACATCTTGGCCTCGCCGATGCGGATGAAGCCGTGGTGCCATCGGTTGACGGCGACCGCCTGCTTCTCTTCCGGCGGGCGGGCAAAGAAATCGCGCGCCGCGCCGAAGACCCGGTCGATCGTGCCGGCCGGGATGCCATGGCCGCTGACGTAGAAGAAGCCCGTGCCTTCCGCCGCCCGGCGCAGGGCGTCGCCGACTCCGGCCTGCGCGGCCGGGTCGCCGCTGGCGAGTGCCGACACGTCGATCACGGGGATCGCGTCGCGGTCGATGCTCTTGGCCTGGGCGTAGGTCATGGGGATGGTTCCGATCCTCGGGCCGGCGAAGTCTAGCCGCCGGTGCGGGGGCGCGACAGGGTCATTCCGGCTGCCGCGCGCCCTCCTTGTAGTAGCCGATCACGTCACCCTCGGTCGTCACGCCGAGGCCGTTGAGCAGCCTATTGGAATAGTTGAAGTAGGCGCAGACCTGATTGACCTCGAGGATCTCGCCGTCGTCGCAGCCGGCGGCATGGAGCGCGTCGATGTCGCCCTTCTCGATCGCGCCGACATCGGCGGTGAGTTTCTCGGTATAGCGGAGCAACGCGAGTTCCTTGCCCTCGAAGACATCCCCCGGCCGGCGGGCGTCGAGCGCCGCCTTGATCCGGTCGGCGCGGGCCTCGTCTCCGATCAGGCGGCGGGCGTTGGTGAAATGATGGGCCAGCGAATAGGCGCAGGCGTTGACGATGCTGGTGTAGGAGGCGACCACCTCCAGGAACCAGAAGGGCAGCGTGTTCGCCGGGTTGTGCAGGACGCTCTTGTAGAGGGCGAGGTGCCCGGCCATCGTGTGGGGCCGGAGCGAGTGGGCGCGCATGACGTTGTCGACCGTGCCGTGGGGCGTGGTCACCTGGTCGTAGAGCGCCTTGAGCTCGCCCTCGGCCTCGTCGGCCGGCACCATTCTAATCCACGCGCTCATCGGCTCAGTCGTCCTCCAGAAAGCGGTTGAAATCCTCGGCCACGGCGGCGCCCGCGGCGGCGAGCAGGCGGCGGCCCTGGTCGGGGTCGGCCAGGGCC
>CAMYMQ010000078.1 GCA_947259335.1 uncultured Alphaproteobacteria bacterium | reverse complement strand
GCCGGCAGGCCGGACGCGCGCATCCGCGCGGCGGCGGCGGCATGATCGTAGGCCAGTGCGACGGGCTCGATCTCCAGCCCGCCGGGGCGCGGGCTGATCACGCTGAACCAGACCCGGGGCGTGCCGTCGTTGGCGGGCAGGCCGATCACGCCGGGGTTGTGCCACAGCCGTCCGTCGAGGGCGCGGGTGAAGGGCAGGCCGCAGTGGCCGCCGATGACCCCGTCCTCGGGGATGTCGGCCAGTTCCTCGGCGATGGCGGCCTCGTCCGAGGCGAACACGAAGCGGTTGATGCGGCGAACTCCGCCGTGGATGACACGCAGCGTGACGCCGGCGATGTCCAGGATGATGGCTCTGGGCAAGGTGGCGAACCAGGCCCGGCTCGGCGCGTCGAGGTGCCGGTCCGTGTAGGCGTACCATTGCTCCGACAGGGCCGCGCAGGCGCTGCCCGCGTCGAAGCCGCAGCCGCAATCGTCCGCGGTGGCGGCCAGCGATTCCTCGCAGTTGCCCATGACGACGTGGAGTCCCGCCCGGCGGATCCGGTCGACCACGGGCTGCGGGTCGGCGCAATAGGCGGTCACGTCGCCGGTGCACACGATGTGGTCGGGAGCGATGCCGCGCCGCGCCGCCGCGTCGAGCAGCGCCGAGGTCGCTTCGAGATTGCCATAGGGGCCGCCGAACACGAGGATGGGGCCGGTCGCCCGGACCCGGGCGGGCGCGCCGGTGGTGTCAGCGGCTGGGGCGGGCATTGTGGACAGGGCGTCGGTCACGGCGGCGGTCTGGCTTGCGGAAAGCGGCAGCCTACGGCAAACGATCCGGGCGCGGTCATCAAGAAGCGGCGAGCGATCCGTGTGCAACCCACATTCGCCACGGCTTCGCCGCAAACAGCCGCTAGGCGAAGGTAGGACACCAGCGCCCGGCGGTCGGGGCGGCATGTCGGCGGCAGGAACGGTCAAGGAGTTGCACCCATTTCAGTCTTTTCAGAAATTGCTTTTTCCGGTTCTCTCCGATCGGCGCTCCCGCTCGGTGTCGCGCTGACCCTTGCCGCCGCGGCGCCGATCCGAGCCGAGGTCAAGCCGGCCCCGGCCGGGGACAAGCCCGTCCCGGCAAGGACGTCCTGCGCCTCCCTCGTGCCGTCGCTGAAGATCTGGCTCGACAAGACGGTCGGGATCGACGGTTGCACGATCACGTCGAGCAGGATCGTCGAGAATGCCAAGGGCAAGCCGTTCCGGCGCCTGGAGATCGCCGTGTCGGGCACGGTGCCGGGCTGGGCCGTCGTCACGAAGCAGCCGAACAGCACCAGTTTCACCGATGCGCCGGATATCGTCTTCGACCAGCTCGGCGTGACCGGCAAGCGCTATCGCGGCATCGCCCGCTACGAGGCCGGCAAGGGATCGGGCCTTACCCTGTTCATCCCCGTGAAGGCAGCGGACTGGAACGGCAAGCTGTTCGTGACCGCCCATGGCGGCCATTCCTATGCCGGGGTCGGCACCCTGGTGCCGCGCGGCGGGGCGGCGGTCTTCCACCCGCTGGCGAACATCAACAAATATGCCGGCATGCTCATCGACAAGGGCTACGCCGTGGCCCACACCCGGCGCTCGTCCGCCACCGAGCCCGGCAAGGGCGACATGACGGTGACCCTGGAGACCGGCCGGACGGTCTCCGGCTATCAGGTCGCCTATCACGGCGGGCTGATGGCGACCTGGGCCCTGCTGGCGCGCAACATCGTCCGCCAGCGTCTCGGCAGGTCACCCTCGCGGGTCTATTTCTACGGCTTCGCCTCCGGCGCCATGGTCGGGCGGCTGTTGAACTATCAGGCCGGGTTGAACGACGACGGCGAGGGCCACACGGTGTTCGACGGCATTCTGGCCGACGACGCGAGCCAGGGCCTGTGGCTGCCGGTGGTCCGCAAGGACGGCGAGGACATGGCGTTCAAGGACGAGGCTTCGCGCCGGCGCTTCGTCAAGCAGATCGACGTCGCGCACCTGCTCTTTCAGGCGGCCGATGCGCCCCACCTGGTGAACAAGCGGCGCAATGCCGCCCTGCTGATCGCCAAGGGTCTCGGCGCCCGGCACCGGCTCTATGAAATCGCCGGCGTCAGCCATTATGACGCCGGGTTCGGGCCGCGGGACTGGATCGGCCGCCGCGACCTCGTGTTCCAGAATCTCGACCTGACGCCGGTCATGTCCGCCCTGGTCGATCATCTCGACGCCTGGGTCGACGAGAACAAGGAGCCGCCGGCGACGCGGTCGGACGACAAGGCGCTGGGCGGCGTCGACGACAAGGGGCAGGCGATCAACACCGCGATCGCGCTGCCCCGTCTGGCCTGCCCGCTGGGCGTCTATTTCGTCTATCCGCCGGAACTGGGCGACCGTCCGGTCGGCTTGCGGGTGACCGGCTTCGCCGCCTTCGACGGCGTCAACCTGGAGCCGCTCGACGGCAAGGGCCGGCTGGTCGACATGAACGGCAACGGCAAGCGCGACCGGCGGGAAACGGTGGAACAGGCCTGGCGGCGGCTGGGACTGGTCGCCAAGAACGAGGGCTTCACCCGGCTGGTCTACACGAGCTGCGTGACCAAGGTCGCCGAGCGGCTGGCCAAGGAAAGGCTGATCCCCAAGGGCGCGGAACTCTATTTCAAGCGGCGGGCGCCGACCATTCTCCTGCCCCAGGGCACGCGCTAGAGATCACAGCAAGGCGGCCCGCAAAAAAGAAGCGCGCAGCGCGGCCAAAGCCGGCGCTGCGCGCCTCTATCTCGAAACTCAAGTGATGCGGGCGCCGTTGCCTGCCGCTCCCCCAGCGGCGGGCAACGGGAGTGCCCGCGCGATCACTTCGGCTTCTTGGCGTCCAGCTTCGTCGAAACGGCGGTGAACATGCCGCTGATCGAGGTGCCCATCGATTCCAGGGCGACGATGGCCGCGACGGCGACGAGAGCCGCGATCAGGCCGTACTCGATCATGGTGGCGCCCGAGTCGTCCCGGACAAAGTTGCGAACGTGATTCATCATGACTTATCTCCTCCTCGAGAAAGAATGGTTCGAAGCCATGCGCTCCGAACTGACGCCAAAGTAACGAGGAGAGATTAACAAGGCGTAAATGCGCGCCTATTTGATAGGCTTTTGAAATCCGGTATTGAATTTTGTCTTTTTTGTGGAGTTTCAACAATAGCCGGAATTTGTTAAGAAAAATTTAAGTATAACGAAAACCGAAGAAACTTTGAGCCTCTTGGTTTCCGGAGCTGTCGGCAGCGTCGCGGCGTCCCGGACAGGTCCTTGTTTCCGCCACATTCCGTCAGGTGGGAGGGGCGGATCGCCGATCCGCCCCGTCCCGGTTGTGCCTAACCAGCGGTTAAAACTTCCGGGTCTCGCCGGGCTTCATCTCGACCATCGTCGACGCCGCGTCGCCGAGCGCGGCCTTGAACTGGGCCGGGGTGCCCTTGAGCGGCGGGAAGGTGCCGAAGTGCATCGGCACGACATTCTTCGCCTTCAGCAGCATCTTCTGGGCATAGGCCGCGTGCGTCGGGTCCATGGTGAAATGCCCGCCGATCGGCAGCAGGGCGAGGTCGGGCTTGTAGTAGTCGCCGATCCACTTCATGTCGCCGAACACGCCGGTATCGCCGGCATGGTAGATGGTGAAGCCGTTCTCCAGCTTGATGATGTAGCCCGAGGGCTCGCCGCCCGGATGGACGACGGCCTTGCCGCTCGTCGGATCCTTGTGGACGATCGTCGAGCTGTGCTCCGCGCGGACCATGGTGACGGTGATGCCGGCCCCGATCGGCGTGATCGGGCCGGACTTGTTGAAGCGGATGAGCTGCTTGCCGGGCACGATGCCGAGGGATCCCACGGTCGAGCCCATGTCGGCGTTCATCGCCACCTTGGCGCCGGTCATCTTGGCCAGCGCGCCGGTATCGCCCAGATGGTCGCCATGGCCGTGGGTGACCAGGATCAGGTCGACCTTGCCGAGCTTCTTGAGATCCTTGTGCTCGGCGGGGGTCTTCGGGTTCCGGGTGATGAAGGGGTCGATCACGATCACCTTGCCGCCGGGCGAGGTGATCTTGAAGGCGGCCTGACCAAGCCATTGGACCGTGACGTCGGCGGCCCGGGCACTGGTGGCGGGGGCGGCGCCGGCCGCCACGACGACGGCGAGCGCAAAGGCAGCGGCCATCAGCGGCCGTTTGATCGGTCGGGTCTTCATCGACAACTCCCTGTTTGTTGGTTCTTGGCGTCTTGGCCGGCAGGTGCCGGCCGGCGCCGGGCCCAGATCGCGCCCGGTCGGTACCGCCGGGATTTTACCACGGCGGGGCCGCAATTCCGCCCACACGGTTTGGTGAGGCGTGTGACGAGGCTGTCCGGTGGGGAGCGCGGGCGGAAACCCTTGAAAGGGGCGCCGGCTCGCCGCTTATTGCGCATCCGATATCGACCCTGGGGGAACTGACATGAGTTCTGACGCACCGGCGGCCCCGCCGGAAACAGCGGCCGCCGTGGCGGGCGGCCCCTTCGCCGATAGGCTCGGGATCGAGACCCTCGAATCGGCCGAGGGCCGTTGCGTCATGCGCATGACCGTCCTGCCGGAAATGCTGAACGGGGCCGGCGTCGTCCATGGCGCCGTCGTCTTCGCGCTCGCCGACACCTGCTCCGGCGCGGCCGCGTGGACCAACCGGCCGGGCGCTCTCGCCCAGAACGCCCAGATCAACTGGTTTCGTTCGGCCCGCGCCGGCGACGTGCTCACCGCGTCGGGGCAAGAGGTCGCTCTTGCCGGCCGCAGCGGCACATATGATATATCCGTGACCAACCAGGACGGCGACCTGATCGCCGTCTTCCGCGGGGCCAGCCGCGCCCGTTCCGAGGCGCGGCCGGGCCGCACCCGATCAATGGCCAACCATAGTCGCGAGGAGTAGAGCCATGACCGACGCCTTCATCTGTGACCCCATCCGCACCGCCATCGGCCGCTACGGCGGCGCGCTCGCCCAGGTTCGCGCCGACGACCTGGGGGCGATCCCGCTCCGGGCGCTGCTGGAGCGCAACCCCCAGGTCGATCCCGCCGCGATCGACGATATCGTGTTCGGCTGCGCCAACCAGGCCGGCGAGGACAACCGCAACGTCGCGCGCATGGCGCTGCTGCTCGCCGGGCTGCCGGAGACGGTGCCGGGCGCGACCGTCAACCGCCTGTGCGGGTCGGGCCTCAACGCGCTGGCGATCTGCGCCCAGGCCGTCAAGACGGGCGATGCCGAGCTGACCATCGCCGGCGGGGTCGAGAGCATGACCCGCGCGCCCTTCGTGACCGGCAAGGCCGACACCGCCTTTTCGCGCAAGGCCGAAATCTATGACACGACGATCGGCTGGCGCTTCGTCAACCGGTTGATGAAGGAGAAATACGGCGTCGATTCGATGCCCGAAACCGCCGAGAACGTGGCCGAGGAATTCCAGGTCGGCCGCGAGGACCAGGACGCCTTCGCCCTGCGGTCGCAGCAGCGCGCCGTGGCGGCGCAAGGCAACGGCACGCTGGCCGAGGAGATCGTCCCGGCTTCCGTGGCCCAGCGCCGGGGCGATCCGGTCATCGTCGATACCGACGAGCACCCGCGCGGAGATACCACCGCCGAGAAGCTGGCCAAGCTGCCGACCCCGTTCCGCAAGGACGGCACGGTGACCGCCGGCAACGCGTCCGGCGTCAACGACGGGTCGGCGGCGATGTTCGTCGCCTCGGCGGCGGCGGTCGAGAAGTATGGGCTGACCCCGATCGCCCGGGTTCTGGGCGCGGCCAGTGCCGGCGTGCCGCCGCGCATCATGGGCATCGGTCCGGCGCCCGCCTCGGAGAAGCTGCTCGAGCGGCTCGGCCTCAAGGTGGGCGACATGGACGTGATCGAGCTGAACGAGGCCTTCGCCGCCCAGGGGCTCGCCGTCACCCGGATGCTCGGCCTGCCCGACGATGCCGAACACGTCAATCCGAACGGTGGCGCGATCGCGCTGGGCCATCCGCTCGGCGCCTCGGGCGCCCGGATCGCCGGCACCGCCGCGCGCGAGCTCCAGCGCCGGGGCGGCCGCTATGCGCGG
>CAMYMQ010000077.1 GCA_947259335.1 uncultured Alphaproteobacteria bacterium | reverse complement strand
GGTCGCTTGGCGGCCACGCGGGCCTATTCGCCGCCGGCTTGCTTGGCCGGCTTCTTGGCGCGGCCCTTGCCGGACGCGGTCTTGCTCGCGGTCTTCTTGGCGCCTGCGGTCTTTTTGGCGGCCGCGGTCTTCTTGGCGCCGGAGGCCTTTTTGCTCCCCTTGGCCGGGGCCTTGCCCTTGGCGCCGGTGCCGGCCCGCGCGGCCTTGGCCGCGATCAGTTCGAGCGCGCGCTCAAGGGTCACCGTCTCGGCTTCCTCGCCCTTGGGCAGGGAGGCGTAGAGCTTGCCGTGCTTGACGTAGGGGCCGAACCGGCCGGCGCCCGCCGTGATCGGCTTGCCGTCCTCGGGATGGGCGCCGATCTCGCGGCCGGAGCTGCGGCCCTTGGACTGGGCGAGCAGGTCGACAGCGCGGTTGATGCCGATGGTCAGCACGTCGTCGGTCGTCTCGAGCGACTTGTAGGTCTTGTCCAGCTGCACGTAGGGGCCGTAGCGGCCGATACCGGCCAGGATCTTCTTGCCGGTTTCCGGATGGATGCCGACCTCTCGGGGCAGCGCCAGGAGCTTGAGCGCCAGCTCCAGGTCGAGGCTGTCAGGCGTCGTGCCCTTGGGCAGCGAGACCCGCTTGGGCTTGTCTTTCTTGTCCGCGCCGGGCTCGCCGAGCTGGATATAGGGGCCGTAGGGGCCCGTCTTGACCTGGACGGCCAGTCCCGTCTCCGGATCTTCGCCGAGCAGCCGGTCCTCGCCCTGGGTGGCCTTGTCGAAATCCCCGGTGGCCTGCATGGCCAATTGGCGGGTGTAGCGGCACTCCGGGTAGTTGGAGCAGCCGATGAAGCCGCCGAACTTGCCGACCTTGAGACCCAGCCGCCCGTTCTCGCACTGGGGACACTTGCGTGCGTCGCTGCCGTCTTCCTGGTCGGGGAAGAAGTGCGGGCCGAGCGCGGCGTCCAGGGCGTCGATCACCTGGGTGATGGTGAGCTGCTTGGCGCCATCGACGGAATCGTGGAAGGCGGTCCAGAAGTCGCGCAGCACCTTCTTCCAGTCGATCTGACCGTCCGAGACGAGATCGAGCTGCTCTTCCAGGTTCGCCGTGAAGTCGTAATCGACGTAGCGGCCGAAGAAGTTGGTCAGGAAGCTGGTGACGATCCGGCCCCGGTCCTCGGGAATGAAGCGGCGCTTGTCGATGCGGACGTAGTTGCGGTCCTGGAGCACCTGGATGATCGAGGCATAGGTCGAGGGCCGGCCGATGCCGAGTTCTTCCAGCTTCTTGACCAGGCTGGCCTCGCTGTAGCGGGGCGGCGGCTGGGTGAAATGCTGCTCCGGCTTGATCTCGCCGCGCTCGACCGCCTCGTTCTCGCTCATCTGGGGCAGCAGGCGGTTGTCCTGGTTGTCCGTCTCCGGGGTGTCGTCGCGATCCTCGCGGTAGAGCTTCAGGAAGCCGTCGAACTTGATCACGGAGCCGTTGGCGCGCAGCCGGGTCAGACGATTCTGGCTGTCGATGTCGACCACGACCTGATCGAGGATGGCGCTGGACATCTCGCAGGCGACCGTGCGCTTCCAGATCAGCTCGTAGAGCCGCTTCAGGTCGCCGTCCAGATGGGCCGACAGATCGCCGGGCCGCCGAAACAGATCGGTCGGCCGGATCGCCTCATGCGCCTCCTGGGCGTTCTTGGCCTTGGTCTTGTAGACCCGGGGCGACTCGGGCAGGTAGTCGCCGCCGTAGTCTCGCTCGATCAGCCGGCGGCAGGCGGCGATGGCCTCGCCGGAGAGGGTCACGCTGTCCGTTCGCATGTAGGTGATCAGGCCGACCACCTCGCCGCCGATGTCGACACCCTCGTAAAGTTGCTGGGCCGCGCGCATGGTGCGGCTGGCGCCGAAGCCGAGCTTGCGCGAGGCCTCCTGCTGCAGGGTCGAGGTGGTGAACGGCGGCGCGGGATTTCGTTTGGCCTGCTTGCGCTCGACCGACGAGATCGAGAAGGAGCTTGATTCGATCGCGGCGACCGCCGACTTCGCCTGCGCTTCGTCGCCGATCGACAGCCGGTCGAGCTTCTCGCCCTGGAAGTGGGTCAGCCGCGCGGTGAAGCTGTCGCGGCGCGGGGTCAGGAAGTCGACGTCGACCGACCAGTATTCCTGCGGCCTGAAGACCTCGATCTCGGCTTCGCGCTCGCAGATCAGGCGCAGGGCGACGGACTGGACCCGGCCGGCCGAGCGGCTGCCCGGCAATTTCCGCCACAACACCGGCGACAAGGTGAAGCCGACGAGATAGTCGAGCGCCCGGCGCGCCAGATAGGCGTCGACCAGATTGTCGTCGATGGCGCGCGGGTGGGCGATGGCGTCGAGGACGGCGTCCTTGGTGATCTCGTGAAAGACGACCCGGCTCACGTCCACATTCTTGAGCGCGCCGCGCTGCTGCAGCAGTTCCAGCACATGCCACGAGATCGCCTCGCCTTCGCGATCCGGATCGGTCGCGAGATAGAGATTGTCGGCGCCGCGCACGGCCTTGGCGATATCGTCGACACGCTTCTTGGAGCGGCCGTCGACATCCCAGAGCATGGCGAAGTCGGCGTCGGGATCGACCGAGCCGTCCTTCTGCACCAGGTCGCGGACATGGCCGAAGCTGGCGACGACGGTAAAGTCGTTGCCCAGATACTTGTTGATGGTCTTGGCTTTGGCCGGGGATTCGACGACGACGACGTCCATGCGTCCGATCTGATCCGTGGTTTCGCGTCAGGCGGCGCAGATGGGCTCTGGCGCGGGCCGGGTCAACCGTCGAGCCTGGCAACACGGTTGCCGGGGTGTCGCTCGATCCGGCCTGCGAGCTCGAGTTCCAACAGAACCGCCGCTATGGCGGAGGGCGGCATATGGCACTCACGGACCAGTTCGTCAACGCCGGTCGGGGTCGGCGACAGGTTTTCCTCAACCCGCCGGCGAGCGTCGGAGAGGGTCGCGCCCGGCTCCGCGGCGGGGGTTTTCGGGAGCGGGGACACAGGGATTGCGGCCCGGACGAGGGTCGGATCGAGGGTGCGCAGGACGTCGCCGGCCTCCTCGGTCAGGGTGGCGCCCTGGCGGATCAGGTCGTTCGAGCCCCGGGCCCGCGGATCGAGCGGGGAGCCGGGAACGGCGAAGACCTCGCGGCCCTGCTCCAGCGCCATCCTGGCGGTGATCAGCGAGCCCGACCGGCGCGCCGCCTCGACCACCACGATGCCGCGCGACACGCCCGAGATCAGCCGGTTGCGGCGGGGGAAATGGCGGCCCTGGGGCTCCAGCCCCGCCGGCTGTTCGCTGACGATCGCGCCCCGTTCGGCGATGGCGTCGTACAGGTCGCGGTTGTCGGGCGGATAGCATACGTCGACCCCGCCGGCGACCAGCGCCACCGTGCCCGTCGCCAGGGCG
>CAMYMQ010000076.1 GCA_947259335.1 uncultured Alphaproteobacteria bacterium | reverse complement strand
GCGGACAGCGCCGTTCCGGCCCCGGGCGCGGTGACCGCGTGACCGGTTTCCGCGTCGCCTTTCGCCTGGCCCGGCGCGAGTTGCGCGGCGGCGTCCGCGGCTTCCGGGTCTTCCTCGCCTGCCTCGCGCTCGGGGTCGCGGCGATCGCCGGCATCGGTTCGCTGTCCAGTTCGGTCCGTGAAGGGCTGCAGGCCGACGCCCGCAACATCATGGGCGGCGACGCCGAGGCGCGGCTGATCCACCGCGACGCCTCCGACGCCGAGAAGCAATGGCTGCGCGGCAAGGGCGACGTGTCGCGCGTGGTCGAGATGCGCAGCATGGCCTATGTGCCCGGCACGTCCGAGGCGCGCGCGCGGCTGCTGGTCGAGCTCAAGGCTGTCGACACCGCCTATCCGCTCTATGGCGCGCTTCAGGTCGACGGCAAGGCCATCGGCAAGAAGGGCCTCCACGATCTGCTCGCCGCCCGCGCGGGCAAGCCCGGCGCACTGGTCGATCCGCTGGTGACCGCCCGGCTCGGCCTCAAGGTCGGCGACACCATCCGGGTCGGCAGCCAGGACTTCGTCATCCGCGGGCTGGTCACCCGCGAGCCTGACCGGGGCACCCAGCTCTTCACCCTCGGCCCGCGGGTGATGATCGGCGATGCAGCGCTGGCTGGCACCGGCCTCGTGCGCGAGGGAAGCCTGATCTATTTCCGCTACCGGGTCAGGTTGCCGGCCACGGTCGATCCAGGGACGATCGTCACGGCGGCGCAGACCGAGCAGCCCAAGGCCGGCTGGCGGGTGCGCTCGCTGTCCCAGGCGACCCCGGGCGCGCAGCGCTTCATCGATCAGTTCACGCTCTACCTCACCCTGGTCGGGCTGACCGCGCTGCTGGTCGGCGGGCTCGGCATCGCCAACGGCGTGCGCGCCTGGCTCGACGCCCGGACCGGGACCATCGCCACCTTCAAATGCCTGGGCGCGTCGGCCCAGACCGTGTTCTGGACCTACCTGATCCAGGTGCTGGTGCTCAGCGCCGTCGGCATCGGCCTCGGGCTGGTCGTCGGCGCGGTTCTGCCGACGCTGCTGGCCGGGATGCTCGAAGGGGTGCTGCCGGTCAACCTGCGGCTCGGCCTCTATCCGGCGCCGCTGGCGCTGGCCGCGCTCTACGGCCTGCTGACCGCCTTGTGCTTCTCGCTGTGGGCGGTGGCCAAGGCGCGCGAGGTGCCGCCGGCGGTGCTGTTCCGGCAGGCCGTCGCGCCGGTCCATACCCGGCCCCGGCGGGTCTACGTGCTGGCGACGGCGGTGCTCGCCTCGGCGCTCGGCGCGCTGGCGATCGTCACGGCGGTCGACAAGTTCCTGGCGATGATCTTCATCGCGGCCTGCCTCGTCGCCTTCCTTCTGTTCCGCGCCATGGCCTGGCTCATCGCCCGGGCCGCGGCATCCCTGTCGGCGCCGGAGGCGGCGCGCCGGCGCGGCCCGAACCTTCGCTTCGCCCTGGCCAACATCCACCGGCCCGGCGCCCCGACCGGCAGCGTGGTCCTGTCGCTGGGCTTCGGGGTGACGGTGCTGGTCGCCATCGCTCTCGTGCAGGGCAACCTGTCCGACCAGGTGCGCCAGCAGATCCCCGCCGACGCGCCGGCCTTCTTCTTCATCGACATCCAGCCCCAGCAGGTCGCGGCCTTCGACGCGGCGGTGAAATCGGTGCCCGGCGTCAAGAAATCGGTGCGCATGCCGATGATCCGGGCCCGGATCGTGCGGCTCAACGGGGTCGACGCCCGCAAGGCCACGGTCGATCCCGGCGTCCGCTGGGCGGTCCGCAACGAACGCGGCCTGACCTATGCGACGACGCCGCCCGAGGGGTCGGAGATCGTCACGGGCACCTGGTGGCCCGCCGACTACAGCGGGCCGCCGCTGATCTCCTTCGACGCCAACCTCGCCGAGGGCATGGGGCTCAAGATCGGCGACACCATCACCTTCAACGTGCTCGGCCGCGAGATCACGGCGAAGATCGGCAACCTGCGCCGGATCAAGTGGCGGACCCTGGGGATGAACTTCACGGTCATCTTCGCGCCGGGCACGCTCGAAGCCGCGCCGCATAGTCACATCGCCGCGATCGAGGCGCCGCCCGACGCCGAGCTGCCCCTGCTCAAGGCGGTGACGGCCGCCCTGCCCAACGTCTCGGCGATCCGGGTGCGCGAGGCGCTGGCGGCGGCGGCCGGCATTCTCGACAACATCGGCCTCGCGGTGCGGGCGACCGCGCTGGTCACCATCCTCGCCGGGCTCCTGGTGCTGGCCGGGGCGGTCGCCGCGGGCCACGCCCGGCGGGTCTACGACGCGGTCGTTCTCAAGGTCCTCGGCGCCACCCGGCGGCGCATCCTCAACGCCTTCCTGCTCGAATACGGGCTGCTCGGCCTGGCGACCGCGGCGATCGCCGCCGCGCTGGGCACGCTGACCGGCTGGCTGGTGCTGACGTTCGGCATGAACGCGGGCTGGGCCTTCCTGCCCGTGACGGTCATTTCGACCGCCCTGATCTGCCTCGGGGTGATGCTGGTCTTCGGTTTCCTCGGCACCTGGCGGGCGATGAGCCAGAAGCCGGCGGCGCTGTTAAGGAATGAGTAGCTAAATATCTCTGCCACGGCCCAAATTTCGCCGTCTTCGCCATTGATTTTTCGCCCTCGGGCGCCAACATAGACACCCGAGTTCAATCCAATCAGGCGAAGGGTTCGAAACACATGGAACCGCGTTACCAAGGTGGCATCGTAAATCGCGGCGCGGCAACGGCGGCTGACATAGACGTCGGGCTCCGCGCCTACATGCTCAAGGTCTACAACTACATGACCGTGGGCATGCTCGTGACGGCTTTCGTCGCGCTGGCGGTCGTCAACGTGCCGGCGATATCGCAGATCTTCTACCAGACCCTCACCGCGGCCAACGGGCTGACCTACACCAAGCTGACGATGCTCGGCTGGGTGGCGCTGTTCGCGCCGATGATCATGGTCTTCGTGCTCAGCGCCCGGATCCACAAGATGAGCGCGTCCGGCGCCCAGACCATGTTCTGGGTCTATGCCGGCATGGTCGGCCTGATGCTGGCGCCGATCCTGGTCGTCTACACCGGCATGAGCATCGCCAAGGTCTTCTTCATGACCGCGGGCATGTTCGGCGCGATGAGCCTCTACGGCTACACGACCAAGCGCGACCTGTCGAAAATGGGCTCCTTCCTGTTCATGGGCCTGATCGGCATTCTGATCGCGATGGTGGTCAACATCTTCCTGAAGAGCCCGGCGCTGCACTTCGCCATCTCCGTGCTCGGCGTGCTGATCTTCGTGGGCCTGACCGCCTACGACACGCAGAAGATCAAGGAGATGTACGTCGCGAGCGACGGCGGCGACACGATGACGAAGAAGGCGGTGATGGGCGCGCTGATGCTCTATCTCGACTTCCTCAACATGTTCGTGTTCCTGCTGATGCTGTTCGGCAATCGCGAGTAGCCGTCGGTTCAGGACCGAGAATCGGAAAGGCCCGGGTTTCCCCGGGCCTTTTCTTTTGCGCCGCGTCTTCCGCGCGCGAGTTCGTCTCCCG
Source organism: uncultured Alphaproteobacteria bacterium (assembly GCA_947259335.1). Taxonomy (GTDB): domain Bacteria; phylum Pseudomonadota; class Alphaproteobacteria; order Bin65; family Bin65; genus CAMYMQ01. The sequence continues at coordinate 7,773 of CAMYMQ010000076.1, read as the reverse complement.
GTTGCCCGGGGCCGCGCCTAGTTCTTCCGGAACAGCGACACCGCGTACCATTCCCGGGGATCGGTCCAGCTCTTGACCGGCGCAAAGCCGGCGTCGGCGAAGGCGTCGGCCATGTAGTCCCGGGTGAACTTGCGCGAGATCTCCGAATGGATCGTTTCGCCGTCCTCGAAGCCGACGGTGAGGTTCAGCCCGCGCAGGGTGGCCGTCTGGACCTGCTTGCTCCTCAGGTGCATCTCGATGCGATTGTGGTCTCGGTTGTAGAAGGCGAGATGCTCGAACCGGTCGAGGTCGAAGTCGCCGTCATAGCTGGTGTTGAGGTGCCGCAGCATGTTGAGGTTGAAGGCGGCGGTCACGCCGGCCGCGTCGTTGTAGGCCGCCTCCAGCACCTCGACCGGCTTCTGCAGGTCGAAGCCGATCAGGAAATATTCCCCGCTGTGCAGCGCCTGGCCGGCCCGGGCGAGGAACGCCGCGGCCTCGTCGGGCAGCAGGTTGCCCATCGTGCTGCCGAGGAACATGACCATCCGCGCCGGCAAGTCGCGTGGCGGCAGGCCTTCGAGCGCCTGTTCGTAGGTGCCGATCAGGCCCCAGATCTCGAGGTCGGGATGCAGGCCGATCAGGTCCTGGGCGCTCGATTTGAGGATGCCGCCCGAAACGTCGACCGGGATGTAGCGCAAGGCGCCCGACCCGTTGGCCGCGCCGGCGCGGGCCATATAGGCGTCGATCAGCACGCGGGTCTTGCGCGCGCTGCCGCTGCCCAGTTCGACCATGTCGCACGGACCGGTCAGCCCGGCGATCTCCCCGGCGATCGTCGCCAGGATCGCGTTCTCGGTCCGCGTCGGATAATACTCCGGCTGGTCGCAGATCCGCTCGAACAGCTCCGAGCCATGGTCGTCGTAGAAATATTTTGGTGGCAGGGTCTTCGGCTCGGCGGTCAGGCCCGCGACCACGTCGGCGCCCTCGGCGGGCTTCGCGGCGAGCGGTTCGAAATCCGTCCACAGGAAGCGGCCGTCGCCGTCGTCGCTTTCAATCTCTCCCGAAACGTCCAGGGTCATCAGCTTCTCTTGCGTTGGTGTGCGTCTACCCCGGACCGGCATCCCGCGCGCAGCGGAAGCCGGCGAAAATCTGCCGGGTGTCGGGTGTGTACCAGTTGCGGAAACTGGGCCGACGAGCCCAGGGACGGGTCGCCCAGCTGCCCCCGCGCAGCACGCGGTGGCGGCCATCGAAATAGGACTGCGAATAGCCAGGGTAAGGCCAAGGCTCGAATCCCGGATAAGGGGCGAACAGCGACGCTGTCCATTCCCAGACATGGCCTAGCATGTCGCGCGGGCCGTCTTCTGCCTTAACTTTCGTTAGGGCGGCTTCCCACTCGAATTCCGTGGGCAGCCGCGCGCCGGCCCAGCGGCAGAAGGCATCGGCCTCCCAGGCGCTGACGCCGCAGACCGGCAGATCGGGCGACCCCGCGCGCCAATAGAGCGGTTGGGCGACCCCGGCCTGCTGAAGCCAGGCCCAGCCGTCGTCGCTCCACAACGCGCGGCGGGTATACCCGCCGTCGGCCATGAAGGCGGCATACTGGCCCTGGCGGACCGGGTCTCGGGCGATCTCGAACGGCGCGAGGCGGACCGAATGGCAGGGCCGCTCGTTGTCGAGGGCGTCCGCGGACTCGAGGCCGATCGTGACGGCGCCGCCCGCGACCGGGATCCAGTCGATCGTGGGATCGGCCTTGGCAGGCTCGGCTGCCCGGGCGTCGGCCCGGCTGCGCAGGGCAAGCAGCAGCTGAACCGTCTCGGTGTGCTGCGCCTCGTGCTGGAGGACGAAGCGCCACAGCCGTTCCTGCCGGTCGATCGGCACGCACTCCAGGCAGTCGAGCATCTCGGCCCGTACCGAGGCGGCATACGCCTTGACCGTGGCGAAGTCCGGGATGCGGCGGCTGCGCTCGGCCTTGGGCACGGCGTCGACGTGGAAGATCGCCTCCAGTTCCGGGCGCGGCAGCGGGCGCTCGCCGCATTTGGCGACCAGCCAGGCCGCCTCGGTATAGGCGATATGGCCGAGGTGCCAGCCGAGCGGCGAGAACTGGGGGTGGATCGGCTCGCGGAACTCCGCCTCGCTCATGCCGTCGAAGATGTCGAGCGTGCCGGACCGGCAGGCTTCGAAATCCGAGCGCAGCAAGGCGCGGAGATCACGCTGCGATGGGGTGAATGCGGTGTCCATCGCTCGGGTCGTCGTCGATCGAAAGCAGGGTCTCCGGCGGCAGCGCCTGCCACGCCGGATCCTCGAACAGGGGCTCGGAGGCGATCAGGTGGCCGCCGGGAAAGCGCGGGTGGTCGCGCAGGAGATAGAGCGACGGCGCCTGGGCGCCGATCGCGTGGCGCACGGCGATCTGCCGGCGGCCGTCGCCGAGCACGAAATTCATCCGGATCTTCACCTCCGGCGCGGCCTCGGCGAGCAGGGCCAGCGCCCGGCCGACCGACGCGGCGGGCTCGGCCTCGTCGAGGTGGTGCATCAGCCAGGCGAACAGATACTCCGAATCGGTGCCGCCGCGGATCAGCGCGTCAGCCTCGTCGTCGAGCCCGGCCCGCAACCCGCGCCACAGCCGCCGGCCCTCGGGTGTCGAGAAGCCGTCGGCGAAGCCGTTGTGGACGAAGGACCAGGAGCCGGAGACGAAAGGCTGGGTGTTGCCGATGTCGAGACCCTGGCCCGGGGTCGCGCTGCGGACATAGGCCAGCACGCTGCCCGACCGGACGTAGCCGGTCAGCATGTCGAGGTTGGTGTCGTTCCAGATCGGCAGCGTCGACCGGTAGACGAACGGGCCGCCCTGCCGGGCCGGGTCGTACCAGGCGAAGCCGAATCCGTCCGCGTTGACCACGCCGGAGGTCATTTCGCGCGGGGCATAGCTCTGCACGACCAGCGAATGCTCCGGGTCGGACACGAGCGATCCCAGGCCGGTCTCCGGCCCCGAATAGGACAAAATGCGGCACATGCCTTGGGTTCGGGTCTGTCTGTTGGTCGGGCGAGCGGGCGGATCAACCATCCCACACTTCACCGTCGCCCGTAAACCGGGCGAAATTTCGGCGCGTGGAGACAAGGAAAATTTAACCGAGTGCGTGTGACACTCCTGCTGCCAAGTGCCGCGATAGACGCGGACAGGGGTCAATTTTCTGTCGAAGGGGACAGCAGCTTGGGCATCGATGTTGCAGCGACGATGGATGGCCGCGTGCTGAAGGGCGCGCCATTCGCGGGCAAGAATGACGCGCTGCTCGCCGTCAGCGGACCCGAAACGCACGAACCGCCCGTGATCGCGGAGGGGGCGCCATCGCGCCGCGCGATCCGCATGGAACTGATCCACAGCCTGTATGAGCAGGCGGTTCCGATCCTGATGATCGACATGGCGATCATCCTGGGGATCACCCTGCTGTTCATCAATGTCGGCGCGCCGCGGCCGCTGCACCTGCCGTGGACCGTGGCCCTGATCATGGTCGCGCTCGCCCGGTTCATGCTCGCCCGCCGCTACATGGAGCAAAAGCACGTCCAGTCCGAGGTGCCGTGCTGGAGCGGTGCGTTCGGTGTGACCACCGCCGTCTACGGCGCGATCTGGGGCCTGGCCGGAATGCTGTTCCTGGTGCCCGGCTCCCAGGCCTCGCTGGTGCTGCTCATCTTCCTTCTGTGCGGCCTCAGCGCCGCCGCGGTCGTGGCCTATGCGGCCAGCCTGCCGACCTTCTTCGCCTTCCTGATCCTGTCGCTGATGCCGTTCGCGGCCAAGCTCTTGTTCCTGGGCGACGAGCTGTCGATGCTCGTCTTCGGCCTGCTGATCGCCTGGTTCGTGTTCTCGGCGGCGATCGGCCATCACTGCTACTGCCACCTGCGGCGCCGGGTTGCCCTTCAGCTCGAGAACGCGCGGCTCGCCCGCAACCTCAAGGACGCGGTCGGCGACGCCCAGCAGAAGAGCCAGGCCAAGAGCCAGTTCCTCGCGAACATGAGCCACGAGCTGCGGACGCCGCTGAACGCGATCATCGGCTTCTCCGAGGTCATGACCAACAAGGTCTACGGCCCGCTCGGCGACGACCGCTATGCCGAATACATGGAAGACATCAAGAAGTCGGGCGAGCACCTGCTCCAGCTGATCAGCGACATCCTCGACCTGTCCAAGATCGAGGCGGGCCAGATCGGCCTGCACGAGGCCGAGATCGACGTCGCCTCGGTCTGCGCCGAATGCATCCAGCTGATGGAGAACAAGGCGGGCCAGAAGGGCATCGACCTGCGCTTCGCGCCGGATGGGCGGACCCATCATCTGAAGGTCGATCCGACCAAGTTCCGCCAGATCGTCATCAATCTCGTGACCAACGCGATCAAATACACGCCCGCCGGCGGCCGGGTGATCCTGAGCGAGGAAGTCTCCTCGCTCGGCACCTTCGTGCTGCGGGTCTCCGACACCGGCGTCGGGATGAAGGCGGACGACATTCCCCGGGCGATGGCGCCCTTCGTCCAGCTCGGCGGCGACAACGGCAGCGTCGACCCCGGCGCGGGCCTCGGCCTGCCGCTGGTCAAGGAACTGGTCGAGCTCCACGAAGGCGCGCTCCAGATCGACAGCGCCGTCGGCCAGGGCACGACGGTCACCGTGACCCTGCCGGAGAACCGGGTTGTCCCGGTGCGGGTGATGGCCGCCTGATCCCAGCGGGGGACTGGACCCTGCCGGACCGGTCAAACTGGCGCGGCGGCGGTCATCGACAATTCGTGATCTTCATGCGGCAATCACATGCCGCCGCTTCAATTTCGCGGCCTTCCCGACCTGGCGCCGCCAGCGGCTATCGCAGGCAGCCTGTCCGGGTGCGGATAAATCCGGCCTTGAGAACTCCGGTAAACTCACCCCTCACACGTCGAGGTTCGCCACCTCGAGCGCGTGGGTCTGGATGAACTCGCGGCGCGGCTCGACCACGTCACCCATCAGGGTCTCGAACAGCTTGCTGGCCTCTTCCATGTGCTCGACCCGGACCTGGAGCAGCGAGCGGCCGTTGGGATCCAGCGTGGTTTCCCACAGCTGGCCCGGGTTCATCTCGCCGAGGCCCTTGTAGCGCTGGACCGACAGGCCCTTGCGGCCCATCACGATGATCGTGTCGAACAGCGACAGCGGTCCCGTGATGCGCTTGTCGCCGTCCTTGCCCTTCAGCACCGAGTGATGCGCATAGAGCTGCTGGAGCACCGCCGCCTGGGCGTCGACCCGGCGGCCGTCGGCGCTGCGGATCACCGCGCCGTCGATGCGGTGGCGCTCGGTCACGCCGCGCAGGTTGCGGGTGAATTCGATGCCGCCGTCCGGCTGCAGGTGGCCCTGCCACCCCTTTTCATGGTCCGCGGCCAGCAGGTCGAGGCGCCGGGCGACATAGTCGGCGGCGTCCTGGGCCTGTTCCGGCTCACTGAGCAGATCGGGCCGCAGCGCCCCCGCGATCGCCGCCTGCTCGACCACGTCCTTGTTGCCGACGTAGCGGATCAGCGGCTGGAGCCCGGCGCGGACCAGGCGCGCCTGCTCGACGTATTCGCGCAGATCCTCTCCGCCGAGCCGGGTGCCGTCGTGGAGTTCGAGGACGGCGTCCTCCAGCGCGGTGCCGATCAGGTAGTTCTCCAGCGCCCGGTCGTCCTTGAGGTAGACCTCGGACTTGCCGCGCTTGGCCTTATAGAGGGGCGACTGGGCGATATAGAGATAGCCCGCCTCGATCAGCGGCCGCATCTGGCGATAGAAGAAGGTCAGCAACAGCGTGCGGATATGGGAGCCGTCGACGTCGGCGTCCGTCATGATGATGATCTTGTGGTAGCGCGTCTTCGCGAGCTCCATGTCGACGTTGCCGACCCCGGCGCCGATCGCGGTGATCAGGGTGCCGATTTCCGCCGACGACAGCATCTTGTCGAGCCGCGCCCGCTCCACGTTCAGGATCTTGCCGCGCAGGGGCAGGATCGCCTGGAACCGCCGGTCGCGGCCCTGCTTGGCCGAGCCGCCGGCCGAATCGCCCTCGACGATGAAGATTTCGGCCAGCGCCGGGTCGCGCTCCTGGCAGTCGGCCAGCTTGCCGGGCAGCGAGGCGATGTCGAGCGCGCCCTTGCGGCGGGTCAGCTCGCGCGCCTTGCGCGCCGCCTCGCGGGCGACCGCGGCCTCCATGATCTTCTGGACGATCTTCTTGCCTTCGGCCGGATGCTCCTCGAACCACAGCTGGAGCTGCTCGTTGACGAAGCTCTCGACCGCCGGACGGACCTCGGACGAGACCAGCTTGTCCTTGGTCTGGGACGAGAATTTGGGGTCGGGCACCTTGACCGACAGGACGCAGGACAGGCCCTCGCGGGCGTCGTCGCCGGTCAGGCTCGCCTTTTCCTTGCGGCCGCCGCCGAGCTGGCCGGCATAGGCGTTGATCTGCCGGGTCAGCGCGCCGCGGAAGCCGGCAAGATGGGTGCCGCCGTCGCCCTGAGGGATGTTGTTGGTGAAGCAGAGAATCGTCTCGTGATACGAGTCGTTCCACTGCATCGACAGCTCGATGACGATGCCGTCGCGCTCGCCGACCATGGTGATCGGCGGCTTGTGCAGCGCCGTCTTGGACCGGTCGAGATACTGGACGAAGGCCTCGATGCCGCCCTCGTAATACAGGTCGATGGACTTCTCCTCGACGCCCCGGGCGTCGATCAGGGTCAGCCGGACCCCGGAGTTGAGGAAGGCGAGCTCGCGCAGCCGGTGTTCCAGCGTCGCGAGGTCGAAATCGACCTTGGTGAAGGTCTTCTGCGACGGCTTGAAGGTGACCTGGGTGCCGGACCGTCCCTGGGCATCGCCGACGTCGGTCAGCGGCTCGACCGGCTCCCCGAAGGCAAAGCGCATGTAATGCTCGCGGCCGGCGCGCCAGATGCGCAGGTCGAGCCATTCCGACAGGGCGTTGACGACCGAGACGCCGACCCCGTGCAGGCCGCCCGACACCTTGTAGGAATTCTGGTCGAACTTACCGCCGGCGTGGAGCTGGGTCATGATGACCTGGGCGGCCGAGACGCCTTCCTCGGAATGGATCTCGGTCGGGATGCCGCGGCCGTTGTCCTCGACCGTCACCGACCCGTCGCCGTTCAGGACGACCTTGATCAGGTCGCAGTGGCCGGCGAGGGATTCGTCGATGGCGTTGTCGACCACCTCGTAGACCATGTGGTGCAGGCCCGAGCCGTCGTCGGTGTCGCCGATATACATGCCCGGCCGCTTGCGCACGGCGTCGAGCCCGCGCAGCACCTTGATCGAATCGGCGCCATACTCGTCGGGGTCGGCGCCGGCCGGAATTTCGTTTTCGTCGTTCTGGGTCATTCGCTCACGTCTTGCGGTGTGATCTCGCCAGCCGCCACGCCGAAGAAGCGGGCGCGGCCGGCAAGGGCGTCGAACAGCGACGCATCGGTGCCTGTCATCCAGGCCTGGGCGCCGAGCGCGCCGATCTCGTCGAACAGCGCCGCGCGCCGCCCCCTGTCTAGATGGGCTGCGATCTCGTCGAATAGAAGGACCGGGGTCGCGCCGCGCTCCACGGTCTGGAGCCGGGCGGCGGCCAGTACGATGGCGACCAAGAGCGCCTTTTGCTCGCCGGTCGAGCAGGACGCGGCGGGCATGTCCTTTTCGCGCAGGTGGACGACCAGGTCGCTCCGGTGCGGCCCGCTCAGGGCGCGGCCCGCCTCGGCGTCGCGTCGGCGGGCGTCGGCCAACTCGGCGCGGAAGGCGTCCTCGACGTCGAGGGCCTTGCCGCCGGCCAGGGCCGCTTCCAGCGCGCCCTCGATGGC
>CAMYMQ010000075.1 GCA_947259335.1 uncultured Alphaproteobacteria bacterium | reverse complement strand
GCGGTCGACTACCACGGCACCTGGGTCGCCTGGGGTGCCACCGGCGAGGCGCTGATCGCCGAGGCGGCCCAAGCCCGGAAGACCAAGCGGACGGACTAGGCGGCCGCGCGGGCCCGCTTGGCGGCCTGCCCGGCGACCAGCCGCACCTTGCGCGGCGAGGCCATCCAGACGCACAGGATCGAAAAGGCGCTCATGCCCATCGCCACCCAGAATGCGGTGATGTAGGTGCCGGTCCAGTCGAACAGTGCGCCGGTCAGCCACGGGCCGATCGCTCCGCCGGCGATCGAGGCGCCGCCGATCACCCCGAAGATCGAACCATAGTGGCGACCCTGGAAGATCTCGGCCGGGATCGCGCCGAACACCGAGGCGAGGCCATAGCCCAGCGCTCCCTGGGCTGCCACCATCAGGTACATCAGCAGCGGCGACGGCTCGATCTTGATGACCAGCAGCAGGCCGCAGCAGCCGACATAACCCAGACCGCTGAGCGTCCACGCCCATTCACGGCCGATCCGGTCCGACAGCGCGCCCAGGCCGATCTGACCCACGATGCCTGTCAGGCCGACGAGGCCGAGCGCGAAGGCCGCCATCTCGGCGGTGAAGCCGTTCTCGACCAGATAACGGGTCTGGTGAACCTGGATCGCGTACCAGGTGTAGAGGCCGGTCGCGAAGCCGAAGACCAGCCACCAGAAGCGGCCGGTGCGCATCGCCCGTTTTACTGTCCAATCGACTGCCGCCCACTCGCGGTCGACGATGTTGTCGACGGGCTGCGGCCCTGAGCCGTCGGCGGCCGGTCGGGCGTCGCCGTCCGGTTCGAGCCCCAGGTCGCTCGGCTGATGCCGTTGCAGGAGGAAATTGAGCGGCACGAGGGTGGCAACCATGAGTATGGCCAGGGTCCAGCACGCCTCACGCCACCCCACCGAATCGATCAGCGTCTGCAGCCACGGGAACAGCAGGACCGACCCCACGCCGACGCCCGAAAAGGCAATGCCGACCGCCAGCCCGCGTTTGCGGATGAACCACAGCGGCAGGAACAGCGAATGGCCGATATAGCTGAGCATCACGCTCGCCCCGACCACCATGGCGCCGAGCGTCAGATAAAGGTGCCACGGCTGCGTCACGAAGGGCGCCAGCGCCATGCCAGCAGCCACGATCAGGGTCGCGGCCGGAATCGTGTAGCGCGGTCCGAACCGGTCGACCAGCCGGCCCGTGAAGGGCGAAATCAGAATCGACGACATGAAGCCGATCGAGAAAGCCGCGGCGGTAACGCCACGCTCCCAGCCGAACTCGTCGAGGATCGGCGGGTACAACAACGAAAACGCCGTTCGGGTGTTGACGCCGATGCCCATGGTCACGAAGGCGACCGCGACGACCACCCAGCCATAGAAGAAGGGCAGGCGCGCGAGCGGACTTTGCGGCGGGCCGGATGTGGTCGGAGCGGTCATGACCGCCAACCGCTGCGGGATCCGTTGCGACCGGGCCGCGACACCCGACCTTCCCTTCCTTCCCAAGGGAGACGGTCAGAGAAGGGGGGATTACCTCGACCGCTTGCCGCAGGCAGCCGGGATCGACACATGGCACGCCACCCACCTCGTCTCTCCCCCTCTGGCGGGGAGAGGGTCGTCAACGAGTGCGCACCCCTCACGCGACGCCTTCGACGATCATCGCGTGCATCGTCGCCGCGCCGGCGCGTTCCTGCTTGGCGCGGGTGTATTCGGGCGAGGTCCAGAAGGCTTGCGCCGCCTCGACCGAGGGAAACCGGATGACGACGCAGCGCCGGCTCTCCGCGGGGCCCTCGACCGTCGCCAGCTCTCCCCCCCGGACCACGAACTCGCCGCCGTGGGCGCCGACCGCGGCGGGCGTCAACGCCGTGTAATTCTTGTATTTCTCGGGGTCGCTCACATCGACGTAGGCAATGAGATAACCAGGCATGCGTTTCCCCCGGATTGATCGTTGCTATCGGTTCGGCCATGCTACCGTCCGATACGATCTCCAGCCAAGCACGGTCATATGCACGCAAGGCACCTTCCCACCCGGGAAGACGTCGATTCCCCGGCTGAACCCATGGCATCGCGCGCGCGGCTGAGGGTGCGGCGGACAGCACCATGCGGCGGCTGAGCGCCAGCCAGGCCGCGGCGGCGCTGACGACGCTCGTGGGGCTGGTCCTGCTCGCCGCGCCGGGTGTCGCCGGGTTGTCCGACACCATCGGCCGCGCCATCGGCGCCACCGTGATCGCCGCGGGGCTGTGGGGAACGGCGGTGGTTCCCGCCTATTTCACCGCCATCGTGTTCATGTTCCTGGCCGTCGCGCTCGCCATCGCGCCGGCGCGGGTGGTGTTCTCGGGCTTCCACTCGACGGCGGTGTGGCTGGTCTTCGGCGGCATCGTCCTGGGCGTCGCCGTCCAGAAGACCGGATTGGGGGCCCGGGCGGTGCGCGCGATGCTGCGCGGCTTCCCGCTGTCCTACCGGGGCATCGTGTGGGCAGTGGTGCTGACCGGGCTCGCGCTCAGCCTGTTCATCCCCTCGGCGTCGGGCCGCGTCGTGCTGCTGATGCCGGTGGTGGTGGCGCTGGCCGACCGGCTCGGCTTCGGGCCCGGGCGGCCGGGGCGGACCGGGCTGATGCT
>CAMYMQ010000074.1 GCA_947259335.1 uncultured Alphaproteobacteria bacterium | reverse complement strand
TCCGGGCCGCGCGGGCGCGCCGGGGGAAGCGGTCGGGGCGCACGCCCTCGGGCGACTGCGGCAGAGCGACCAGCAGCGCCGCCTCGCCGGGGGTCAGGTGGCCCGGCTCCTTGCCGAACCACGACAGCGAGGCCGCGCGCACGCCTTCAAGGTTGCCGCCGTAGGGCGCCAGCGTCAGGTAGAAGGCGAGGATGCGGTCCTTGGAATAGCGCGCCTCGAGCTGGAGGGCGCGCAGCATTTCCATCGCCTTGCCGGCCATCGACCGGGGCCGCGGTTCGAGCAGGCGGGCAACCTGCATGGTCAGGGTCGAGCCGCCGGAGACGATCCGGCCGTTCGACGCCCACTGCCAGGCGGCGCGGACCACCGCCCGGGGATCGACCCCGGCATGGCGGCGGAAGCGGCGGTCCTCGTAGGCGGTGAGCATGCGCAGATAGAGCGGCGAAACCCGGTCGGGCGTGACCGGCAGCCGCCAGATGCCGTCGGGCGTGGTGAAGGCGCGCAACAGCCGGCCCTGCGAATCGTCGATCCGCGCCGACAGGCTCCGGGCCCGTTGGAGATCGGGCGGAGCCAGCGCATCGAGCCCCGCCGCTGCGCCTGCGATCAGGACCGCGGCCGCAGCGGGGGCGTAGCGGCGAAGGATCGAGCGAAGGCTGGGCATTCCCCTCTCCCCTCGGGGGAGAGGGGTCACGGGTGAGGGCCGGTCGACGCCGGCTTCACCGCTGTCCCTGGGGACGCCGGATCGATGTCGCGTGACAGGCTTCATGGCAGATCGAATTGCAGGCCGAGGGCGAGGTCAGTCTTGAACCGGCCCTCACCCCCCGCCCCTCTCCCCCGACGGGAGAGGCGAGCCCATACAAGAGCCGAGCGGGCCGCCATCGCCCCAGCCGCGCCCCAGCCGCGCCCTAGTCGCGCGCCTGGATCAGCACCGTGCCCATCGCCATGCGGGCGAAGAAGGCGGGCCGGTACATGTCCTCGACATGGGCGGCGGGCAGCCGGAACGTGCCCGGGGTCACCGCGCGCACGACGTAGGCCAGATAGAAGGACCGGCCCTTGCCGCCGATGTCGACCGCGGCGACGAAGCGGTCGTCGCGGGGTTCGACGTGGCGCGGCGTGCGCAGCTTGGGCAGCCACTTCATCGACGAGACGTCGCGGCCCTTGAGCCGGGCGTTCTCGATCTCGAAGCCCGCCGGCAGCAGGTCGACCACCAGCGCCTGGTGGTAGCGCGGCGTGTCGGCGGAGACCTCGATCAGGGCGACCAGCACGTCGCTCTGCTTGACCTTGTCCAGATCGGCGCGCTTGCCGTCCAGCGTGTAAAACGCCCGCTTGATGGTGAAGCCCGCCGTCTCGGCCGGCAGGTCCTCCCGGGGGATGCCGGTGACGGTGACGCCCTGCCACAGCTTGTCCTTGCCGGTGTTGCGCACGGTCACGCCCCTGGCCAGCTCGGCGGCGGCGGGCTGGAGGTAGAGCGGCCTGGTCCGGTCGGCCTGGTCCTTGCCGTTGACGGCGACCGAATAGGGTCCGTCACCGGACAGGCCGTGGGCGGCGAGCAGCAGCCACGCCTGTTCCTGGGTGCTGAGATATTTGCGGCTGGTCCGCATCCGGCCGATTTCCTGCACCAGCGGGCTGATCCGCTTGCTCTTGGGATCGGTCAGCGCGGTCAGGTAGAGCACCGCCGCCCGGTCGCGCAGCTCGGTGCCGTAGTCGCGGACGAAGGCGTTCCAGTAGTTGCCGGTCTCGCGCGGCCGGGTCTGGTTGCGGAAGGCGGTGGCGAAGACCTTGCCGGCCGCCGCGTTCTCGCCGAACAGCGACAGGGCGGCGGCGATCTGCGCCTGGCCGAGCGCCGTCGGGATCTGCCCCCCGTAGGTGTCGGAGAAGTAGCGCAGGGTCGACACGTCGGTCTTTTTGTTCACCGCCAGGACGTAGAGCGAGTAGGCGTGGACCGGCAGGAACCAGGGCTCGTAGCCGGTGTCGCGGACGACCTGCTCGAGCCGCGACAGCCCCGAATTGAAGGCGAAGTCGGGCACGTGATAGCCCTTCTTCCGGGCCTGGGTCAGGAAGTCCATGATGTAGGCCGACAGCCAGCCCTCGCGGGCGTCGGTCGCCGTCCACAGGCCGAAGCTGCCGTCGCTGCGCTGCATCGACAGCACCCGGTAGACGGCGCGCTGGACCCGGCTGCGGATCGCCGCGTCGTCCGAGGCGAGCCCGATCGACTTGGCGATGTCGCCGACATAGAGCAGCGGCAGCGCCTTGCTGGTCGTCTGCTCGACGCAGCCATAGGGATATTGCGACAGCGACTTGAGCAGCGCCGGGACGCCCAGGTCGGGCACGTTCGAGTAGGACAGGTAGAGCTTGGCCGAGCCCGGCAGGTAGCCGTTGAGCAAGGCGCGGCCGAACCGCACCGTCTGGCCGGGGTCGAGCTGAGCGACCTCGCGCCGGGTGACGGCCACCTGGGCCGGCCGCACCGCGATCTTCCAGGTCCGGGTGACCGAGAAGCCGCCCGGGCCCGACAGGGTCATCGCCAGCGACGACACGCCGACGGTCTTGCCGTCGAGCCGGAAGGTCGCCTTGCGG
>CAMYMQ010000073.1 GCA_947259335.1 uncultured Alphaproteobacteria bacterium | reverse complement strand
TCACCAGGCCGGCGGCGGCCTGGCCGAGCGCCGGCAGGGCAGCACGCGCCGCCCCCAGCGCCGCTCGGCCAGCAGTCAGGACGAGCTGGGCCATGCGAACACCTCCTCGGGATCAAGCTCTGGGCGAGCGGGCAAGTCAGGAAAGGCGAAGGCGCCGACCAGTCGCCGGCGCCACCAGGGCGTCAGCGCGGTCTCGCAGACACTGCGCCGCCAATAGGCGTGGATGATACGCCCGCGCTGGGACAGCACCGCGCAATGCCGCGCCGGCCCGCCCGGCTCGGCGGCAAAGAGGAGGACATGACCGGGACGCGCCGCCTCCCGATCAATCTCGCAGAAATGCCGTCGCGCGGCCTGCATCAACGCTCCCGCCAGCGGTGTACCGACGACATCGCGCTCATAGGGCGGCACGGCTTCTGGCTCGTCACCATAAAGCGTCCGCCAGATCCCGCGCAGAAGGCCGAGACAATCACAACCCGCCCCCAGGCAACTGCCCTGGTGGCGATAGGGCGTGCCGATCCAGCGGCGCGCTTCAGCGAGGGCTTGCGCCCGGGCCGAAACCGGTTTGCGCGGCCTCATCCGCCCAGCCCCCGCGAGCCGCCATCGCGGACCGGCTCGCTGGCTGGCGAGGCCTGCAAGACATCATTGCCGACCATGTAGGGAAAGCCGCGGAAATTCAGCGTATTGGCGAAACGGTCGCGGCAGGTCGCAAAGCTCTGGTCGCAGCCTTGTTCAAAGGCGGGATGCGTATCCGGCACACCACAGCGCTCATCGCCCAGCACCGCATCACAGCGCCGGGCAAAAACCCGTCCGGTGACCCGCGACAGACGATGGGAAAGTCCGAGAAGCTCGGCCTCGAACCGGCCATCGACGCGCCGCACCTCGCCCAGCTCGCCCTGTCCGGTCTTCACGCCCTCCGGCGGATCGGCAGACCAGTCGACCCGCCAGGTCTCGACCAAGGCGCCGGACCAGAGGCCCGCCTCCAATTCCGCGTCGCGCAGAACCCTATCATCCAGGGCGCCGACCAGGCCGGCCTGGTCCGGGGCGAGCCCCGACTCGGCCGAGCACTCACTCGCGCCAAAACCGGTTCGGGCCCGGCAGGTCACGCCCTGCCAGTCGAAGTCCCGGTCATGGTCGGTGAAGCCAAAGCGCGCCCCGTCGGAGCGGGTCACGATCCAGCAGGAACACAATGAGGTCACACCGCTCTCGAGCGCCGCCTGCAGGGTGTCAGGCACGTGTCGCATACTCACCTCCTGGCGCCCGATCGGCGCCGCGTATCAGGGTTTGAGTTCAATCAGGGGGATGGAATGAGCCGATGCCGCGCCAGGCTGATCGAGGGCGAGGTCCAGCCTGTCCTGCTCGAAGCGCACCGGCACATCAAAGGCAAAGCCGGCGGTAACACTGACCCCGGAAGCGGGCGGGGCATCCAGCGTCACCAGACCGGTGGTCCAGTCGGCGGAGAAGCCGTCGGTCTCAACCCCGTCCACCGCGACCCGAACCGAGCCGTCGACCGGCTTGGTGATGGTCCGCGTCCAGCTTTCGCCGCCGCTTTCATAGTGTTTGACCAGCTGGAAGGCGGTCGTACTGCCATCGCCCTCGGCGAGGTCTTGATCCGTCGGCGCCGGGCCCTGGTCGGGCGCGGTCGAGCGATTGTCGAACGGGTCGCGGAAACGAAATCCGTGCAGCGGACCACGGCGCGCCTCGAAGAAGGCCAGCAGGGTGTGGATGTCGCTCAGGGAGCGAATGCCCGGCCCGGCATCATAGCGACGGCGGCTATCAGCCCAGGCCGTATTGCGCTGCTCGCGGCCGGACAGGAGCGGAACGATCTCGGTGCGTCGCTGCGGCCCGCCCGTGGCGCCGACCGAGACCGGGAAGGGAAAGCGGATTTCGTGAAACACGCTCATGACCAGCGCCTCCCCTCATCGACCGCCCGGGCCAGCGCCCGGGCAATCCGTCCGCGCGAGGCCTGCACCGCCGCCTCCGGCGAACCGGGCGGCAAGGTGAGATGGATATTGACGGTCTGACCGCCCGCCCCGGCGGGTCCGATCCGTCCGGACTGACTCGGCGTGAAAACCTCCGGCCCGCGCTCGCCGACCAGATAGGCCGCGCCCGGCTGGACCGGGCCGCCCTCGGCGCGGCCGCCAACGGGTGTCGCCGTGCCCGCGATCGAGCCCAGCGCCCGGTCGATCAGCCCGGCCAGGGGCCGTTCGATCACTTGCTGCGCGGCGAGGCGGGCGAGATCGGCGAGGATGGCGTCGGTCATGCGCGAGAAATCCGCCTCGCCGGAGCGGGCCGCCCGTCCCAGCGCCTGCTCGATGCGGCTGCCAGCCCGCTCGAACGCTGCCTCCAACGCCTCGGCGGCGTGCTGGCCCGGCCCGTCGGCAAAATCCTCTAGGGGATCATCATGTGGGGATGACGTCATGGCTCAATCTCCGCCTTGTTCGGGTCAGATTTGTCGGGAAAGCGGGCGCGCAGGGCGTCCAGTCCGGCGCGGTCGAGGGCCGCGTTACCGGCCGATCCCGTCAGCGCCCGCCATTCCATCAGGGAAAGTTGCCAGACCTCCGAAGGCGTCAGCCCCAGCGCCAGACCGGTCCGCAGGATGGCAGGCCAGTTCATGCCTCCAGCCCGGCCTTGAGGCAGGCTGCGACCGCCTCGGCGACCGCGTCCAGTTCCAACGGCGCCGCTTTCAACTCGGACAGTTCGACCGGTGTCCCGCCGCCGCGCGCCAGGGCCGCGACCACGCGCAAAAGGCGGTCAGCCGTAAGGCTTTCACCCGCGGGGCAAAGCGCTTCGATCTCGGCCAGGGCGCCCAGGGTGAGGCAGAGCGTCAGCGTGCGCTCGCCGAGGGCGAGTTCGATCTCGCCGCGTTGGGGATTGGCCATGTCTAGAGCGCCGCGAAGACCAGCGCGCCGGCCGAAGCCAGGCTCATGGACCAGGTCGCCTCGCCATCATGCCGGCCAGCATAATCCAGCGCCGCGACCTGGAAAGGCCCGGTCAACGTGCCGAAATCGGGGATGAGCAATTGCCAGTCATCGCGCGACTGGTCGAAGAAGGCCTGGCGGATGCGGGCATCGGCGGCCGCATCCACGAAGACACCGGAGCCGGAGACACTGCACGTCTTAACCCCGCCGCCGCCCAGCAATTCACGCCAACCCTCGACGCTCTCGGCATGGGTGACATCAACCGGGCGGGCATTGAGCGAGATCGTCTTGAGCCGCAGCCCCGCCGCACTCTCATAGGCCGGCGGATCGCCGCCATCACCGATACGGACCAGAATCTCGCGGCCGGATTGCACACTCATGGCATATCTCCTTGTTCGGATGGGATGCCCCCCACCAGCGCCTTTATCCGCAACAGGCCGCGTTTCAGACGGCGTTCGGGCGTGGTGAAGACATCGCGATAGGCGGGGGCCAGGCTGATCAGGCTGTACGGGCCCGGCAGGTCGAGCAGCGGCGCCGCGGCGATCGCATCGACCAGTCCGCCCAGCAAGGCAGCCGGCGAGGCATCGCGGTGCCAGACATCCAGGGTCAGCCGGACCTCCAGCAGTCGCACGCCCTCTGCCCCGCGCTCGCTGATCGCACTGCCGCCCCAGCTGGCATGGGGAAAGGCGGCGCGGCGATTGCGCTCCTCAAACAGGCGCAGCGGGTCGCCCAACGCATTCGTCACGGCGGGTGTGGCGGCGAGCCGGTCGGCCAGCGCCAGCTGCAGCGCCTCGACCACCCCGCTCACAGCGTCACCGGACGGTAAGGCGCGATCAGTTCGGCCACACCGGGCGGCAGGGACGACGCGCCATGGGTTTCGGCCAGATGCACGGTGAGCTGGAGAATGGCTTCGCGCAGTGGCGCCGGCACGTCCCCGGGCTGATCGCCATAGCCGCAGCGAAAGCGGATCTCGATGCCCGCCGCCGCCCGGCCCGGTTGCGGCCAGCTCATGCCAGGCCGCAGGACGAGGCGTCCCGGATCGCTCAGCGTGTCCACGAAAAACGCCGCCGGATCGATCTCCGACGGCGTGTCATCCGTGCCATATATCGTGACCGCCTCAAGCGCGATCAGCGGCGGTTTCAAGAGTCGCAACCGCGTCCCGAAAGCCGAGAGCCGGCCCTCACCCCACCACACATCGCGCCGTTCCAGCCAGGTCTGGGAGAGAAGCGCCCGCCCGGTATCCCGCTCGACACGCGCCCGGGCGGTTTGTATCCAGTGGTTGATCGCGTCGTCCTGCGACGCATCCGCCACCCGCAGGCGGGACCTGGCCTCAGACAGGCTGACAGGCTCCGCGGCGGGCGGAGTGAGGAGAGTGAGGGACATGGGGGAAAACTCCGGGGGTGAGAGATTGGAATCGCGGTGCGTGAGGCGCCCGCAGCGCGGACTGAGCCATAAGTCCCTTGTCAGCCAGCAGGCCGTGTCCGGTTTTCCAGCTCAAGGGTGAAACCGCGAAGCGGCCGCGTTGCGGCCCTTGACCTGGAAAACCGGATACGGCGACATCCCGGCAAGGGATGTATGGCGGGGTGAGCGCTGACGCGCGTTACGCCGACTCTACAAACACTTGTCATCCCCGCCGGATGTCCGGCGAAGGCCGGACGCAGGGCGGGGACCCAACAGGTTGCAACCACATAGGTCCCTGACTTTCGCCCCGCTTTTGCGGGGCGTCCATCAGGGATGACAATCACTTCACCGCCTCAGCTCTCCCCGAACTTCAAAAGCTTGATCGCTTCGAAGTCCTGCACTCCGCCGCCGACGCGTTTGGTGGTGTAGAAGAGGACGTGCGGTTTGGCGCTGAAGGGGTCGCGCAGGACTTCCACGCCCTGGCGGTCAACGATGAGATAACCGCGGGCGAAATCCCCGAACGCGATCGAGAGGCTGTCCGTACCGATATCGGGCATGTCCTCGGCCTCGCTGACCGGATAGCCCAGCAGGGTTGAGGTCGCGCCCTCACCCAGGGCCGGCTGCCAGAGATAATTGCCGTCGGCATCCTTGAAACGGCGCACGGCGGAAACGGTCTGGCGGTTCATCACGAAACGGCCGCGGGCGCGATAGGCGGTCTTCGGTGCATAGACGAGATCGATCAGCGCATCGGCCGGATCGTTCGCATCAAACCCGCCCGCCGTACCGGTGGCGACATAGCCCAGCTCACCCCAGGCCTGCCCGCCCTCGGCGACGCTCGTGTAATCCAGCAGGCCGCGCGGCTTGTTGATGCCATCGCCGGCAATGAAGGCCGCACTTTCCTGGGCGGCAAAGACGTCGCGGACCTCCTCGGCCAGCCAGGCCTCGACATCGACCATGGCGTCATCGAGCAATTGCTGGGTCGCCGCCGGCATGGCGTAGAGCTCGGCGGCGGGAAACTCGATCAGTTCCAGACCCGGCGCATCGGTCTCCGGCCGGGCCGCACTTTCCGATACCCAGCCGGTCGCCGCCCCGCCGCGCGAGACCGGCTTGCGGAAGACACCGGCGGCCGTCTGGCGGATACTGGCAATGGCGCGGATCGGACTGGCTTCGGCCAGCAGGCGGTCAATGCGGGCCTCGGTCTCGACCGGGACGACATGCCCGCCCTCGCCCGGCGTGCCGGCATTGAGCGATTTGCCCTCTCCGATCTCGCCGCGGCGCAGATAGGCGGTAAAGCCGTGCGCCGCGGCAGAGGGTTCACTGCCCGTCGCGAGGCCCGGCCGGGCGGCTTCATGGACCAGCCGGTCGAGGGCTGATTTCTGCACGTCCAGCGCCTGGTCGATCCGGGCGACCTTGTCCTCCAGCAAGACATCGGCGGCGGCCCGGGTCTCGATCTCGGCCAGGCGCTGGTCATTGGCCTGTTTGAAATGTTCGAAGGCGGCGAGCAGCTCGCCCATCACGGCCCGGCTCTCGGCGGTGCTGTCCGTCATCTTGGTTTCCTTGTTCATGGGAACTCCTGCTTGGGTGAAGGGATTGGGGATTGGGATTGGGGGGGTCAGGCCGCCACGCGGAACGGCTCAGGCGCCACCAGACGCAGCCGCGCCTGGGGCAGCATGGGGAAGGTCACGATCGAGACCTCCCAGAGATCGAGCGCCGTCAGCATCCGGCCCCGGACCTCCCGCGGCCGCGCGGCGCGGGTGCGAAAGCCGATGGAGAGCCCGTCCACCGCGCCGCGCCGGACCAGGGCC